>CAYQAL010000010.1:0-31382 GCA_964415465.1 uncultured Gammaproteobacteria bacterium
ATCTAATCCCTTTCGCTACCCACGCTTTCGTCCCTGAGTGTCAGAACTGTTCCAGTAAGCTGCCTTCGCATTTGGTGTTCTTGCCGATATTAACGCATTTTACTACTACACCGGCAATTCCGCTTACCTCTCCCGATCTCTAGCTGTGTCGTATCACGGGCAGTCTCACAGTTGAGCCTTGAGGTTTAACCAATGACGCACACTGCCGCCTGCGGACCCTTTACGCCCAATAAATTCGGATAACGCTTGTGGTCTCTGTATTACCGCTGCTGCTGGCACAGAGTTAGCAACCACTTATTCTTCAGGTACCATCAGATTTTTTCCCTGACAAAAGCAGTTTACGAGCCGAAGCCCTTCATCCTGCACGCGGCGTCGCTCCCTCAGACTTTCGTCCATTGGGGAATATTCGTGACTGCAGCCACCCGTAGGTGTCTGGACAGTATCTCAGTTCCAGTGAGGGGGGTCGTGCTCTCACACCCCCTACCCGTCATAGCCTTGGTAAGCCGTTACCTTACCAACTAGCTGATGGGCCATAGGCCCCTCTCGAAGCGCATTGCTGCTTTATATACAGACTTTACGTCTGGATAACCATCGTGGAATTAGCCAGCCTTTCGGCTGGTTGTGCCCGACTTCGAGGTAGGTTACCAATGTGTTACGCACCCGTTTGCCGCTAACCCGCTTCTGTATTGCTACAAAAACGAATTCGCTCGACTTGCATGCCTTAGCCACGCCGCCAGCGTTCATCCTGAGCTAGGATCAAACTCTCAGTAAAAATCATACCGACAATAAATGTCGATAGATTCAACAATTATAGACGTTTCATTATGCGGTCACTCTTCTGTTGTCCAAGGGTCTTCGAGAAGGCTTGTTTCCAGGACTTTCCGAGGCAATTCCTTATCGATGTGCCGGTAGTTTAGTGGAACTCGTTTTGAGTGTCAAGCACACAGGTCCGTCATTTATCCCCATGAGCTGCGGGGCCTCCGGCGGAAGGGGTCAAAAGGCGGGTCAGGGTGGCCCATTGGGAGGCGGACAATGCCTCTGGTCGGACCTCCTTTGGCGCACCGATAGCCGCTGCCAGCTCTTCGGCTCGTTCACGGAGGCCGAGAGTAGAAAATAATTGTTTACGAGGGTGAGCAAAACCGCGTTTGGCGAGCGTCATAATAGATTCTGGATCGATTCCCCAGCGTACCAAGCGCTCTTCATGAGATAGCGGAACAAGCAAGAGAACAGCGGACTCAACTTTTGGCGGTGGAAAGAACGAGCCAGGCGCAACACGACGCACGATTGAACCAGACGCGCAGCTGAGCGCTACCATGAGCGACAAAAGCGAAGCCTGAGAGGAATCTCCTTTACTATTCAGCAACGCAAGCGCACGCTCCGCCACTTCACGCTGAAGCATGACAACGACGCGCGTTGCCGGACGAGGCGCCCACAGAGCCGTTCGAAGCGCATAGGAAGAAATCGCATACGGGAGATTTGAAACCAACTTCCACGGACGATTTTCCGGTAATAATTCATTCCAATGAAGATTCGCCGCATCGCCTTGCGTTAAAAAGAACGTTTGACCCTTTGGTCCAAAGGCCGCGAGCAAATGATCGATGAATTTCCGGTCGCGCTCAATGGCATACACACTCACTCCCGTCGCAAGTAGATCCTCCGTAAGGACACCGAGACCTGGCCCAATCTCAAGCACTGCTTCCATTGGAGACAATTCAGCCACTTCTACAATCGAGCCTAAAACGGTCGCATCAATCAAAAAGTTCTGGCCAAAAGCCTTCTCAGGACGAGCGCCCAGGGACGCAAGTGTGGCTTTGATATCACGTGGAGCACGAACCATATCCCCTACTATTGATACATCTTGGCCTGAAGCGCAAATAGCTCGGCGTACCGACCTTGTTTTGCGAGGAGCTCTTCGTGCGTACCATCTTCGATGATTTTTCCCTGGTCCATCACTAGAATACGCTTGGCGCGGCGTAGGGTGGAAAAGCGATGTGAAACAAAAACAAGGGCACGTGATTGCAGCGCATCCGGTAAAGAGGAGAAGAAATGTTCTTCTTTTTCCGCATCCACAGCTGAGGTTGGCTCATCAAAAATATAAACTTTCGCATCTCGATAAAGCGTGCGCGCGATAGCAAGGAGCTGATTCTGACCTCCAGACAGCTCAATCGGATCGTCCGATTCGATCGCGTACTGCTTTCCGATATGTGTCTGAATACCTTTTGGAAGACCTGACATCACTTCGTCCAAATCACTTACGTGAGTTGCCATCTGCAAACGCGTGCGATTCTTCGGTTTTTGAATGTCTCCGTAGAGGATCTGCTCTTCTAACGCGTCATCATACCGATGAACCGTCTGAGAGAGAACGGCTAATGCAGAACGCCAGAGAGACGGCTTTAGGTCTTGTAACAGAACTCCATTTACACGAATCTCTCCCCGAGTCGGTTGGTACATACCCATCAACAATTTCAAAAACGTCGATTTTCCCGCGCCGTTTAACCCGACGAGAGCCAAGTGATCACCTTGCGTAAAGGTCAACGTAACTCCTTGCAGAATATCTTGCTCTGTTCCTGGATACCGAAACCACACATCTTGAAACGAGATGGTGAGCGGACCCTTTGGGAGAGACCTTCCTTTTTCAACCTCTCTCGGAACGGCAAAGAACGCTTTAAAAACAGGAAGAATGACGCTCTCTGTACTGAACCAGGTGATGTTCCAGGCAAGACCGGCAATTGCCTTTTGGAATTGAAAGAGCGTCGTCATGAACACCACGACCACACTCACCGTTCGCTCACCCGCGAGAACGCTCATGAGAACAATCACAAGCCCTATCATCAAACCTAAAAACTGAACGCCATCCCCGGCAGCCGTTGTAACCGCGTTCCCATAGGTTGCACGAAGGCGCGCCTGAAGGAGTGATGCAGACATCTTTTTCCAACGCGCAAGAAACGCCTGACCAAATCCAAAGGCTTTCGCATCTTGGATAGTCGTAAGCTGTGTCAGAACTGATTGATAGTAGTTCACACGCTTTCCCTCTCGCGTTTCCGCATCGACGACATCCCAACTCCATTTTTGATTGCGCTTCATCAGAACGATGCGAATAATCTGGGCAATCAAGAAGATGACAACCGCTTGCCACGGCAAATACACAAACACTGCAAGCAAACCCAGACATTCAAAAAAGCCTGACAAGATCCACATCAAACTCATTCCCACATTCCAAAACATGTACGACTTGCGTTCAAAGGCCTGCGCTAATGACTGAAAACGTGCGTTTTCTAAAATGTGGTACGGGAGCGCGTTAATGTGCTCGAGCCAGTGCTGCGTGATGCCAATCTGGATCTTATAGCGCAACACATCGTTAATCATGCCGCGAGCCACATCTGCAATCATCGCTATAGCAGAAACAACGATCATGACACCTAGCCATTGCCACGCACGCGTTGCATTTCCCGCCGTAAGCGCGTCCGTTAGATGCTTAATTGCTAATACCGAACCGATTCCTAGTGGAACATTCAAGAATTGAATAAAGACCAGCAAGCAGGCAAATACACGATCGAGCGAGAAAATAAATCGCAGCGCCTCAGGAAGCGCGGAGAGAATTTCACGAAAGGATGGTTTTTCGTTTGGAAGCTCGATAGAAAAGGGCGTATCCGACATACCGAGACATGATACCAGATTCAGTGCTCATTTCTCAGCCTTGAAGATTTCTGTAGAAAGGAAGATGGTAGAGATCTATGTCAGGACCCTTGCATAACTGGGACGTCACACCAAAAGAAGCCATTGAGATTCAAAAGCAGCTGCGGGACCAAGTGAAGATCGAGCCACTCAACAAAAAGATACAACTAATCGCTGGCTGCGATATCAGCATGAATCTGTATTCGACGACGTTTTATGGAGGTTTTGTTGTGCTACGCTATCCCGGACTTGAACTCGTTGATCATGTGTTCGTAAAAGATACGGTTACATTTCCCTATATTCCAGGGCTTCTTTCGTTTCGTGAAATCCCTTCTTTACTGAAAGCTTGGGAAAAACTTGAAACGAAGCCCGATCTGATCGCTGTCGATGGCATTGGAATCGCGCATCCTCGCCGAATTGGGATCGCGTCACATCTTGGTGTCTTACTCGATATTCCAACGATTGGCTGCGCAAAAAGTGTTTTGACCGGCGTGTACGAAGAACCTGCACAAGAGCCGGGCTCGTTCAGCTATCTTAGAGACCGTCATCATCCTGAAGAAATTATCGGGGCAGCGTTACGAACCAAGAAAGACGTGAAACCCATGTTTATTTCACCTGGCCATAAGATCACCGTTGATGAATCTGTAGCCCTCATCCAAACCTGCGTGAAGAAACACCGCCTCCCAGAACCAACTCGTCACGCACACAACATCATGAACGACTATCGAAAAAAGGACCTGCTCTAGCAGATCCTTTGTTCTTATTCTTTGTTGAGCTCGGCCGCTCGATCCACCCCTTTCGCCCGCCAGCGCAGATACGCCTCCACAAAACGATCAAGATCTCCATCCAGCACCGCATCCGGATCCGATGTCTCCGCTTCCGTGCGGTGATCCTTCACCATTTTGTATGGATGAAGCACATATGAGCGAATCTGGTTCCCCCACTCGGCACTATGGAATTCGCCACGCAACTGCTGCTTTTCTTTGGCGAGTTGCTCTTCTTTGATCTGTAAGAGCTTCCCTTTCAAAATCTTCATCGCCATTTCGCGATTCTGAGTCTGCGAACGTTCGTTCTGACACGAAACCGTGATCTTGGTCGGCAAGTGCACAATACGCACCGCCGAATAAGTCGTATTGACGGACTGGCCGCCCTTGCCGCCACTCATAAACGTATCGATGCGCAAATCTTCCGGCTTAATCTCAACATCCACGTCTTCATCGATCTCCGGAATCACTTCGACAAGGGCAAACGATGTCTGACGGAGCGCGTCAGAATTGAACGGCGACTGACGAACCAAGCGATGGACGCCTGCCTCGCTTCGCAGATTGCCGTAGGCGTAGCGACCTTCAATCATCATCGTTGCCGACTTGATCCCTGCCTCACCTCCGCGGGATTCATCGAGTAATTTAATACTCCAGCCTTTTCGCTCCGCGTATCGCGCAAACATACGCATAAGTATCTCTGCCCAATCCTGTGCGTCTGTTCCACCAGCACCTGCATGAATTGAGAGAATGGCCGACTTTCCATCATGCGCACCAGAAAACAGCAGTTCAAACTCACGAGATAAATATTCCTCTTCTAACTTCTTCAAACGCTCAATGAGCTCCTCTTGAAGCGATTCATCCATTTCGTGCGCTAGCATCTCTCCCAATTCTTCACATTCAAGAAGAGACATCCGCAATCCACTCCAACCGTCGAAAGACCGCTTGAGTTCAGCTAACTGCTGACCCTCTTTACGCGCCCGCTCCTGGTCAGTCCAAAAATCTGGCGACATGGTGGCCGCTTCCAGTGCTGCTATTTCTTGTTTGATCGCATCCAGGCCAAGTAAAGCCCAGGCTTCATCCACCTTCAACCGTAAAGCCGCGATACGCTCCTGCAGATCTTGGATCATGGCGAGGAGCATACCGCGGCTTCGTTGGTTTTTGTAGGGCTAGGCGATCCTAGAGCTTTTCGAGATGAATCTTCTTGCGCCAGACACCGAGAACCGGGATTTCCCAGAACTCACCCATGAGACACTTCACGAAGGCCACGATTGCACCGATCGCGATGACAAGAGCGAGCAACCAGCCAAGAAGCGGGATCCAGAACACGAGACTACCCACGATCCAGACAATGAACAAAATCACACCCTGCTTGGCATGCTCTTGAGCAAAGGCGGACTTACGCGCAAGGAATAATGGGATCAGCACCAAAATACCGATGTACGACAAGGCGGCGATGAACTTATTCTCCTGAACATCTTTGGCATCAAAGGCTGGGGCAGCGCCAGTTGGCACGCCGTTCACCACTTCTGGAGGGGTTTGTTGGGTATCCATATGGCTAGTATCCTAGTACAATTCGACCAATCTTCCTACTCCCCTATCAACATATGCTGTCTATTAACACGTTTTCTGAACTTGAGGAGCAGTTTTTGAAGCCACTCGTTGCTCGTCGACGCATCAAACAGGAAGACATCCCACTGGAACAGATGCAAGGCTGGGAATTCAAAGACGGGAAGCTCGCCAACTCGTTTTTCGAGATTATTGGAACACGTACCTCATTTGAACAGGAACCAGATGGCTTCCAGCCACGCGGGTGGGATCAGCCAATCTATCGTCAAGGCACAGGCACGCTCGTCCTATTCATCGACGAACAGCGGAACCTGTTGGTTCAAGCTGCGTTCGAGCCGGGCAATGCGGCTCGCGGCTATCAGAACCGAGGGCTGACACTCGTGAATAGCTGCAAGTTCTCACCCGGCAATCTCGCCTTCTTGAAGTCACAGGGCAAAGTTCCACCACTCTCCGATCTCGTTGATCATCCTGAAGCGAAGCATCTCTTCTCTCACCTTGCCCCAGGCGACAGCGGACGCGCCGACAAACAGAATGAACATCACCTCATTCAGCTTCCACGAATCGTCTTAGAAGAAGCGGTGAACAAACTTCCATCACCTCAACCAGCGTTTTACACACTCGTTCCGCTCACTGTTTTGCAGGAATGTTACAAACACGCTCTCGTAAACGAGCATCTGCGCGATCTCACTTCGATGTTGCTCTTCCAAAACTAAACTCGTTCACTCGATCACAAAAACACCTCGTCTTCACGCGAGGTGTTTTTGTGTGCTTGGTGCTTAGAATCCCATTCCCCCACCCATCCCACCGTGGTCGTGACCACCAGCGGCTGGCTCTTCTTTCTTCGGTTTCTCAGTGATCACGCATTCCGTTGTGAGTAAGAGCGAAGCGACGCTGGTTGCGTTCTGAAGCGCAGAGCGCGTGACCTTGGTTGGGTCGATGATACCCGCCTTCACCATATCAACGTACTGATCATCTTCAGCGTTATAACCCATCGTACCAGACAGCTTCTTCACCTCTTCAACGATGACGGAGCCGTCCTTGCCAGCGTTCGATGCAATCGTCTTAAGAGGCTCTTCGACTGCACGACGTACGATACGCACACCGATCAACTCCTCACCTTCTGCTTTTACCTTCTCCAAGACAGACATGGCACGAAGCAGGGCGACACCACCACCTGGCACAATTCCTTCTTCAACAGCCGCCTTGGTAGCAGCAATTGCGTCTTCGATACGATGCTTCTTTTCTTTCATCTCGACCTCGGTCGCAGCACCAACCTTGATGACGCCAACACCACCGGACAACTTTGCCAAGCGCTCCTGGAGCTTTTCTTTGTCGAAGCTGGATTCAGTCTTCTCCAGAATTACACGAAGCGATGCAGCGCGGTTCTCGATTTCTTTCTTGTCACCCTTGCCATCGACAAAGGTCGTGAATTCTTTGGAAGACACAACTTTGCGAGCGCTTCCAAGATCTTCCAATTCAACCGAGTCGAGCTTGCGGCCCATGTCTTCAGTGATGTACGTCGCGCCGGTCACGATGGCAATGTCCTGCAACATCTCTTTACGACGATCACCAAATCCAGGAGCCTTGATCGCGAGCGCATTGAAGATACCGCGAAGCTTGTTCACGACGAGCGTCGCAAGCGCTTCACCATCCAAATCCTCGGCGACAATCACGAGCTCTTTCTTTCCAGCCTTCAAGACTTTTTCCAAAATTGGCACAAGCTCCTGAACCGACGAGATCTTCTTATCCGTCACAAGAATGAGTGGATCGTTGTATTCCGCTTCCATGCGATCCTGGTTCGTCACCATGTAGTGCGAAACATAGCCTTTGTCGATGCGCATACCGCTCACCGTCTCTTCGCTGATGCCGAACGTCTGGGACTCTTCAACAGTAATGACACCATCGCGGCCCATTTTCTTCACCATGTCAGCAATCGTCTTCCCGATTTCACGGTCGTTGGCGCTAATCGAGGCAACGCTTTCGATCATGTCACCCGACACAGGCTGCGAGACTTTTTCCTGAAGTTCTTTGACCATCGCTTCCAAGGCTTTCTCCATGCCACGGCGAACCGCCAATGGGTTGGCACCAGCCGTGATGTTCTTCAGCCCTTCGCCAACCATGGCCTGAGCAAGCACCGTAGCCGTGGTTGTACCGTCACCAGCCACATCAGCTGTCTTGGAGGCAACCTCTTTTACGAGCTCGGCACCAAGGTTCATCTGCTTGTCTTCCAGCTGGACTTCTTTTGCCACAGTCACACCATCTTTCGTGATGGTTGGCGAACCATAGCCATGATCAATCACAACCGTACGACCTTTTGGACCAAGCGTTGTTTTCACTGCGTTCGCGAGCGCGTCGACACCTTGCTTCAGTAAACGGCGAGCTTCTTCGCCATAGACAATGACTTTTGCCATAAATGTAGGTGAAATAACAAATTATTTTATTCAACAACGGCCATCAAATCAGATTCAGCGAGCACAAGGTAGGTTTCGCCGTCGACTTTGAACTCGTCGGGAGCGTACTTCTTGAACATCACCACATCACCGACTTTGACGCTCATCTCAACACGAGCGCCGTCTTCGCGGAGCTTCCCTGGACCAACCGCCACCACTTTTCCCTGCTCTGGGCGCTCTTTATCAACGGTATCCGGCAACAAAATCCCTCCTTTGGTTACTTCTTCTTTGGCGAGCGGCGACAGAATCACACGGTCACCTAATGGACGGAGCTTCATACACGTTCAGTGAGAATAAAAATCAATTAAGAACGAATGAGAGCGGGTGGGAGTTAGCACTCGACAGTCGAGAATGCTAATTCCACCAACGAGGCAAGAGTGCCAAGGAGCGGAAGGGGTGTCAAGTATGAAAAACGTTCTTGAAACAGGTCTGAAAAAAGGAATCCGGGGGAGGGCGCCGCCTTGCGTTCGACTACGTGGAGCAGGATCGAAGGCGGCGCCCTGGGGAGAGAGGAACATCAGCGCCCGTTCGCTGACGTTCAAAGGAACCGTGACGACACCTTGAGGCGAGCGATCACGATGCGGGACGGCGGTGAAGCCGGAGCCCAGATGAGACTGCGATCAGGCGCCGATCTGCTCGAGGGCGTCCCGGAGGAGCCCGAGGTTGACCAGCGTCATGTCGCTCGTGCACTCGCCGTACACCTCGCTGAAGCGCCGGAAGCGCCAGCCGCCCCAGGCGCCCTTGTTGGCGTCGGGGTCGTCGCCCTCGACGACCTCAGAGCGGAGCTTGAGCACGGCGTGCTCGTGCAGCGGCTTCGGCGCGTCGGTCTCGTCGGCACCCTCGACCTCCGGGACCGCGAAGCGGAACCCGAGGCGCTTGACGCCGGAGCCCGCCGGGAGGCGCCCCGTGTCCCAGTAGCTGTCCTGGGGGCTGGTGGCGCGGAGCGGCACGAGCCGCCGCTTGCAGAGGTCGCCGGTCACGCCGCCGATCTCGCGGAGCACGTCGCAGGCCTGGCTCGCCATGACCTGGGCGGCCTCGACCTGGGCGGCGGGCTTGAGGAAGGCGCGGGGCGCGTTCCAGGTCTGCACCCCGTTGAGGGGGCGGTTCGGGGCCTTGTCGACCACGACGTAGAGGCGCTCGCGGAGCGGCCCGTCGCCGGGGAGCACCACGAACGGCGTGAACACGTACCCGCCGCCGTCCTGGGTGGTGGCCTCGTCGTTGGGCAGAGCCTCGAGGAGCGCGAACTGGCTCCAGGCCGCGCGGGGCTTGGGCGAGCTCGGGTCGGCGGGGTCCTGCAGCGGGTCGCCGCTGTCGGCCATGCCGAAGACCATCGTCTGCCACGAGCCGCGGCGCATCACCGCGAGGCGCCCGATCTGGCCGATCGGGAGCTGGTAGAGCTCGCCGTCGCGGCCCTGGACCACCACGAAGTGGCCCACGCTGTCGCCCTCGCCGATGGGGCGGATGGTCGACTTGCGGAGGAGCTGCTCCGCGGCAGCCCGGTCAGTGCCGTCCAGCGGGGCGAGCACGAGACCGAGGGTGGAAGGGGCGGACTGATCTTCTGGACGTTCCATGGAGAATTACCTCACGCCAAGCGCATCGTGCGACTTACAGGCCGCAGGACAGTATCACTGACATTATTTTATTGCAATAATCTACGAACGCTGACGAAATTGCATCACTATAGGAATAGTAGAAGAAAATAAAAGCGCCTTTCCACTCCAGTAAGACCAAAGATAGTGATCAAGAACGAGTACAGGAAAGAGTATTAAGCAAAAAAGAATCATATGAATGAGCCATGGATGTTTAGAAGCAAAAAAAGGCGATCTCGCAGTCTTAAAGAAATGTATTGCTAATCCTATAAAAAATAGAAAACCAATTACCCCCGTCTCAGATACCCCCAACAGCGGCACTACATGCGGCGAAATTGGGATAGACGGCTCTCCTCCCTTCTTTTCATCAAGCTGAGCAATAACTAACGCATTCGCCCCCACTCCAGATCCAGCCAGCGGATGTGCGCGTAGGATTCGCCACCCATTTTGAATTCCTTGCGCGCGCTCTGAAAGGGACTTTTGTTCTAAACGTGCTCCTGTCTGGCCTCGTGCGAAAAAGAGGTGAGGTCTTACGAGAATAGGAACAGCACAACTCACAAGTGTGATACCAAGAAGGAGTAGCGACAATCGTTTCTGGGTGTCTTTTTTTGAAAACACGATCGACAAGAACGTGAGACCAACAAACACTCCTAACGCTAACCACGCGCTACGCGAGTAGGTTACGGCTAACGCGATCGAGAAAAGAACAAGTGGTATATAATAAAATATTCTCTCTTTTTTGAGACTATACTGTTGTTTCAAATTCGTATACGCACATACGATCCCCATCACCAGCCATCCTCCAAAGATATTCGGATGCGGGAATCCCCCATAGGAACGGAGCCAGCGAACGCCACCAGATTCAATCACCGCTACCCCACGGATCGCTGGATCTTGCGATGCGATTCCAAGAAGCGACGTGCCAAAAACATGCTGAGTGAGGGCTTGCGTCATTCCTAGTAACGCATGCGGAAGAAGCGAGAGAACAAACCAGAACGATAGCTCTCGCCAGGTGATGCGCTGGATCAGTACCCGAACAAATAGGACAAGAATACTCACCTCTATCCACCATTCTGCCGTTGCTCGAAGGGAGGCGGTCGTGAAAACAGATACGAAGAAATATCCGGCGATCAACAGAAAAGGAAGGTAGTTCCGTCTCTTTTCAGCTACGGGCGTTCTATGTTCCGAACGACGAAGAAACGCATGCACGAGTACCACGAGCAACATCAAGAGTTGCGAGGCATAGATCGAGATTCTCCCCTCTTCCCATGGATATCCGGCGATTTGTGGACCTTCCTGGAACCAACGCGTCTGCCAAGGCAACGCTAAAATCGCGAGACGCCAGGTCCAGGGAAAGACGCGCGTCACAACACCTGTCATTCGCTCACGGAGTGACGCCATACGAAGCACAGACTTCTGCATACGCTTGTTGCACCCCTTCACGACCATCATCTACATGAAATTTCAATCGCTCATCGGAGATCATGACATGCGTTCCTTGGTTGGCACGTTCTCGAATGACTCGTGGGAAATATTTCCATTGCAGAGTACGCGCCGCACGCTCAAGCGCGTCACTCACTGGAATGCGCAAACGAGGCGCCGTAACGCGCACATCAGGCGACGGAATCCAAGGCTCCGCTAAGGGATGACGAGCGCGCAGCCCTTCATTTACCTTCCAAAATACTTCCCCTACTCCATCATCAACGAGAGGTAAGAGCCCCAAAAACCACTGCCGGAAATAGACATCATCTGGCTGGAGTACACAATCAGATAGATTCAACGCTTGATCCGAAAGGAAAAATGAGAGACACACCACGTCTCGATCTTGTCTTCCTGGCTGTGGACGGTCTCGGAGCAACAAAAAAGGCAGTCCAGCCAAACCACGCGTTTGCCAGATCGAACCATGACGTACGATGAGTAAAAAATCGAGGTCGCCGTCGTCATGCGGCAATCCAAAGGCTGTACGGTTACATACATAGACCGCTCGAACGCCGTCTAAGCGAGCCAGCCAACGAGCAACCTTCCGCGCTTTGCGCAACTTACGCGGCATCCATTCTTCGCCAGAAAATACCGGCTGCAACTTTGTCTGAAGCGAGGTTGGAAAATATCTTCCACGCTGGAAGGTCAATACATTCGCGCGAACCAGCGCGTCTGCTGCTACTTGTATTTCTCTTAATTGCGGAATCGGCGTTTCTGCGGTTCGTCGGTCAAAACTATTTACAAGCTCAGGCCACGTAGGAGGAGCTTCAAGTACCGAGAGAGCTGCCGCCGCACGAAATACCCCCTCTTCGATCAAGGTCATACACTCGGGGCGATCGAGGGAACAACCGTCGCCTCTTTCTCTGGTACAGCCGCGTCTTGTATCACGAGCTGTTTTTCATTCCACGAAATCACGCTACTCCACTCGATGAGAAGCTCATGCGCAACAAGGCCTCGCACAAAGCCCGCTGGACGCACTTCAACTTGAACGATACATCCGCGCTCCGTGTCCAAAACAAATCCCAAGACACTTCCGACGCCTAGGCCGGACTCTGTCACAACCGCGAGACCTTTTGCGTGAAGAGATGAGCAAAGAGCCATAGATGCGGCTATTCGACGACATTTCCGCCGAATGCCTTCAAGATATTCGATACCATGTCTGATTTTTTCTGACCATCCTGACCCTGCTCTTCGCCAACGGTTCCAGCTACCTGAAACGTCTGACCGAGTACCGCCTTTAAGGCTTCTTCTACCACTTTTCTGTGACGTCCGTCCGAAATAATTTTGTCGTAATGGAATGGATACTGGAAGCGAATCGTGATCGTATTCCCTTCGACCTGCTCGGGACGGCTGATCTTTAGAATGAAGGGCAGCGAATGATTCTGTACATCGACGGTGCTGATAATCGCATTCCATTTGGCACGCACGACATCGAGCGTGATATCAGAACCGCCTTGGGAGGCAGCAGGTGGTGTAGGAATCTGAGGCGTCTGAATGGATTCGATTGGAGCAGACTCGGGAATCGGTTCAGGTGAAGACTCTTGAACAGCAATTGACGCAACCGAAGCCACCGGTTCATTCGTAACCGAAGGCGGTGACGCAGGCTGCGATTCAACTGGAGCCTGGGGCTTTAGCGCTACCGGAGGCACGGGCGGCGTAACAATCGGCGCCGAATCAGCACTTCTCCCGAACAATCTATGACTCGCAACCGTACTCGTGAGTTCAAGCAAAAAGAGTGGATCGACTCCAAAACGAATATCGCGACGGCGTTCGATCAAACAGATAGCGAGGTCGTGGAGCTCAGCTGGCGTCCAGCGACCAACGAGCGGCACAAAGACACGATACTCAGTCTGTTCCCAGTCTTTCGCTTGGGCTGGCAGCGCACCTGCAACCAACAATAAACGGACAGCTAGCAACAAGTCGTCAAAGAGTGGACCGAGAGCAATTCCGGTATCGAATAACTCACGCGCATAGGCAAGCGAGGCGGCAAGATCTCGATTCGTCCAGCGCGTCATGAGCTCAGCTGCCACCGGCAATCGGCTTGGTGGAACAATCAGATGTGCAAGCTCAAGGGTAAGCTCAGACTCGCCTAAAGCCGCCAACTGGCCAAGCAGTGTCTCCGCATCACGCAAACACCCTTCAGAGCGAGACACGATCAAACGCACAACATCTTCATTGATCTTCCAGCCCTCTTTTTCGCTAATCGAACGTACACGGTCTGCAAGCTCTTGGTCCGGAATACGTCGAAAATCCGCCCGCTGACAGCGAGACACGATGGTCGCTGGAACTTTATGCGACTCTGTCGTTGCCAGGATGAAAAACGCGTGCGCCGGCGGTTCCTCCAACGTCTTCAATAGCGCATTCCAAGACGACGTGGACAGCATGTGCGCCTCGTCCAAGATATAGACTTTACGTTTGCCCATCATCGGCACAAAACGAGCATGCTCGATGATCGCTTCACGCACCAATTCAACGCCGGTATGGGTCGCTGCATCAAGCTCAATCACATCAACGAGCGTTCCCGCTTGAAACGCCTGACAGGCTTCACACACCCCACACGGCTCGCCGTCTTTCAGCGACTGGCAGACCAGTGCTTGTGCCAAAATACGTGCCGTCGTCGTCTTCCCCACCCCACGCGGCCCAGAAAACAAAAATGCATGCGCCAAGTGCCCCGTCGCCAAAGCCCGACGGAGCGGTTCTGTGATGTGCGATTGTCCGGTGACATCCGCAAACGAATGCGGTCGATGACGTTGGCTAAGCGATGGCATACGACGCCTATCATGCCCATCAAGCATCAAGATCGCAAACAGTTAGAATGACGCCTGAATATATACAAAAATACACCCTGCGCAACTCGCGCTGTGGAGCCAAAGCGTCTGGTCTGCGTCGCTTGCTCCGCTCGCTGAGGCTCAAACAGTGCTCGGGTGTATTTTTGTATATATTCAGGCTTCAACACTCTATACCGGCTGCTCTTCCTCAGCAGTAATCACCTCATCGCTATCACCTTGTTTGATGATATTCTCAACCGCTGCCCAGGTAGAAGGAGTTTCGCGAGGCACGAGAATCACCACATCATCACCTGGTTCACCATGGTAGTACGTTACTGACGCGGTAAGAACGCGGTACTTCGCCCCGTTTGCTGCTACAAACCAGTGATCCGTTTGCTCGTCGTAGACCAACATCCCGATCATGCGCTGACGCTCGTTTGGCCCTTTTTGCTTGAAGATAAAGCGACCGCCATCAGTGATGGTGAGGCGAAGCATGTCGCCCTCTACCAGCTTTGATTTTGACGCGTAGTTAGGAGGAACCAGATACTGCTTTCCATCTTCCCCAACCATGTGTTCACCGTCAAACACGCCGTCTACCACACGATAGGCGCTTGGCGGAGCATACGCTTCACTTCCACTCGAACTACGCACGCGACGCACAATTCCATCCATATCCACGGACGCGTGCTCGCCACCGGTTCCCGCCTGCCCCATCAATCGCTCAAGTTGGTCGATGCGGTCACGGAGATCTTCGAATAATCGGCGAATCGTTCTGGAATGTTGAGATTCGTGATCTAACTCAGGTCGTAACACTGTTGAATCGTCACTGTCACTTGAAAAAGAAGAAAAATCGTTTTGCATAAGAATAAGTAAATTTATTTTGAGCGCGTAAAGAACGAAACGCGTCGCCCAGATCCTAACATGAAACCCCTCTAGGGAAAACTTGTGCTAGAAGAACGAATCTGCTGGCTTGGAAGCACTCATGGCCTGCATAGTTGCGTTCTGTCGCTCTTGCAATTCTGCCTCCACAATTTCACGACGGCGACCGTACTTGTAGCGTGATAATTCCTTGACCATGTTCGCTAATTCTTTACTGGCTGGCATGCGTGGACGCGTAGGCTTCATGTTGAACGGACGAGATGCTTGGTTATCGATGAGCAGCTTCACGTTAAACGTCAGCGCTTCGATGTTTACCAAGTCGTATTCCGTAAAAACAGGAGCAAATTCTTTGGCCAAGAATTCTGCGTCCTCCACACCAATACGGTTAATAAACATACTTCCCACGTTACCGAAGATGGCGTCTTTGATCTTCTTATTCACTTCGTTTCCATCCAACTGGCCCAAGAACTGGTGCGCAATGATGAGGTCCAGCGCGTACTTACGTGCTTCAGACAGAATCGTTGAAACAGAATCCGTTAAGAAGTTCTGGAACTCGTCGATATACAGATAGAAGTCTTTACGATCTTTTGGATCCATATCCTGACGACCGAAGGCCGCCATCGTGATCTTCCCCACCAACACCATACCCAAGAGATAGGCGTTCAATTCACCGATCGTACCCTTTGGCAGTTTCAGAATCAGAATCTTCTGGCTATCCATTGCCTCACGCACGTTAAACGAACTCTTCTGCTGACCGATGATCGGTCGCATGTAGTCGTTATAGATAAACGGCGTGAGCTTGGACGTGATGTATGGCACCATGTTGGCCAAACTCGCTTCTCCACCCGCTTTTAAGGCTTCTTTCTGCCAGAAGTCTTTCACCTGTTGCGATTTACACTTTGAGAGTTTGTAGTTACGGAAATCATCGTCGGCCAGCACTTTCGGAATGTCCATCAGCGTTGAACCAGACTCAACATCTTCCATCATGAGCAAAATCGCATTACGCATGTAGAGCTCGAACATCGGACCACCCGTCGATTTCAAATCGTAGAGCTTATCGAAGATCTTCAAAATTTCGTTAATAACGAAGGTCTTTTGCTCTGGATGTGCCGGATCGAACTCAAGCATGTTAAGCCCGAGTGGACGCTCATAGTCACCCGGATCAAAGAAAATAACGTCGTCGGCACGATGTTTTGGCACGAACTGCAAGGCTTCATCTGCAAAGTCACCGTTTGGATCGATGATACAGACACCATGCCCCTCTTCGATGTCTTGCTGCGCCATCGCCTTCATCATTTCGGTTTTACCGGTACCAGACTTACCAATTAGATACATGTGACGACGACGATCACCCGGCTTGATGCGGACATCGTATCTCTGACCACGATATTCCGAATGACCAAGCAAAATACCCTCCTTCGGGAGATTTGATGGCGGCAACGCCTTGCGACTCAAGAGCCAATTGATCTTTGGTGTTTCGGTAGACGGCAGTGGGAAGTGATAGACCGTCGCCATTTCTTCGGAGCTCAACGTCATTTTATACTTATCGTCGAAGTGACGATAAATGAAGTGACGCATGAGTGGCGCCTGAAAACGCGGCATGTTTTTTACGAAGCTATTGCCGTATTCGTAGATATTGAACTGTCCGTAGGCGGCTAAGACATCGTTTAAATAGCGCTGGGCGCGATCTGGCGTCTTGGACGAAGCAATGATGCGCAAGTTCACTTCGAGACCCGCTTTCGATGCTTTCTCTTCCAACCCCTTCACCATTTCTTGCTCCAGCGGCGAGAGATGGTACGGTTCTTTGTCTTTCTTTTCTCCTCCCGAAGACTGCATCATCTTGCTCAGATCCTTTCCAACGGAAGACAGCAAATCCGGCTGCTTTTCCACCGAAGACAGCTTCTTCCCCTGCTGCATGCCACGAGCAATACGTAAGCCTTCTTTATTCCAATAACTAGGAGCGCTTCGCACAAGATACTGAATCGCTACTCCTTCCCCCGCTTCGACACGCGACAACGCATTCGTAATTCCATTCATGGAATCAGACTCCATCTTGCGATAGTTCTTGAGAGAGAAATAGGTTGGACGACGCAAGGTGATGTAGCTTCCAAGCGTAACACTCGTTGGGGAAAACAAGTTGTAGTCAGGCACCTCATCGATCTGCGCATTCGGATACTGCGCGTGAATCTGCTGTTCGATAAATGAAGCGTAGGAGTTGGGCGAGATAACGTAGAATGAAATCTTGTCACGATGCGCCACAATTTCGAACCCAAAGACATCGGTACGGCCGTACAACCAGGTCATGAACCCTTTCTGCCCCTTCACCGAACCAAGCGTGGAAAAGAGCGTCTCCATTACCCCAATCGCTTCTTGGATCTGCTGTTGCGTTTTATCACCACGGTTATCGTCCGCTCGAAGCTCTTTTGGAACGCGAATCAAAAAGACCTTTTTATCAAAGGCGTCTCGATAACGACCGCGACGCAACAAGAAAAAGCGCAGAACATTCAAGAAACCGATAAGGAAGAGAACGCCCATCACAACCCAAAAACCAGCAATAACGAGCGGCTCGGAGGCGAGATCTCGAAATGAGCTGATGAGGGACGCATCCACCAACGTATCAACCGAAGGTGTCTGCAAAGGAATTTGAAGGAGCATGGGAAAGATCAGAGTTAGGCCGGGGCCGCTTCGTGGCGAAGTCGTTCGAGCTCAAGAATGCGATCGGTTTTAATCTTGGCTTCTTTTTCAAGGAAAAATTTGTTGATCCCAGGAATAGCCGTGAGCCATTCCTTTAACATGCTGAGTACACGCTTCACTTCGACTTTGTAGTGACGAACCATGTCGGCGACGATCGTACCAATTTCTTTGCCCTTTTGGAGGAAGCGCTGCTTCGCCTCTTCCGGCATCGTTACAATCGCCTCTTCAAGCCCGTCTTCGAGAATCTTTTGTACATCTTCACTCACCTTGTCCGGTGGGACGGCGATCGCGGCTGGAGCAGGGGCTGCCACAGCCTGGTCGGCTGGCGGCTCTTGAGCCATGACTTGCACGGCTGGCTGTGTCTGAACCGCTTCCGACTCAAGCTTCGTTTCAGCGAAGACTTTTTGCTCAATCGCTGGAAGAGGCGCCTGAGCCTGCTGCGCTTCAGGGGTCAGTGAAACCGGCGCCTGCTCAGGCGCCTTCGGCGTTTCGTTTGAAGAGGACAAAAAACCGCTATCCATGGCGACAGGATACCACAGCAGCTAGAGCTTTCGAAGACTACTTCCGGTGGCGCCATCCTCAACCAACCAGCCATTTACTTTTAATTCGTCGCGCAAGCGGTCCGACTCTGCCCAATTTTTGGAAGCACGAGCGGCGAGACGAGCTTCAGAGAGCGCTTGAATCTCGGCAGGGATTACTTCGTTAGACGATTGCCAATCTTCTACGCCAAGGCCGAGAACACGGTCCATTTCGCGCAATGTTGAGTAGACAGTGGGCGCTTCCGCATCCGACGGAGAGGTACGCAATAATCCATGCACTAAGGCGAGTGCTTTTGGCGTATTTAGATCTTCTGCGATAGCAGCGCGGAAATCAGAAAGAACCGTTTCATCGGGCACACCTTGATTTCCAGTCTGTGCCTTTTTGTAATCCACTACCCAGCGCTGAATCTTCCGGAGCGCGTTCTGCGCCCCCTCAAGCGCTTCCCACGTAAAGTTAATCTTCGAGCGATAATGGGCTCCCAAGCAGAAATAGCGGTACGCTACGGGATCAAACCCACGATCTGTGATGTCTTGCAGTGTATAGCCATTCCCAAGTGATTTCGACATCTTCTGCCCATCGACGGTAATAAACTCGCTATGCAGCCAATAGTTGGCGAGCGCTGTATCATAGGCCGCTTCGGATTGAGCGATTTCATTCTCGTGATGAACCGGAATGTGGTCCACGCCGCCACAGTGGATATCAAAGGGCTGGCCGAGATACTTCGCCGCCATAGCCGAACATTCGATATGCCACCCAGGGCATCCCTTTCCCCACGGACTCTCCCACTCCATCTGCCACTTCACTCCAACCGGGGTAAATTTCCAAAGCGCAAAGTCGGTTGGATTACGCTTTTCTTCATTCACTTCAACACGTGCGCCCGCCTCTTTCTCACTTAACTTCTGGCCACTCAACTTTCCATAGTCTGGAAATTTTGCCGTATCAAAGTACATCCCGTCAGATGTTTTGTAGGCAAAGCCTTTTTCTTCGAGAACTTTTACGATCTCAATCTGTTCTTGAATATGATCCGTCGCACGCGGCAACATGTCAGGCATCAACATCCCTACTGCCTTAATATCCTTCAAAAACCACTCCTCATATTCACGAGCAATTTCCCAGGCCGTCTTTCCTGTTCGGCGCGAACCTTTCTCCATCTTGTCCTCTCCCTCATCGCCATCACTGACGAGATGGCCAACATCTGTGATGTTCATCACGTGCGTTACGTTGTAGCCCAAAAAAAGCAGCGTACGACGAAGCACATCTTCAAACAGGAAACAGCGCAAGTTTCCAATGTGCCCCCGGTCATAGACCGTAAGGCCACAGGTATACATTCCCGCCCTCCCCTCTTCGATCGGGATAAATGGCTCAAGCTTACGATGAAGCGTATTCCAAAGATGAAGCATGAACCGAAGCGTAGCGAATCGAGGCCGTTCCGGCTAGAGAGTCTTTGTTCGTCACTAGCGCCCTCGCTCTGTTCGAGTCCGCTGACGATCGCGTGCTGTTTCCTGCTGTTTTTGCCGTTCTTGTGTGCGTTTTTCTAAATGACTTCGACGCTGTTCAAGTAATACCTGACGCTCGTGTTGCTTCTGCTCACGAACTTGGGTCTGCGGAAGGCGAAATCGGCTCTGTAAACGCTCCTCCGCCTTCTTCCGCGCCTCTTCTTGCCGCTCCTCACGCTTCTCTGCCTGTTCCACTTTCTTTTCTTGCTGCGCTTTCTTCAACACTGATTTCGTTGTTGTTGTAACACCTGCTCCAATATATTTTTTCAATGGTGCCGGAACAGGACGCTTCAGCTCAGTCAGCTTTTCAACTTCTTTTGCACGGCGCACCTCCAGCTTTTTCTCCACTTTTTCTTTTTGAACCGGCGTTACGGCCAGCGCCACTTCCACCTGCTCAATAGCTTCACGCACAGGATACAGCACTGTGTTTGGCAAAACCGCTTCTGACGCGTATGCGTACGAACTTACACCAACGCACAAGACCAAGACGGCGGCCATGACTCCGGAGAACACTCGCACCCAAGAACTAACCGCGCGAACATCTTCAAATGCATCGTGCTGTCTCAAATATGCCTCAATCTCTCTCCGTTCACTCGAACGGGGAGTTGCGCGTTGCCGTATACGGCGGAGAGAGAGCCACAGGCGAACCATATTAAAAGGGTGATTTCAATAATTTCTGAAGTCGTTTGAGTGAGCGCATGGCTTGAATCCGGAGAGCGCCGGCTGTTTTACCGCAAGACTTGGCAAGCTCTTCAAAACTCCAGCCTTCGAGATACTTCTGACGGATAAGCTCAGCTTCTTCTTCCGGTAGCTGTTCGAGCGCCGTAACAAGCGCTCGTTCCTGTTCATTCGCTTCATGCGGGTCGAAATAACTCACCTGAAGCGAGGATTGCCCTTCAATCTCGTCTAACGACGCAGTTTCTTTCTGAAGAGCGTAAGCGTTATACACATGATTGCGAGCGATCGTGAAAATCCAGGCTCGCGCTCCTCGCTCTGGCTCATAGCGCTCAAACGCTTGAAACGCTTTGAGGAAGATCTCTTGCGTCAGGTCTTTTGCACGCTCACGATCTTGTCCCACGCGAAACAGCACAAATCGAAACACATGGTCGACATGCGTGTGATAGAAGGCCTCAAAGTGCCGACGATCCATGCTGTTTTCACTACTAGATACAGGTTTTTCCGTCAAACTGTTACAACCGGAGCTTATTCTTCTGAAAAATCCATTTCAGGCGGTTTTCCTAGGGTTGCAAGACCGACAATCGGCGCAATAAACCAGATAGAACGCGCTATGTCATGCAAAAAAACGACACGGAACGACGTCGGAAGACCGGCAATAAAGGTTGAAGGCAGCAAAAAGAGCATCGCGCTCGCCAGAAAACCGATTTCAAGCAGACCGAAAATCCCCGCATGCAGCCAATGGCCACGATCACGAATCAAGTTTTTCAACGCCGCTGAACGCCAGAGAATTAAAAACAGGATTACAAACAACCCGAGAAACCAACCAACCTGCAGCGCCGGTACCCGACCAAACCCCAGCCCCTGACTGATACGGGCGATCACTGGCGCATTCGTCACGACACAAAACGCCATGTAGAGCGACAGCAAAATAATGACCGCTCGATCGCGACCAATTACAAATCCATACGCAAATCCCAATAGTGCCGCCACGACCAAGAACAATCCATCCGCAGGAATATGAAGATTGCCAATGACGAAGGGCGTCGCAAAAGGAGCAAACATCGCTCCAAGTATAAAACGAAACCGACTTTTTCACTACCAAAGCGTCGTTGGTTTTTCGCCGGCACGAGATCGCACAAAATAATTCATCAGCCGCTCTTTATACTGGGCTTTCGCTGGTTCAGAAGCGAGAATAAGTTCAATAATGTCATTCAACAGCTTCTCAACTCGATCCTCCATCTGGTACAGAAGCTTTTGTGTGTCCCCTACCGATGTAGGATGTTCACGCCGAAACATACCATCCTGACCACGGAAATAGCCGACACAATTTACAAGACTAATCAGCGCAGGCATTTGATGAATCACCGTATCGACTCCCTGCGTCTGCGCCTCGAGCTTCATACGCAAACACTCGTTCTCAACCAATGTGAAGAACGATTGAGCAAAAGCCAAGTATTCAGCCGAGGCGAGAACCGCTTGAAACTCTTCCGTCACCTTAGGTGGAGCACCTTCGAATGTTCGCGCAATCCCCGCTGCACCGAAATGCGTCGCCAATAATCGATAAAAAGTGAAATCACGTGAACGAGTAGGGCTAGGAAAGGGCGAAAGAGACATAGGTCTATATACGAATTAAAGATCGGTTGCTTTTAGCTTTTCCAATAGATCACGCTGTTCTCTCGTGAGCTTCTTTGGAACATGCGGAAAAACGTGAACAATATGACTGCCGCGACCAGACGAGCGCAAGAATGGAATCCCCTGATTGCGTAAGGTGAATTGCGTACCTGGCTGCGTCCCTTCTGGAATCTTGAGCGTCGTTTTTCCTTGAAGCGTTTCCACCTCAATCTCACCACCGAGCGTTAACAAACTAAATGGAACCTCCTGTTTGGCGTGTACATCATTCCCCTCTCGCTGGAACCGCGGATCTTCTTGAACATGGACACGGACATAGAGGTCACCCGGGCGAGCACCATGTGCCGCCGCCTCACCTTCACCAGCAACCTTTAAGATTTCACCCGAAGCGATGCCAGCTGGAATATCAAGCTGCAACTCTTGTTCACGACGTTCGATGCCAGCACCTTTACAAGCTTTGCACTGCTCACTCCACGTTTGACCGCGACCCGCACATCTTGGACAGGTGACCGCCGTCTGAATTGTTCCAAACATCGTACGCTGAGCCTGACGAACCTGGCCTTGGCCATTACAGTCTTTACACTTGTCGGCTTTGGCAGAGGCGGGATGACCTTCACCTTTACATTCACGACACACGGACGGCTTGTAGAGCTTCACAGAACGACGGGCACCAAACGCCGCGTCACGGAACTCAATCCGGACATCCACTTCAATATCTTTTCCACGCGCTTGGCGACCACCTCCCCCACCGGCGCGGAACCCAAACATCTCGCCGAGCACATCGCCGAGATCACCCAAGTCCTGACCTTGAAAACCACTGAAATCAAACCCACCAAACCCTCCACCGAATCCGCCGAACCCACCCATATCAGGACCAGCGCCGCCGCCTTGCTCGAAGGCGGCTGAACCAAACTGATCGTACGTCTGACGCTTCTTGGCATCGCCTAAGACTTGATACGCCTCATTTACTTCTTTGAAACGCGTATCATCACCGCCGCTTTTGTCGGGGTGATGTTGATGTGCGAGTTTGCGATAGGCTTTTTTGATTTCGTCGTCGGATGCGCCTTTCGCAACGCCTAAAATGGAATAGTAGTCTTTAGCCATGACAAGAAAAGTTAACTTCCGGAGAGAAGCTTCGGTTCATCAGCCTCTTGAATTGCCCCGTGATGCTGTTCGTAGAGCGACACATTCTCGGCGAGCGCACGAAGGATGCGCTTCATGTGACGTGGACTCACAACCAAGCGCGAGACAAGCTCGCCGGCAGGTGGAAACGCCGAGATGAAATCTAACACGAACTCTTCGGGAGTGTGGGCGACTTGCATCTGGTTGGCGTACTTGCCGGAGAGGGTGCCTTCGGGCGCTTGAATGTTCATAGATGTGGAAGGTACTACGCTGGTGATACCGAGCTCTCACTCCCTGCGCAACTCGCGCTGTGGAGCCAAAGCGTCTGGTTTGCATCGTTCGCTCCGCTCACTGTAGCTCAGACAGTGCTCGGTCGATCGAGCTCAGTATCACCAGCTTCGTATCCTTATTTATTTGGTTTCGGTTGAGGAGGAATCGGAGGAAGTAGAAGAGTCGCCGGAAGATGAGGTGTCGTTTCCAGGCTGGCTGTCGCCAGCTGGAGCTTCGGTGGTGGAGCCGTTTTGTTGGTACATGGCGGCGCCGATTTTTTGGGCGGCGTCGGCAAGTTCGTCGGAGGCCTTCTTGATCGCTTCGAGGTCTTCGCCGTCCTTAATCTTCTTCAAGGCTTCAAGTTTTTCTTCGACAACCTTTTTATCGTCGGCAGATGCTTTGTCGCCGGCTTCTTTCATCATCTTTTCGGTCGTGTAGATCATGGTTTCGGCCATGTTCTTGATTTCGATCGATTCGCGGCGCTTCTTATCTTCTTCGGCGTGCGCTTCGGCTTCTTTGCGCATCTTTTCGACTTCGTCTTTGCTCAAGTTCGTCGAAGCAGTGATCGTGATCTGCTGTTCTTTGCCGGTCGCTTTATCCTTGGCTTTCACGGACAAAATTCCGTTCGCATCAAGGTCGAAGGTGACTTCTACCTGTGGAACGCCACGCGGAGCGGTTGGGATACCGGACAACGTAAACTTCCCAAGCGAACGGTTGTCGCTTGCCATTTCGCGTTCACCCTGAAGGACGTGAACCTCCACCGATGTCTGACCATCGGCCGCTGTCGAGAAGATCTGTGATTTCGAGGTTGGAATGGTGGTGTTGCGATCGATGAGCTTCGTCATGACACCGCCAAGCGTTTCGAGACCAAGAGAAAGTGGCGTGACATCGAGAAGCAAGAGCTCACCCTTAATGTCACCCTGCAAGTTACCGGCCTGAATGGCCGCGCCAATCGCTACAACTTCATCTGGGTTTACTGAGGCGTTTGGCTTCTTTCCGAAGAATTTTTCGACCGTCTGGATCACGAGTGGCATGCGAGTCATTCCACCGACCAAGACAACTTCATCAATCTGACCAACAGAAAGCTTCGCATCAGCCAGTGCCTTACGGCATGGCTCGAGCGTCTTATCAACCAAATCTCCAACCAACTTCTCGAGATCGATGCGCTTCATTTTGAGCAACAAGTGCTTTGGACCGGTGGCATCGCTCGTAATGAATGGCTGGTTGATTTCTGTTTCAATCGCCGTTGAGAGCTCGATCTTCGCACGTTCAGCAGCATCCTTAATACGCTGCAAGGCGAGGGTATCTTTTCCAAGATCAATCCCTTCGGCTTTCTTAAACTCTTCAACGATCCACTGAATAATGCGCTGGTCGAAGTCATCACCACCAAGGTGGGTGTCACCGTTGGTCGCACGGACCTCGATCGTGTTCTGGTCGGCGGAAGCGTCGTACGCAACCTCGAGCACAGACACATCGAACGTACCACCACCCAAATCGTAGACCACGATCTTTTCATCCTTTTTCCGATCGAAGCCGTAGGCAAGCGCAGCGGCCGTTGGCTCGTTGATGATGCGGCGCACGTTCAAGCCGGCGATTTCACCGGCGACTTTCGTCGCTTGGCGCTGGGAGTCGTCGAAGTAGGCAGGAACAGTAATCACCGCTTCCGTGATCTTTTCACCAAGCTTCGCCTCAGCATCCGCCTTGAGCTTCTGAAGCACCATGGCCGCGATTTCTTCTGGTGCGTAGTCCTTATCACCCATACCAATACGTACACCTTCGCCTTTCTGCGAGACTTTATATGGAAGCCACTTCGCATCACGCTGAACCTCGGCATCGTTCCAGTGTCGACCAATCAAGCGCTTCGCGGAGAAGACTGTATTCGTTGGGTTCACCACTGCCTGGCGCTTCGCAAGCTGACCAGCGAGACGCTCCCCCGTTTTGGTTACCGCAAGCGTCGAAGGCGTAGTACGCGCCCCTTCTGCATTTTCCAAGACCTTCGGCTGACCACCTTCTACCACCGCCATACACGAGTTGGTGGTTCCAAGATCGATTCCAAGAATTTTTGCCATAGAAATAATGTAATATTTACTGGTTACGACTGATCTTTAATCTGAACTTTCACTGCTCCGCCCTCTTCTTGTGCCTTCGGAATCGAGAGCTTTAGAATTCCCTGCTCGTAGACAGCTTCCGTCTTGTTGGCGAGAACCTTGGCTGGCAACGCGATTTGGCGGAAGACTGATCCGTACCGCACTTCTTTGCGGTAATAATTTTTTTCATCGACCTCGGTCTTGCGTTCATTGGTTCCTTTGACCGAGAGAATGCCGTTTTCAATCGAGATATCGAGCTTCTTTGGATCAACACCTGGCATAGGCATTTCAACCACCACCGCTGCATCTGTTTCGTACATGTCGACGGGTGGGATCAGGCCATTACTAGAGCGCGCAACAGGCAAACCCCCGCCGCGCACTTCGTCTAGGAACTTTTCCATCGCATCGAATGGCTGCTGATCAAAGAAGGGCGAAAGAGGTGACCACTTAATGATAGACATAAGAGTGATGAATAAGGACTAAGAGGATTGAACTGAATCTACCGCTCGAGCCACGATCACCTGCGCTGGACGAAGCACACGACCATTCAGCTTCCAACCGTCCTGCATCACCCGAAGAATATGTTCAGCTGGAACTTCCGTAGATGGTTCATGACCAACCGCTTCGTGAAGATTTGGATCAAACGCCCCCTGCGCGGAAATACGCTCGAGACCCGTTGCCTGCGCCGCCTGCTCCCAGAGCGATTGCACCGCTTTCAAACCCACCAACCAAGATTCCCACTTCTTTTTCGCTTCTTCAGGCAACGAAGCCGTGTCTGGGATAAAGCGTAACGCGGTTGCAAAGTGCTCGATGGCCGGCAGAAGCGACTGTAGGAGCGACGTATTCGCGTACTTCACGTATTCCGCACGGTCACGCTCACGTTCTTTTACCGCATTGGAATAGTCCGCCTGCGCACGCTTCCAACCAGCGAGATACTCCTCACACTGCGCCTTGAGACGCGCGAGATCATCGGATGGTACTTGCGCTTGAGGATCCTGTTGTAAGACTTCGTCAGCCATAGAGATTCAAAAAATTACGAGAGAGAAATAATGTCACGCACACCGAGCATAAAACGATAGACAGATTGGTAATCCATACGCATGGGACCGAGGACGCCAATCATTGAAGAGCCGGCGCTCAAAAGAACGACGCCACACGCTTGGCCGAACGGACACTCACTGCCGAGCAAGATCCGTGGATCATCGAGACGGACAGTGCGCGTTTTGAGCAACGCATCATCAAGGCGATCTAAGACTTCCGTCAGCGAGACCACCCGCTGCCAATCACGGAACTCCGGCTGAGAGAAGAGGTAGGACAGGCCTGTGTAGTAGGTATCCGCCTCGCCCAGCGCTGCTACGACTGCCAGTTCAGACGTATCCGCCAGCGCTTTCGCCAGCGCTTTGAACCGACGCTCTGGATCCGCGTCTGAGGCATAGGCACGCTCGAAGAGATCACGCTCACGCTTCGGACACGCCTTCGGCACAACGAACCGAGTGACGTAGGCTTGAAAGCCCTGTTCTGTCGGAACACGTCCACCAGATGTATGTGGCTGCATGAGCAGCCCTTCTTCTTCTAGTTCTGCACACCAGTTACGGACGGTCGCCGGACTCACTTCCAAGTTATAGCGAGATACCAAGGACTGCGACCCAACTGGTTGGGCGCTTGCGATGTACTCTTCGACTATTGCCTGGAATAAGGTGGAGCGGCGTTCGTCCATACGACGGGTGCTGACATTAGCACTCTCACTTTATGAGTGCTAATGCAGTATAAAAACGTCAGGGCCCGAGTGTCAAGAATACTGATTGTCATTTTTCCCACCGTCCTCTACCCTTGGCCTATGTTGTAGCCCTTCTTCATACGGTTTGCCCATTTTTTCTGATTCTTTTTGTCTCTCTTTTTTATCCGTATGAACATTCTCCCTACACACGATCCCGAACTCGCTGGCTACATTCAAGAAGAAAAACAGCGTCAACAACAGGAACTCGAACTGATTGCTTCGGAAAACTATGTCTCTGAAGCTGTTTTAGAGGCGGTTGGTTCCATTCTGACCAACAAATACTCTGAAGGCTACCCAACCCGCCGGTACTATGGCGGCAATCACGTGATCGACAAGGTCGAGTCGCTCGCCATTATGCGCGCTAAACAGCTCTTCCGCGCTGAACATGCGAACGTTCAGCCACACGCCGGCGCACAAGCAAACTTCGCCGCCTACCTCGCCCTCTGCAAACCAGGCGACACCATTCTTGCCATGAACCTGGCACATGGCGGACACCTTACCCATGGCTCCCCTGTGAGCTTTAGCGGAAAATGGTTCAACGTGGTTCCGTATGGTGTACGCCAAGACACGCATCGGGTCGATATGGACGAAGTACGTGCGCTCGCCCTCCAGCATAAGCCACGCATGATCATTGCTGGTTTTTCTGCCTATCCACGTCACTTAGATTTCGCTGGTTTCGCCCAGATTGCGGAAGAAGTGGGCGCCTATCTCATGGTGGACATGGCACACATTGCTGGGCTTGTTGCCGCACGTCTCGCTCCAGACCCAGTTCCCTATGCAGACGTCGTTACTACGACCACACACAAAACGCTCCGTGGACCACGTGGTGCGATGATTCTTTGTAAAGAAAAGGACCGTCTGGATCCAGATGGTAAACGTACACTCGCTCAGAAAATCGACAGCGCCGTCTTTCCAGGCGCACAAGGCGGACCATTGGAACACGTGATTGCAGGCAAAGCCGTGGCGCTACACGAAGCACTACAACCATCGTTCATCAATTATCAGCAGCAAGTGCTTGCGAATGCGGTTGCAATGCAACGCGCCTTTTTACGCGAAGGAGCGAAACTTGTTTCAGGCGGAACAGATAATCATTTATTACTCGTCGACGTTACGCCATGGGGCGTAGGCGGCAAAGAAGCGGAGATCGCTCTCGAAAAAGTTGGCATTTCGGTAAACAAAAATATGTTGCCGTTTGATCCTCGCAGCCCAATGGATCCATCCGGCATTCGCGTTGGAACTCCCGCCATTACGACACGTGGCTTCACGGAAGTTGCCGCCGAAGAAGTTGCTCGCCTCATCGCTGAATCGCTGAAACATGCAACTGATGGAACCGTTCAAAAACGTGTTGCAAAGCGCGTGAAAGAACTCGCCGAAGTGCATCCAATTTATAAATAATCAAACGCGCTTGTCTCAATGGTGGTGATGCTGTAAAAGAATACAAGGAGGTACAGCCATGGAGGTTCCATTTCAGACGTTCTTCGCGTACGCGCTTCGTGCGCTGGCGTGGGAAGACAGCAAGCGGCAGGTAGCCGGCGGAGTCAAGATTGCCGGGGATCCCCGCGCACTCCCCAGCAGCCCGAACAAGCTCAAGATGCTGCGTGCACGCCTGAGCTGGAAGATGGTGGCCGTCGTCATCGTCAACTCGAACAACAAGCCCTTCTACGCAGGCTTCAAGAACGAGTGGGGGCAGGTCTTCATCTGCCAACGCAAGCTCACAGGAAAGGGGTTTCGAGCCATGGTGGGACACGAGGCGGTGACGTTCTTCGCCATCGATGAACTTGGCACGGAGCTCGTCATCGAGAATGCCACCACCATGTCCAAGGAGGCCGCGAACATCTACGAAGACGCGGATTTCCCCCGCGTCTGAAGCAACCGGCGCCCGACCAGACCTTGGTCGGGCGCCACCCGCACCTCTCCGAAAGATCCGTTAGTTGCCGTTTTTGATAAAAGTCGCTATCTTGTCACCACAATTCAATTCTTAGGGGCGTCGTATAATGGTAGTACAACGGTCTCCAAAACCGTTAGCGTGGGTTCGATTCCCCCCGCCCCTGCCAGCACAAAACAAAGCGGTTTTTCAGGAACCATTTGGTGGGCGGCCTTCACGGCCGCCCATTGTGTTACATACGAAGATTTTTCAATAGATCCGGATGGATATGGACTGGTCTCCTGATTTTTTACCACCACCACTTTTTGCATTAGGGAGAGGTTCGACCCGAATATTTTCTTAGCGATGACCTTTTTTGCCAAAAGGTCATGTCCACATGCGGTTTTTGTCAGATTTTCAGCTTCTTTTATCCACTCTCGCATCGGTTCGACCCAACGCATTTCCTTATGCTCAAGATGAATGATTTTTTCGTCCAGCGACTTTTTATCGCTCAATAGCCCCGCCTTATTTTCAACATAGACCTCGCGCTCAATATCCTGCGCTAAATAACCGTCTAAAAGGCGCTGGAGCTTGGTTTTGATTATTTCTACCTCACTCTTTGCTTCTCGAACATAAATGGCTGAGGATTGGGTTCTGGCGTTTTGATCCTCAACCAACATTTTCAATAATTCCTTCGTCCAATCCTCAGGTAACGAATAGGGTTGAAGCAAAGAAGATATTTGTTCATCGGCTGCCTCCTCACGAATGTGAGGCTCATTACAGACAATTTCCTTATTCTTTTTGGTACAACGGTAGTAAATGTAATCATGCGTATTTCCATTCTTCTGCTTCTTCGTTCGATATTCACCCGTTATCCCCATGCCACAGGTTCCGCAATGGAATAATCCACAAAATACCTGTGGCTCATTTTTGGTTTTATGATGTGGTCTTCCTTTCTGGGTTAGAATGGTTTGCACTTCATCAAATACTTTCTTTGAAAGTATCGACTCATGTTTGCCTTCGTGAAGTTCCTTTCCATATCTAAAGAGTCCAACATAAAACGGATTGGAAAGGATAAATGAAATACGATCGCGTTTTAAGGGCATGTTAAATTTAGATGCAATCCCACGTTCCTGTAAAAAACGAGCGACGTCTTCCAGTCTTGAATTGCCTTCTGCGTAGAGCTCAAAAGCTGCTTTGATAATAGGCGCCTTCTTTTTATCCACCATGATATCTCTGCTTCGCATATCATTAAGATATCCGATAGGTGCAAGACCGGGACAGATTCCGTTCCTTACTTTTTGGCGCAAGCCTCGTTTCACATTCTCACTCAGCGAATCAATATAATATTTGCTTTGTCCAAACGAGATATTGAGCATGAACTTTCCTTGCGGGGTATTTTCAAACCAGAACTGTGGAAACTTAAGATGAGAAAGACGACCGCAGTCCAAAAGATAAATAATCTTTCCTCCGTCTACAGAATTGCGTGCCAAACGATCCGGGTGCCAACTCACAATACCGTCTGCATCGCCCTGTTCAAGCCTACGCATCATCTCGTTAAAGATTGGACGTCCTGGCATCTTCGCAGATTGCTTCTCAATAAAAACATCGACCAACTGAAATCCTTCTCGCCTTGAAAACTCTTGTAGCTCAGTAATTTGAGCTTCGATACTCAAAATCTGTTTATCTTCGACATCTGTCGATTTGCGCGCGTAGAGGAAAAGTTTTTGAGACATATTAGATTATCATCAATGATCAAAAAATCTTTTCTGTCGTGGATGGGTTACAAGTGTATTTTATCATACGTTCTGAGCCCTCGAGAAGTTCTCCCTTTGTGCTTTCTTCGAACCTCTCCCTAATGCAAAAAGTGGTGGTGGTAAAAAATCAGGAGACCAGTCCATATCCATCCGGATCTATTGAAAAATCTTCGTATGTAACACAATGGGCGGCCGTGAAGGCCGCCCACCAAATGGTTCCTGAAAAACCGCTTTGTTTTGTGCTGGCATCCCTTTACAACCAAGTCCGAACCTATTTTGAGTCCAAAATCTAACGAAA
>CAYQAL010000011.1:0-26885 GCA_964415465.1 uncultured Gammaproteobacteria bacterium
AACCTGTTCAGTGTTCCAACTTTCGAACAAGAAGGAATTCAGAGCTCTGAGTCGCCGGGTAAGATCTTCTTGTTGCCGAAAGTGGGCAGAAACGAAACGCTGGTTGTTCATACCTGGTACGGAAACCTCGCGCAAAACCAGAACAGATATCTCTTGTCGCACCTCATCATGCCAAGAAACCGTGCCTATCAGTTCACTCCGGGACCAGGTCGCGGCAATGATTGGTCTACGTCGCGAGCCTGTCAGGTGGATGCGACGCACCCAGGCTGGGTTGAAGGCAAGCTCTGCTACCGTGATATCCGTGAATTCGTCGGTGGTAATGAGGCACAGGGAAATCCGGACTTGAACCAGGTGCCGTATGCTCGTCTCTTCTGTTCGAGTGGAGCGGCTGGTGTCTGTTTCCAGGTGGCGAACTCTCCTCAAGCGACGAGATACCTCTGGGACCCGGGCCGTGGTGGCGAGCGATCAGGGAATTTCAACTACTTCCTGGTCGATCAACGTTCTATGTTAGGTAGAAACATGACGCCTTCGTACCAGTACTATCGCCAGACAAGCAGTACAGTCTGGGTCGTGACACAGAGCCGCGTGTATAAGGTGCTGCCACCAACAACAAACCCAACGGCTTGTCAGGGCAAGTACTGGCACGTCTTCCGGCAGGATTCGGTCACGGGTGATATCACCATTATGACGACCGCCGCCGATGCCTTTAAGTGTGGAGGACAGGCGATTCCGGGAGAAACGGTGACACCAGCTTTACCGAATCAATCTTGGCCATCGAGTGGGGAGACGCAGAGTTGGATGGCTTTTGGAGGCTGGGGTGATCCGGCGTATACAGGGATAAACTGGGATCAAGAAGGGGTTGGCCCTCGTATTCGATAGTCCGACACAGTATGTCCTTTGTTCCTTCTTCGACCCGCACACGAGTCCTGATCGCAGCCGCGATCGGGCTCGTGTTGCTGGTCGGAAGTATCTTCCTTCTTCGTTGGCGCGCGACGAGTGGTCTTGATCCGCAAGAAGCGGTGGTCGAAGACATTGTTTTGCAGAATGGTCAGCCAGCGTCGCAGGGCGGCGCTGGTGATACGGCTGATTCTGGCTCAGGGGACTCAACCGGAGCTGCCAACGTACCTCTCGATCCCGCCCTCGCAGACAGTGATGGAGACGGGTTAACCGATGCCCAAGAGCAGGGGATGGGAACCGATCCGCTCCTTAGAGACACGGATGGAGATGGCGTGTCCGATGAAGAAGAAGTGCGAGCCGGAACAGATCCGCTTACGTTCTCTCCGCCCGTTCCAGAGCCAGGACCAGAAGGCGATACACCGGCACCGACTACTCCCACGCCTCCGCCAGAACCAGAGCCAGCCGCCTCGACCGCTACGATTGATCAGGACGGAGATGGCATTCCAGATGAGAAGGAATCCCTTTACGGAACAAATATTTTGCAGGCGGATACGGATGGGGATGGATTTGGGGATGCGAAAGAAATTCAAAACGGGTACAATCCTCTTGGACCCGGGCTCTGTAGCCGTCCTGATTGCCAAGTTTAACGCCCACACTTTTCTATGGACCTTCAACCTCCCTCGAATTTACCGCTTGGGCCAACCGAACCTGTTTCGCCAGGTGCGATGCCGCCTGTTCCGCCACCGGTTCCGCCTGTAGCTCCACCAATCGCTCCACCTATTCAATCCATGCCATCTAGCTCTCCTGTAGCGGACGACATGTTCTCGGGGGTTGATCGAACGCCAGCTGCGTCGCCTGTTCAATCTCAACCAATATCGTTTGCGCCGGCTTCGGCTGCTCCAAATACGGTGCCGCCGGTGACGCCTGCGCCGGCTCGCGTGTTGCCGTCGTTGCCTGAATCAACACATCCGCCCGTCTTGCATTACGTGTTGATCGCCTTGGCTGTGGTTGTAGTATTGGGTGTAATTGCTGGTGCGGTGTGGTTCTTCGCGATTCGTCGTCCAACACGTCAGGTGATGGAAACGTTGCCAGCTGTGCCTGAGATGACATCGTCCACGTCTGATGCGGCCGCGATGCCTGATTCGCCTGCACCAATCGATGAGCCACTAGATAGTGGATTTGCTGCAGGTGAGCCAGAGCTGATTCCGCCAAAGCCGGTTGTGACTCCACCGGATGGTGCGAATGTTCCTCCGCCAACCTCAATCGATCCAAACGCGGTTCCACCGCTCATGACGACCCCGGATGATCAAGGCTTAAACACAATTCCAACTTCAACGGCGAATGGTTCGTCACAGTCGAGTACGGATACGGGCATGATGGTCGAACCAACCACGCCTCCAACCGCGGATCAAGACGGAGACAGCTTGTCTGACGCCCGCGAAGCCGAGCTCGGAACCAATTATGCAGCAGCCGACACGGATGGCGATGGCTTGAACGATGGAGATGAAGTCGTGAAGTTCCGCACGAACCCGCTCGTTCCAGACACGGATGGTGATACCTTCCCAGATGGAGTCGAAGTACAGAAAGGCTATAATCCACTTGGTCCTGGTAAGTGCGCCAATCCAGCTTGTACGTTCTAACGTTGGTTCTTTGATCGTTGTATGGCGTTTGCACCTTCCTCTTCACCCGCACCTGCGGCCGCTGCCGCCAAAAAACTGCCTGAGATCATCACGATCCCAGAGCAGTTTTATGGTGTTGCTCTGAAGTTGAAATCGCTGACTTCAGCTGAGCGTGACGAGGCGGCAAGAACGCCGCCACCAGCGCCTGTGGCGCCCAAGCCAGCCGCAATTATTCAGCCTCCAGAGGCTCGACGTACGCCTTGGGCTATGATTGGCATTGTGGGAGGCGTGATTCTCTTGAGTGCTGCTGGGTTCGTGTACTTCAATCGCGAGGCGTTGTTTAAAAAACAAGTAGCAGTTGTTGCTCCGCCCACTCCACCCCCTGTGCCGGTGGCTCCAAGTGGATTGTCGGCGCTTGCGAGCCAGGGAGCGATCTCTCTGTCTTGGACGGATGCCGCTAACAATGAGCAGGGTTATCACATCGAAAGAAAAGATGGATCGCCGGAGGCATCTTTCTCGCGTATTACAACGCTTCCAGCTAATAGTACGGCGTTTATTGATGTGACGGTTCAGCCAAGTGCGAGCTATACCTACCACGTGATTGCCGGCGGCGAAGGCGGAGATTCAGCCCCCTCTAACGAGGCAACGGCTTCAATGCCAGCCGTTCCAGTGCCAGAAGTGCCAAAGCCAATGCCCACCTTCCCACCAGGTGGGTTGGATAGCGATTCAGATGGTTTGACCGATCAAGAGGAGCTCATCTACACGACGAATCCTCAGGGTAAAGACTCGGATGGAGATCGTTTCTTGGATGGGAACGAAGTCTTCCACTTGTACAATCCAGCGGCCACCGCTCCGGGTAAGTTGATTGAATCCGGCTTGGTGCGTTCGCTCAGTGCTTCTAGTGGGTGGGTTATGTACGTTCCGGCTAGCTGGACGTCGGCTCTTGATCCAGCTGATGCGAACCGCATGATCATTCAAACCGGAAAAGGGGAGCAGATTGTTGCATCTGTTGAAACCAATACTTCACGCCAAGAGCTGGCTCCTTGGGTTGCTGCTCGCATCAATCAACCAGTAGAAACATTGGGTGAATTCACAACGAAAGGGGGTCTGCGCGGCGTGTACTCGCCCGATCGTATGCAGGCATGGCTCGCGTGGGGTGACGCGGTCTTCCGCCTCACGTATGATCTTCAGGCGCAGCCGTTCGTCAATTTCCGCACAACGTTGGAAATGATGCTAAACTCTCTTAGCTTGAATGGAGCAGCAATCCTGCCGACCACTCTGACGCCAGCAAATTCAGGCCCAGGTTCATTGCTCAGCACGCAGACAAGTTCGACCTCAGAAACGGCTCCGGTGGCTCCGGTAGCGCCAGTAACGACATCAGAAGCCAGCGCATCTTCGTCCGCTCCTGTTGCTCCAGAGGCGACCTCGTCTGACTTTGCTACCTCTTCAACGTTCTCCGCTGCCCCTACTGCTACCTCTTCCACTTCCTCTTAGTCATGATCCGTTTTCTTGCTACAAGGCTTCCTCCGGAACTCCACGACCAGGATCTCACGCGCGCAGCTGAAGCGTTATCGCGTGTTTTGCGCATCAAACAACCGTTGGAAATCTCGCTGTCGTTCGCTACTCCCCAAAAGATTCAAGTCTTGAACAAAGTCTATCGCCAAAAAGACCGTCCAACGGATGTCTTGTCATTTTCAAGTCGCGAAGGGGCGCTCCCCAAAGAAGTTCAGGCGCAAACTGCCTCCTGGGGCGACGTTGTAATTTGTCCAGCCTATGCCAAGCAAGAGGCGAAACGTCGCGGATTATCTCTCCATGAAGAGCTGGTACGCCTCTTGGTTCATGGGGTCCTACACTTGGCTGGCTACGATCACGCCACCGAAGCGGAGGAGCTAAAGATGTTCCGCTTACAAGAGCGCTTGGTAGAAGAGCTCACCGTTGCCGCCTATGTTTAGTTTTCCTCGCTTTTTTCGCAGTGTGCGCCACGCGACGCGCGGGGTCTTGTCTGTCTACCGAACCGAGCAAAATTTCCGGATTCAGTGCGTAGGGGCACTCTTCGCGAATACACTGGCGATTATCCTACCGCTCACCTGGGACCAACGCTTGATTATTCTCATTGTGTCTGCATCTGTCCTGGTGCTAGAATTGGTCAACAGCGCGGTAGAACGGCTTCTTGACCTGTTAAAACCGCGGCTGAACGAGTACGCTGGAGAAGTGAAGGATGTGATGGCGGGAGCCGTCCTCGTCGCTTCGCTGTGTTCGGTGGTGGTGGGAGTCTGTATCTTCTGGCCTTACATGCTTACTTTCCTTGCGCGCGTATGAAAGACCACCTGATTGTTGGGGTCGATCTTGGTAGTTCGGCGATTCGTCTCGCCGTTGGCCAGGTATCTATCGGTTCCGATAAGCGTGAGGTCTTGAGCGTCATCGGGGCAGTCGAAGTCCCATCTCAGGGAATTTCGAAGGGTTCAGTGAATTCGTTGGAAGATGTCGTCAGTTCCATTTCGGCGTCGCTCGAACAAATCGAGCGCCAAATCGGATTGCCGATCTCTGAGGTCTATTTGTCGATCGGGGGAGTGCATCTCACTATCCAATCTGCCAAAGGGGTCATTGGTGTCTCACGTCCAGAAGGGGAGATTCGAGAAGAAGATGTGCACCGCGCTCTCGAGGCGGCGCGTTCCGTCGTAAATCCAGCCAATCAAGAGATTATTCACATCCTGCCAAAAGCCTTTAGCGTGGATGGGCAGACGGGAATCAAAGATCCAGTCGGAATGCAGGGGATTCGCCTAGAGGCAGAGGCTCACATTATTCAGGGCTTCTCATCGCATGTGCGTAACGTGACGAAGGCAGCCTTCCGTACTGGCCTTGAAGTCCGCGAATTGGTCTTTGCGCCACTCGCCTCTGCTGAAGCGGTCACGACTCCGCGTCAACGTGACGTTGGAACGGTCGTAATTAACGTTGGGGCGGGTACAACGAGTGTGGCCGTCTTCGAGGAAGGGGATCTGTTGCATGCTGCTATCTTCCCAATCGGTGCCGACCACATCACCTCTGATCTCGCGATTGGCCTCCGTACGTCGCTTGAGCTCGCTGAGCACATCAAGCGTCACTTCGCGAGCGCGCATGCCGATTCCGCCAACCGCTTCGAAGAAATCGATTTACGCGAACTTGGTGGTGATCACACCGAAATCGTATCGCGCCGTTTTGTTTCCGACATCGCACAGGCGCGTGCTGAAGAAATCTTCGAGAAAGTTGAGAAAGAGCTCAAGAAGATTGAACGAAGCGGCATGTTGCCAGCTGGTGCCATCTTAACCGGTGGTGGAGTGAAGCTCGGCGGCATGGCCGAGATTGCTCGTCAGGTCTTGCGTTTGCCGGTTGCGGTTGGAGTTCCCGGGAATCTTTCCACGCCACTCACTGAAGTTGTTCAAGACCCCGCGTTTTCCACAGCGATTGGACTTGTATTGTGGGGCTATAACGCTGAACGTGAAGACGCAGGGGTACAAACAAAAAATGGCTCAGGTTACGCGGCAAAGGGTGGCCAAGCCATTAAGAAATTGAGCGAACCGTTGAAGCGTATCTTCAAATCCTTCCTCCCGTGAGCTGGTTTTTCCCTTGACCCTGGAGGTTCGGATGAGTATGGTGACACTGAACGTTGAAACTTCTCTTTATTGAGCCATTTTTGAACACTTCTTGTAGACATTCCGTATGGCTGAAATCAAACCCGAAATCGAAGCGCTCGCCTCCATCAAGGTGATTGGAGTCGGTGGATCTGGTGGATCTTCGGTCAACCGAATGATTGCTTCGAAGATTCGTGGTGTTGAATTCATCGCGATGAATACGGATATTCAAGCGCTCCAGTATTCACAGGCTCAACACAAATTGCACATTGGAAAGACCATGACACGTGGTCTTGGCGCCGGTGCTGACCCAGAAGTCGGTCTCCATGCAGCCGAAGAAAGTGCGAATGAAATTCGTGAGATGTTGAAGGGATCTGACATGGTTTTTATTACGTGTGGATTGGGGGGTGGAACAGGGTCGGGTGCCTCGCCATTTATTGCAAGCGTTGCGAAAGAGCTTGGTATTTTGACTGTCGCTGTTGTGACACGTCCCTTCGGCTTCGAAGGTGCTCAGCGTCGCATGATTGCAGATGCCGCCTACGAAAAACTCGCAAACCAAGTCGACACGATCGTCGCTATTCCAAACGATCGCATTTTGCAGATCATCGATCGGAAGACCTCGCTTGTCGAAGCCTTTGAAATCGTGGATGACGTCTTGCGTCAGGGTGTGCAGGGGATCTCTGAATTGATTACGGTGCCTGGGCTTATCAACGTCGACTTCGCTGATGTCCGTTCCGTCATGTTGAACCGTGGTTCGGCCCTCATGGGTATTGGTCGTGGTCATGGTGACAATCGTGCGGCAGACGCTGCCAAGGCAGCCGTTGCCTCGCCGCTTCTTGAAGTGTCGATCGATGGTGCGAAGGGGATTCTCTTCACGATCACGGGTGGTTCGAACCTCGGCATGTACGAAGTGTCCGAAGCGGCCAAGGTTATCACGCAGTCGGCTGATCCTCAGGCGAAGGTCATCTTCGGTGCTATCATCGACGAATCCATGAAGGACGAAGTGAAGGTCACGGTCGTCGCAACCGGGTTCGAAACGCGTCCAGGTGCTCCCAAAGCAAAAACGATTTTGAGTTCCGGTACCATTCAGCCTCGCACAGGAACGGTTGCGAATACGCCCCCACCAGAGCCGCTTGAGAAATACTCATTCCAGAACACGCGTTCAACGGGTGTTGTGCCGCCACCAGCTCAGCCTTCTCAGCCAGCAACGTACCAAGCGCCAGCGGCTCCGCAGCAGCCAGCTCCCTATCAGGGATATCCTGGAGTCGGTGGCTATCAGCAACAGCCAGCGCCACAACAGCCTCCGCAGCCAGCGATGCCTGAATACGCGGAAGAACCAGCTGATACGTATCGTAAGCCAATGAGCCCAGCTCCGGCCGCGCGTCAGCCGCATGTCTCGCCTCCGTCGTACGCTGCGCCAACACCACGTCCAGCGACACCTCCTCCGGCGCCTTCTCGTCAGCCACCAGCGCAGGGAGCCCAGTCTGCCTCGGATGAAGAAGATCTCGATATTCCAGCTTTCATTCGTAAGAAGCTTATGTAAACACGTATCCCTCGTCTCAACGAGGGATCGTTGTCCTTTCTATGCATTGCCCTGTTTGCAGTCATACCGAAACCAAAGTCGTCGATTCACGCTTATCGCCAGACGGTACGTCTATTCGTCGTCGTCGTGAATGTGGTACCTGCGAGTATCGCTTCTCTACGCTCGAAGAAATTGAATTGCTCGACATCACTGTTGTAAAACGTGACGGGCATCGTGAGGCGTACTCGCGTGAAAAACTTGAACGTGGACTGCGTCGCGCGCTCGAAAAGCGACAGCATATCGACGCCGAATTCCGTTCATTGGTCCAATCGATCGAGCGTGACATTCAGCGTCGCAAGTCTTCGGAAATCACGAGCGCTGATGTGGGCGAGATTGTGATGGATCGTCTCAAGACGTTTGATAAAGTCGCCTACATCCGTTTTGCGTCTGTGTATCGCTCGTTTGAAGACGTGAAGACCTTCCGCGATGAACTTTCAGATCTGATTCGTTCAGAGAAAGAGCGGCAAAGTGCCGAGAAGAAGGTGAAAACCAAATCGTGATACACTAAAGATCTATGTCTGCATCTCGTTGGATGGCGGCGTACTTACTTGCTTCACTTGGAGCCGGCGCTCTAGGCGGAGCGGCAATCATGCGCTATGGGCAGCGTCCCGTGTCTGAAGCGACGACGTCAACCGTGGTTGATCGATTGCTCGGAACAACAACGAGTACGTTGTCTGACTTGCGCCAGGAAGAGCTTCAGACGATTGATGTCGTACGACGTGCCTCTCCGGCCGTTGTCTCCATCGTGATTACGAAGGAGCTCTCAACACGTGCGCCTGATGATTTTTTTCGTGACTTGTTCAACGACCGGTTCTTTTTTGCGCCACAACCGTCAACCTCGACACAAACCACCCCAAGTGCGCCAAAGCAGCGTCTGCGCATTGGAGGCGGTTCCGGCTTCTTGGTGGCGGCTGACGGCTACATTGTGACGAATAAACACGTCGTTGATGACGATGAAGCGGAATACACAGTTGTCTTACAAGATGGCCGTCAATTTTCGGGCAAAGTCTTAGCGGTCGATCCGTCACTTGATTTAGCGATTCTCAAAATTGAAGGAACAGATTTCCCTTTTATCTCGCTCGGGGATAGCGATAAGCTTGAAATTGGGCAGACGGTGATTGCAATCGGAAATGCGCTATCCGAATTCCAGAACACCGTTACCAAAGGCATTGTATCCGGCGTCGATCGGCGCTTGGTGGCGGGAAGCCGTGGGTCAACGGAAGTCATCGAAGGCGCCATTCAAACCGACGCTGCCATTAATCCAGGGAACTCCGGCGGTCCACTCATCGATTTGCACGGAGAAGTGGTCGGCGTAAATACCGCTATTTCAGAAAATGCGCAGTCGTTAGGGTTTGCGCTTCCAATTAATGTGGCGAAACAAGCGGTAGAGAGCGTAAAACGTACCGGAAAGATTGTTCGTCCGTGGATTGGGGTGCGTTACGTGCAAATTGATAAGGAGCTCGCCGAGAAGAATGGTCTTCCAGAGTCGTACGGTGTTTGGATCCAGCCAGGTGCTACATCTTCGGATGTGGCCATTATTCCAGGTTCACCAGCTGAGAAAGCTGGCTTGAAAGCGGGCGACGTCATCTTGGAAGTAAACGGTCAGAAATTGGATCAAAATCACTCACTTTCCTCAACGGTGACTCGTTTTGCGCCAGGTGACGTGATTGAGCTCAAGATTTCGCGTGACAAGAAGGAGCAGTTGATTCGAGTTACCTTAGAAGAGCGCATTTAATTTCTCTTTATGATCCAGAAACAAACCAAGATTGTCTGTACAATTGGCCCGTCTACCTGTTCCTATGAGAAGTTGGTCGAGCTGGTTGAGGCGGGGATGGACGTGTGTCGTCTAAATTTTTCTCATGGAACACATGAAGCGTTTGCTGACTGGATCAAGCTGATTCGGAAAGTCTCGAAAGCCTTGGGCAAGCCAATCGCAATCCTTCAAGACCTTCAAGGGCCAAAAATTCGCGTTGGCGAATTGCCAAAGGAGGGAATTCAACTGAAAAAAGGTCAAGAGATTATTTTTACAACAGGAAAAGCGAAGCTACCAGAAAAGATTTCGGTAACGTATCCGTTGCTCCATAAAGATGTTCGCCCTGGGCAGCAACTCTTGCTGGATGATGGATTGCTTTCGGCAGAAGTGCTGAAAGTTCGTGGGCAAGATGTTGTCTGTAAAGTTACGCAGGGTGGTCCGCTTACGTCTCATAAGGGCTTGAACTTGCCAGAAACGAAAACCTCGATCTCAGCCATTAGCGATAAGGATAAAGATGATTTGCGCTTTGGGATCGAGCAGGGGGTTGATTGGGTTGCGTTGTCGTTTGTTCGTTCTGCCGAAGATTTGCGTGAACTCCGCCGCTTGATTCAGCGCTTCGAGCGTGAAACGGGAGCTGCACAAGATGCGCCTCTTAAGATCATCGCGAAAGTCGAAAAACCAGAAGCGGTAGATGCGATGGAAGAGATCGTGGCTGAGTCAGACGCGATCATGGTAGCGCGTGGCGATTTAGGTATTGAAATCGCTGCTTCGAAGGTTCCACTTGTGCAAAAACAGTTGATTCAAGCTTGTTTGGAAGCAGGAAAGCCGGTGATTGTGGCGACTCAAATGCTCGATTCCATGATTCGCAATCCTCGTGCTACACGTGCAGAAGTGTCTGACGTGGCGAATGCGGTCATTGATGAAACCGACGCCACGATGTTGTCCGGAGAAACGGCAACCGGTGCGTTCCCAATCGAAGCGGTCAAAACGATGGCCTCAGCTATTTTGGAGGTAGAGAATGCGACACAAGAAGGTCATGATGCGCATTTGCATGTCACGAACTCTACGCAAGAAGCGATGACGAATATTTCGGTGTTGCTCGCCCGATCACGAAACGCGAAAGCGATTTTGGTGTCTAGTTTGTCCGGAAAAGCCGCCCGCCTCGTGTCTCGTGAACGCCCAAGTGTGCCGATTTACGTAGCATCTTCGAGTGAACGCGTGGTGCGTCAGCTTGCTTTGTCGCGTGGCGTCATCCCGCTTCATATTCCTGCCTGTCGCAAAATGCGTGACCTGATTGATCGCTCATTTGCTGTAATGTTGAAACAAGGAATCGTCAAAGCGGGTGATGAAATTGTCATCGTGGCGGGTGAGCCGCTGGGTGAATCGGGAAATGTGAATTTGGTAGAAGTGCGTAAACTCTAGATCGGGTTTTTAGCGCCCTTTCCAATGAACGAGCTTTTCTTCTGTGATCTGGACGATCTTGTTTATCAGGAATCCAAATAATCCAACTGTAAGAATCGCTGCAAACATGTCAGCGGTGTTGTAGACCAGCTGTGCGTTCATAATGCGTAAGCCGATTCCATTGCGAGAACCGATGAACATCTCTGTGACCACCACAATCACGAGGGCAATCGAGAGAGCGATGCGATAACCGGAAACAATCGAAGGGAGTGCGTCAGGAAAGATGACGTGCCAAAATGTTTGTAAACGCGTCAGTTTCAGATTTTCTGCGACGAGCAACCGTAAGCGTTTTACCTGGTGTACCCCATGCATCGTGTTCACGATAACAATGAGTCCAGCACCCCAAACGGCGACCGCAATCTTCGAAAGATCACCGATACCAAAGAAGAGAATAAACAGTGGAAAAAGAGCGGTTGTTGGAATGCTGCGGAAGAATTCAACTAAGAACTGCAACGCGTAATACACGCGTTTCATTGAGCCCATCAAAAGTCCGATCGGTGTTCCGAGGCTGATAGCGATCAGAAAGGCGATGATGAAGCGCACGGCGGTGACGCGCACATCCAAGAGGATCGATCCATCTTGAATGCTAACGCCAAACGCTCGCACCACTTCCCAGGGCGTCGGAAGAAAGATTTTGCTGACCCAATGAAAATGGCTCGCAACAGCCCAAAGCATCAATATGATGACCGAGCCAAAGACCGAATAGCCGAATCGTTTAAGCTTGGTCATAGTGGAATTGGTCGAGCACTTGTTTACGAAGAGCGAAGAATTCTGGGCTTGTGAAGACTTCAAGTGTTCGCGGACGGGGGAGCGGAATATCGATGACGGCTTTGACTCGGCCAGGTCGCGCACTTAATACGACTACTCGATCGGCCAAGAAAATCGTTTCATCGATATCGTGGCTTACGCAGAGCGCTGGCACGTGTGATTGCATCCAAAGGGCTTGAATCTCGCGGCCAACTTGTTTAGTGGTTGAGTAATCGAGAGCGCTACAAGGTTCATCGAATAAGAGAAGATCTGGGTTACGTACGAACGCGCGACAGATCGAAACTAGTTGCCGTTGGCCGCCAGACAGGGTGTAGACGTATGAATTCGCGAATACACCTAATCCAACCCGTTTCAAAGTGGCAAGTGCGAGTTTATCTGCTTGTTCTTGATTCATCCCGCTCGTAATGAGAGGAATCGTGACATTGTCCAACACGCGCTTCCAGGGAAGAAGGGCGTCATTGTAGTTTTGAAACACGTATCCAACGTTTGCTTCTTTTGGAGCTTTTCCATTGATCGTAACCGTTCCTTGATGGTCCGTATCGAGTCCAGCGACGATGTTTAGAAATGTCGTTTTGCCTGAACCATTTGGTCCAAATAGGACCACGAACTCACCTGGAATGATCGACAAGTTGATACGATCAAGAGCGGTGACCGTTTGGGTACCGCTCTGAAAGGTCTTTGAAATGTTCGTGCATTCAACCATGTAAAGGGGGATCTAGCGGTAGCGCAGCGATTCAGCATCTACAGTATCCTGTATTTCCCCGATTTCACGCAAGAAGCCGATGAGTTTTTGAACATGGGCTGAATCGTATGTACCGCTATAGGCTGGGAGGGGGACTTTTTGAGCGAGAGCCGGATCGAGTTTGAGAAAGTCAGCTAAGACGGTTCGTGCATCGCTCGGATGATCTTGCATAAATTGATAGGCAGCCTCAACGCCAGCGTGCGCTTTTTCTGCCAAGACAGGATGATCGTTCAAGAATCCAGCGCGAATTGCTGCGCCACCGATGGGAGAGTGATCGAACGATTTGGCGTAGATGTCATGTTCAAGTTCACGATAGCTGCCGGACTCAAGTGCGATGATCGCGTTTGGTTGGTAGGCGATAGCTGCGTCGATTGAGCCCGCCTCAAGTGCCGGCAGAAGGGTGGCTGGGGTGAGCTGAGTGAGCTTGGTATTCGTCATGTCTACCCCTTGTTTGGCCAAGTAGTACTTCGTGAAGTTGGTGAGTGTACTGCCTGGATATACGCCAATCGTTTTCCCAGCTACGTCTTGGATCGTTTTGATGGGTGAGTCTTTTTTCACAATCATGACATCATAGTAACCATCGGTTGTGAGATCGAAGGGACGGAACAGTTTCACGAGCCCCGGTTGTTTTGGTTCGTTCAAGAAGATCGGTAGATAGGACATCCCAGCCATGATGTCGAGATCGCCGCGTACGAGCGCGTCGTACGCCTCATTCGAAGAAGCGAATGGCACGAGCTCATACGCGACGCCAGCTTTTTCCAAATACTCTTCGTGACGCATGACGTGTGCCGGAAGGCCGGCCACGATTTGAAGATACCCAATGCGCACCGCTGGTTCGGCTGTAGGTGATGTGTTACGGGTCATTCCGTACACGATGCCACCCAATACGGCTGCTGCAATGACGATTCCAATCAAGATACGTGAGAGAGTCATAAGCTGTTAAAATGTAGTCATAATATGATGACAAAATACAAAGGCCTGGCGTATCTGTCAAGATGTATGCTGAAATAATAAAACTATGTTGTTTGCTCCTGTACGACCGCTCGATCGTCGAATTGGCTTATCGCTGATCCTGACAACGGGTTTTGCGGTAGGGCTCTTGTGTATTCGTTTCTTTCTGACGTCGCGACTTACCTACGCATTTTTGCTGTGGAATCTTTTCTTAGCCTGGATTCCGCTGATTTGCGCGTGGCTCGTTTCGCATACGAAACGCCCAATTGCGGCGTGGAAGCTCGTCTGGATTCCAGCGTTTCTCTGGTTACTCTTTTTTCCAAACTCGCCATACATTCTCACGGACTTAGGACATTTGGCGCGTTTAAGCGAATGGATATTAGCGCCGCTGGGATTTGATGTGGTGATGATTCTCTCGTTCACATTGAATGGGTTATTTCTCGGCATGGTGTCTTTGTTTGTGATGGAAGATGTCTGGCGTCAGCACTTCAAATCACGCACCGCGACGATGGTATCAGTTGTGTCGCTTCTGCTCTCGGGATTCGGCATGTACCTTGGTCGATTTTTGCGTTGGAATTCGTGGGATCTATTTCATCGTCCAGGGATGTTGGCGTATGACCTCTTTGTGCGTGTTGCAGACCCGTTGAGTCACAGTGCAACCTGGGGATTCACCGCATTGTACAGCGGATTTTTGCTCATGATCTACGTGACCGTTCGGCTTTGGAAGAAGAAGGATGTTTGACACAATAATTTAGTATTGCTAGGTTGGACAGATCTGCGCACCTAAGCACAGACCCGATTACTCACAGCTATGAACCACATTCTTCTTGGATACGCCACGAAGCCCGCGAACCAGTGCGGAGCTGCTCTTTGGATGAGCGGACCTGTGTTTCGTGTTGTTGATGGTGGGTCTGATGCCGCCCCAATGCTTGGGCAAGAGTGCCTTCTTGTGATGACTGCCTAAAAAACGCTGCAGTTATAACACGAAACATCTCTTGCCGAGGCAAGAGATGTTTTCGTTCATTCGCTCGTTTCGTTCTTTCCCCTTGGTTGGTGAGGAGCCAGCCGCAACACAGAGAGGTAGACATGTCACAGGAAGAGTCGACGAATCCGGCCGATTACCGCCAGAGCTGGCGGAACACCTACCAGGTGTATGCCTGGGTCTGGAGGGAGCTCCTCAATGATGTCGGACGGACGACGGCCAAGCGCTTGGCCGTCTGTCTGTGCGGGAAAAACATCGTCGCGATGTTCGTGCCCTGGTTTCTGGGCAAGATGATCGGAGCGCTCTCTGTTCGTCACTGGCAGGAGGCGCGCGACCTGTTCACGGGTATCATCGTCACGTCTGGGATCACCTGGCTTTTCCAGCGCCATGAGGCGCGGTTTCGGGAGGTGATCTTCGGCGAGAACATGGGGTCGATCAACCTCCGCGCCAACGAGCTCTTTCTCGGGAAGTCGCTCGGTCAACATCTGCGTGAAAACGCGCTGCTCTCTTCCTCCGGCATGGAAAAGGGACGAAACCGTTCGCTCGAGAGCATGAACCTGCTCGCAACGGAGGCGATCGAAGCGGTCTTCCTGCTTCTCGCTTCTTACGTCGCTCTCTGGTGCGTCAGTTCCCTTGCGGGGCTCGTCAGCACCGGCATCTTCGTCGTCTGCATCCTGTGGTCGCTCTACCTGAACGGCAAGGTAGCCGAGGTGTGTGCGCCGCTCGATGGGCTCTTCCGCCGCTGGCATCGCCATCTCATGGAATGTTGGGAACACGTCGAACGTGTGAAGACCAACGGTCACGAGGAGGCGGAGATGGCGAACCTCTCCACGAGCTGGAGTGAGGTGATCAGTGCGGATCGGAAGTTCTGGCTCTGGTTTCTGAGTCACACGTCCTTCCGTTACCTTCTCTGCACCATCGCCCTCTTCCTCGTTCTCGACCAGAGAATCGAAGCGGTGGAACAGACTGGGAGCGGAATGGATCAGATCTTCCCGCTCTTCATCTGGATGCGGGCCATTCTCGACAACATCTGGCGACTCGGTCACGTCGAGCACAAGCTCGGCTGGAACATGCCCTCCGCGAGTTCGCTCGAAGAAGGGCTCACGCTGCCGCCGGAGGTCACGAACGTGTCCAACGCGGCCACGGTCGACGCCTCGCGCGGCATCGAGCTCGAGCTGAAGGATGTCCATCACGCCTACCACCCGAGCAAGCTGCGGAGTCCGCTCCCTAAAGAGAAGAAGCGTCGGATCACGCGTCCGGTGCTGAAGGGAGTAAGCTTTACGGTGAAGCAAGGAGAACGAGTGGCGCTCATCGGCGCGAGTGGTGCGGGCAAGACGAGCATCATGCGCCTCATTCAGCGTGCCTTTGATCCGGAAACGGGCGAAGTGCTGGTGAATGGGGTCGATCTGCGCCAGCTGAATCTTCAGTCCTGGCTCCGGTGTATCGGCTACATCCCGCAGAAGGCCTCGGTCTTCGAAGGGACGATCCGCTTCAACCTGACCTACGGCCTCACCGAGGAGCAGCTCGCGAACATCACGGACGACTTCCTCTGGGGTCTGCTCGTGCAACTCAAGATCGCCAATCGTATGGAGGACGGGCTCGACACGCTGCTCGGGAAGGGTGGTATCGAGCTCTCGGGTGGAGAGGCGCAGCGAGTGATGGTCGCAGCCGCGCTCGCCAAGAGCCCACACTTCTTCCTCATCGACGAGGCGACGAGTGCGCTCGACTCGACCACGGAGCGTGCCGTTCAGGCCGCGATCGAAGCGGCTCTCACGGGCGACGTCGGAGCGCTCATCATCGCGCATCGTCTCAGCACGGTACGCCGGATCTGCAACAAGTTCATCGTTCTGCGTCCCGCAAATGATGACAGCGAACCGCAAGTCGAAGCGGTCGCAAGCTCGTTCGAAGAGCTCTACCGGATCTCGCCGACCTTTCGGGCACTGGCAGATGACCAAGGGATCGCGATCGCTGCGTAAGCGATCAACGTGAGTCACGAGTTCTTCGTGCCTCGTCAGGCGTAAGTCTCGGTGCCCTGACCACCGAATCCCTGTCTCTTGGGTGTAAAAGAGGAGAGAGGGATGAAGTTCTTTGATGGAAAATTGTTTGGAATTGAAGAAGCGCACCGGGAGGGGAGTCGGAGCGCTCATTGCCAACGTATGTATTCGTTTTGCTTGTTTTTACCAGGCACGATCTTTCATCGTGAACAGTATTATAATACCATACTTTATTATTTTTGTCAACGAGAAACAGTACGCATTTATCTCGTAAAAAAGCTTATTTTACAGCTCTTTTTTGCGTTTATCTTCCATGTCACGCATCCATAAGTCTCGTTGGGTTTTGTAGACAATGTAGCAGAGGCCTAGGAAGCAAAATCCAAGTACGTAGGGGAGCGCTGGAGCGAGGTGCGTTTTTCCAAAAAAGAGAATTGAGAGGTTGATGAGGATGAAAACGAGGCGTAATTCAGTTGGGCCGAGACCTAAGTGTACGAGACGGAATTCGTGCGTCGCACCAAAGGCTAAAAACGAGTTGACCATGTAGCCGCCACACAGCGCGAGAACAAAGAAGCGTAACATCGGATACTGGTAGCTCGTGAGCATCGCGTAGCCGATCAGGACTGCACACAAGAAGAAGTAGTCGAGCAGGTGATCCATGTAGTAGCCCCATTTCACGAGGCCTTCTTTTCGATAGCGGCCGACTGCTCCGTCTAGCGAGTCCGTAAACCATTGTCCGATAATCAAGATGTTCACAGCCCAGAGCCAAGCCGTTTCAAAGCGCGCCAGGTAGCTAAACAGGATAATGCCTAAACTGATTGGCAAAGAAACGAGGGTCAGGTGCGTAGACCGGATCCAGCTCGGGACCTTGGGCGTCATGAAGTGGATAAACCGTTTTTCGAGCCCAGATAGCCAAGATACGCCAACTTTAGTTTTATCATCGAATGTTTGGAGGGTTGCCATAGGTGTCAGGCTACTTCAAAGCCTCTTGAGGATAGCATATACTAGATCAACATGGCGTCTGTTCCTTCACATCGATCGTACTTGATTGGTCCGGTCTTGCGTGTCTTTTTTGCACACGTCAAACGCTACCGTCTTTTGACGATTGCGTTGACGATCATGCGTATCGCATATGAGGCGATTCACCTGGTTGCATTGCCTTATGTCGCTAAGCGCTTGTTTGATGTACTTGCTGCGCCGCCAACTGGTCAGTCGGGAATCGATGGGCCAGTTTCGGTGGTGCTTTTCTTAGCAGGTACGAGCGTGGCAGCGTGGGTGGTGTTATTTTTTCTGTTTCGCGGCTACTCATACCTCGTTCCCCGCATGATGGCGGATCTTGAACAGACCAGCTTTCGGTACATGCTAGGTCACTCATACCAGTTTTTCCAGAACAATTTTAGTGGATCGCTTGTGCGTCGGATTACGCGTATCGCGAAGGCGTTTGAAGAGCTGTACGACGCTTTTGACCAGAAGCTGCTCCCAATCGTTGTTTCATTCACTGGTATTTTGATGGTCTTGTTCCATCGAAGTACACAGATTGGATTGATCGTACTGGTTTGGATTACGGTCATGATGGTCTATAACTATCTCTATGCGCGTTGGAAGGTGGGCTATGACATCAAGCGCGCGGAGCAAGACTCACGCTGTACAGGATTCCTGTCCGATACCATTTCCAATGAGCTTACGATCAAGCTGTTTGCTGCGAACAAGCGTGAAGTTGAGGGGTATGAGCATGAATCAAATACACTTCGGAACATGCGATTGCATATCTTCAAATCGCATCTCACGAACCATTCTGTGCAGGCGATGATCCTGATCGTGATTCAGGTTTTTGTGTTGTGGCTAGGTATTCGTGCTTGGAGCGAAGGTCGGTTAACGGCAGGGGATATCATCTTGTTCCAAAGTTATTTTGCGATTTTGAGCGGCAAGCTTCTCGATTTTTCGCGTCTCATTCGGACGTGTTTCAATTCATTTGCTGACGCTACGGAAATGGTTGAAATCTTGGATCAACCGCATGAGATTCAGGATGTGCGAGGCGCCAAAGCGTTACGTATAGGTAAGGGTCGGGTGCAATTTGATCAGGTGGACTTTTCCTATGGTACGGCGAACGTGTTGAATAAGTTCGAGCTTGATATAAAGCCGGGTGAAAAGATTGCACTGGTTGGAACTTCTGGTGCTGGAAAATCTACCGTCGTGAAGCTCTTGTTTCGGTTCTATGATGTTACCAAAGGAGCGATTTTGATTGACGGACAAGATGTACGAAAAGTCACACAGGACTCATTGCGTTCAAGTATTGCGCTGGTACCACAAGAGCCGATTCTGTTTCATCGCTCGCTGCTAGACAATATTCGTTATGGTCGACCAAACGCTTCTTTGAAAGAGGTCATCAAGGCGGCAAAGTTGGCACATTGTCATGCGTTTATTGATCGTTTGCCGGAGAAATACGACACGCATGTTGGTGAGCGTGGGGTAAAGTTGTCTGGAGGTGAACGTCAGCGTGTTGCGATTGCCCGAGCTATTTTGAAAAACGCTCCGATTCTGGTGTTGGATGAAGCAACATCGAGCCTTGATTCTGAGTCAGAAGGCTTGATCCAGGATGCGCTTCGCACGCTCATGAAAGACAAAACGACGATCGTTATCGCGCATCGTCTCTCCACGATCATGTCGATGGATCGCATCGTCATTATGGATAAAGGCCGCGTGACAGACACGGGCACCCATGCTGAACTGGTGCAACAGGCAGGAATCTACCAAAAACTCTGGAATTTGCAGGTCGGTGGATTCTTCCAAGACGCCTAAGCTAAGGATGGAAAAGAATATCGTTTCCGTGTGCAAACGACCCTCGGCAAAGAAGACTGGTCACTTGATACCCGTTGGCCGGTTATCTATCCAGAAGCACAACCAAAACGTGCGCAGATCGATCGACCTGCACAGCGTTGGGGAAAAGCGATTTTGTTTGGGGTGAGTGCGATTCCAGCGACGCTCCTTTATATTGTATTAAAGGTCTTTTTTATTTGATGATTGGCGAGCGCAATGCGGGTGCGCTTCTGTTTAGTATTCATCCGCTTGTCTGTCATGCTGCGTCGTTGCAAGACTGAGTGTCCCGTTTCCTTTCCCCTTGAACGTATTTGTCCAGATTCGTGTTCCGTTCAGGTCGAGCGCCGTGAGCTCGCCTCCGCAGCTTACAAATACCATCTCATCTTCAATGAGAAGGGTTGCTGCGTGCCCCCGGCCTGAAATGGGAACTTTTTTCAAAAGGGCGCCAGTGTCAGCATTTAGTATTTCCAATGATCCAGTCTCGCACGCCACATACACCCGGTCTTGATGGGCCATCATCTGAATTCTTCCAGCAGCAATGGACGTTTCCCAAACGATTGTGCCGGTTTGCTGATCGATCGCATGAACGACGCTTCCAACGCACGCAAAAATTCGAGAAGGAATAGGCATGGCAAGACTCTACCAGATGGTATACTAGGAATCCATGAGATCTTTCCTAAAAACATTCATTTTTGGCCTAGCGGCTTTGGTCTTGCTGCCGGTTGGTGTTCATGCGCAAACATTCACCGACGTTACGAGCAAAACCTTTGAAAAAGACGCGATCGAAGCCGTTTTAGAGCGAGGCTGGATGTCGCCTTTATCTGTGACTCAATTTGGCTATGGAGCGGCTATTAGCCCTGACCAGTGGTTGTATATGTTGATGTTCCTTCGAACGAGCGATGCCTGTCCGGAGCTTGGAATGACACCAACCGGCTATTGGACGTCAGATAATATTCGAGCGTGTCTGTCTGGAGCAGGGGTTCCGGTCTTGACCGAACGTACAGACCGAGTCCGTCGTGATGAGGCGATGCAGCAATTATTTGCTTTGCGACGTCGCTCCTTTGCATTTCAAGAACTGCAAGCGAAACCAGCTGGATTTGTTGATCCTACAGATTCAGGGGACATTCCCGAAAAGCGCCAAGGAGCAATGATTGCCGCCGATCGCCTGAAGCTTATTTTTAGAACAAGTAATAAATTATTACCTGCGTTACCACTCTTGCGTGAAGATGCTGCGTTGTCTGTGACACGGTTTATCGATTGGGAAAAACAGGGTGGAACAGATCGTGAGACGAACGATCAGCTCACATTGACCAAAGAAGCTAAACTCAACCATTGGCGTGATCTGGACACAGATATCTACGTGATTCAGGCAAAGATGGGTGGTGATACGATCGTGAAGCCAATTATTCCACGCCGTTCCTTCAATCCGGCGAAAGATCCAGCGAAAGAAAAACTGCGAGACGAGTTTGTGTACCAACCTGTGTCTGGATTAGCGAAAGAGTCTGGTGCGATTGCGGCAATCAATGGATCCTATTTCAATGTTGAATGGCCATGGGGAGCGTTTGAAGATGTTGCGATGTTGAACGGGAAGATGATATTAGAGCGAACAGACCGTAGTACCTTTATCGTGTGTAAAGATGGCAAGTTGTATATTGGAAAGTATGATAAGACGCAGCTTGCTAAGATAACATGTACACCGGAGCACATGTTGGGTGCTGGACCATTGTTCTTGTCCCAAGGCGAGGTGCTGACGGAGAGTACGAAAGAAGGATTTGATGAATACACCCAATGGGAGCGTCGTGTCGGCAAGAACGCGCGTACAGCCGTTGGAATCTCGGCCGATCGTAAAACAGTCTATTTTATTGTGGTGGCAGGAAAATCATATCCTGCGTTCGGTCGTGGTGGATCGTCACTCGGAGCATTCCTGAAGGAGAAATATCCGGATATCAGCTACGCGATGATGTACGATGGTGGCGGTTCAAGTTCGTTGTATGCAAAAGGGGAGTTATTGGTTGGCCTTGGGGTGAGCGGTGGTACATCAGAGCGGTCGGTGATTTCCGCGCTTGGGTTGTTCTCGAAAAAAGCGGAACAAGCGGCGCTCGCTCAATTCAAGAAAGAGCAGGCCAAGCGTTGGGATAAGACGGTGACAACCGTGAAAATTGAAAAGCCAACGAAGGCGTATACGTGGGAGACGGTGAAAGAAGCAAAAGCCGCAGGAAAGGGTGTAACGATGACGGGCTCACGCGGTTCGGCGCTTCAGGTAACCGATGTCAAGAAACGCATTCGAACCTACGATCTGACCTTTGATCTTTTCACGTACGATGTCGCATCAAAGCTGACTGTGGTCCGTCGTGAAGGAATGCATGAGAAAGGCTGGAAAATTCCAACGGAGCTTCATGTCATCGACCCTCGCGATGGGAGTGCTACGGATATTATTAAATTATTCTCGTACATTCCGGAGAAAGATCGCCCGGATTTAAAGACGTTTGATTTGATTGCCTTCCGTCCGACAGGTGCTGTGTTCACTGATGCGACGGGTCGAGTGTGGTTCTACTATGCGAAGGATAAACAGCTGTCTCCCGCGATCTTCCTGAAGAAAGCACCGGCAAAAAAACCGTAATACAGCTAAAAATAAAAGATCTAGATTGACAAAAAGGCTAATTTAGTTAAGGTTTCCTGTTCCTTATATTAGAGGAGGGGTCTAAAACAGTTCCCTTCGGATGATGATTTCAGTGAATCTGGAGTCTTTTTCTGAGGGGGCCTGTGGCTGGCCTCTGTAACAACGGGCGTTTGGCTCATCACGTTCGAGGAGGCGGGCATGGTGAAATTGCGAGGCGCTGGCCTGACGGACCGGGGGAAGAATCCCGACCGTCCGGGCAACGAGGATGCCTTCGCTGTCGACGAGGCTCACGGGCTCTTCGTTGTCTGCGACGGTATGGGCGGGCACGCGGCTGGTGAAGTCGCGAGCCGGATGGCTGTGGACTGCGTGATCGATGCGGTCCGGGCCGAATCCCTCACTGACCCGATCGGAGTCCTGGTGGCGGCTGTTCAGCACGCTGACCTGGTGATCTCGATCGAGGCCCGGTTCAAGCCGGAGACGCAGGGGATGGGTACGACGATCGTTGCGCTCATCCAGTCGGGTGACAAGATCGGCGTGGTCCACGTTGGTGACAGCCGGTGCTACCGGCTGCGTGAGGGTGCTCTCACGCGTCTCACGCGTGACCACTCCTTCCTCGAGGAGGCCCTTCCTGGCGAAGACGATCTCCAGTTCCGATTCGCGAACGGACCCTACGCCCACACGATCACGCAGTCGGTTGGGCTCGGTAAGAGTCTCAAGCCGGGCGTGTACCGTGAGGTGTCGCAGGTGGGGGATGTCTACCTGCTCTGCACGGACGGTCTCGCGAGTCCGTCTCGTGAAGTGTCGGACGAGCAGATCCGCGACATCCTCGTCGCGAACCCAGACCCTGCCGACGCCGCCAAGGCGCTCATCCAGGCCGCGCTCGACGCGGGTGGTCACGACAACGTCACGGCAGTCGTGGTCACGGTCACTGAGTGACCAACTGAACTGCTCCCGGCCCCTACGCGAAGAGGGGTCGACAAGGAGGACGCATCCCATCGCGACAGAGTACCCACTGTACTCGCCGTCGCGGTGGGTGCTCTTGTATCTACGTGAATTTCGAAGACTATTTTTTACGAGCTACCAACATCAAGTACACCGGAAAGCGGAGTTCATCTTTCATTTGGGTGATCGGTCGTGGTTCAAGGAGTTGTTCCAACGTAAACCCAGCTTCCAGTAATAGGCGAAGATACGTTTCAATACTCCAATGATAGTTCGTAACCGTCGCGCTTTCGCCATCTTCGCGATAGAGTGTGAGGCGATAGGGTAGGCCTTCTTCAAAATAGCGATATGTTTTTTTATAACGTCGAATGCGTGCCCAAGAGAAAGACGGGTGCTCTGAGCAAGGATGAGGAATGCAGATAATCAATTGTCCAGACTTGCGCAGAATACGAAACGCTTCTTGGAACGTTCGCTGAATGTCTACAGCCTTAGAAAAGTTCGACAGCAACGTCACAATGGATACGAGATCAGCTGATGCATTTTTTGCGGGCAGATTTCGTGCATCTCCTTGAAAGTAGGTCGTGGTTTTTGAATGCTTGCTTTCAGCAGCGCGCTGAATCATCTCAGTCGAAATATCGTAGCCCGTGACTCGGCAGCCAGCTTCGGCGAACAAGCGAGAAGATAGGCCAGTACCGCAGGCGATATCAATCACGGATTTGCCTTTTACGTTGAGACTCTTGATGAGCTTCTTCAGCGCCGGGAAAAGAATCTGTGTATCGTGGATAAAATACCCATAATCCGATACGGCTTCGTTCCAGGTTGATTGTTTCCGGGTGGGCATACGCTAGAAGAGTGTAACCCTATTGTAAGGAGATGGGCCAATAAGGAGTTATGCTTCCGTAAAACAAGCGACCGCCCAGAGGCGGTCGCGTGCTTACGAGAGATCTTTGAGAGGTACGCCGCCCATGTAGTCAGCCTTGCCTAGATTCATGCCTTCTTTGCGAAGGAGTGCGTAGGCGGTTGTGAGGTGAAAGAAGAAGTTCGGGAGAACGTATTCGCGCGTGTAGTCGAAGCCGGTCATGAATTTCCCAGGGAAATAAGGAAGTGTAACTTGGCGTGTGGCTGCGTCAGCGAAGGCGGATTCTGGAACCGTTGCCAAGAATTCGAGGGTCTTGGCGATACGTGCGCGAAGTTCGCTGAGACTCTCTTCTGTGTCGGGGTGTGCAGGTACTTCCATTCCAGCTAAGCGCGCGCTTGCGCCTTTCGCATTATCGCAAACAACCTGTACCTGCTTTTTGAATGGAAACATATCTGGCGCCAAGCAGAGCTCAAGCAACGCAGCTTCAGACAAGCCTTTTTCTTTGAGAAATGCCTCGGCTTTTACTAAAATCGCATCCAATGCCTTCAAAGATTTTACGAATACGGGAAGGGTGAAGTCGTAGAGTGGGTTCATAGCTTGGGGACTATAGCACTGGCGTTTAGATTCCTAAAATAGCCTTGGCTTGTTCTATATCCTGCTCTCGAACGGTGAGTTCGACGCCAGGCGTGTAAGCGAATGGAGTTGGAAGCATACCGCCTGCATCATCTGCGCTTATCATCGCTTTGATGCCAGCCGCCTCGAGCGTACTCTTTGTGATCTCGGCTTCGATTCGTGTGGGAAGGGTTATGAGTGTTATTAGTGTATGGCTCATAAAAGTGTGTGAAATGATGGTGTATCGCTACAGGATTAGTATCCAGAGTAGCCTGGAGGAGGCGTTCCAACAAACAGCTCTTTGGTTGCGGGTTTATAATAGAGTGGAGGATCGATGACGGGCCCGTCATTTACACGTGATACGCGATAGGAAAGCGGACTGTCTTCTCTGAAGCCTTCAAATGAGGTGATTGTGCCAATCCGTTGTTGTGTATCGCTCAGGTATACGCCCCACATCTTGGCGCCATCTCCTCCCAAAACGGGCAGTTCTCTTATGGAATAACGCTGCTCAGATGCGCCGACAATTTGAATGGGTACTTCTGGTCCAGGGCCAAATGTGAATTTGAGAAAGACAATGATTCCAACGAATACTAAAATAGCCAAGCCGATAAGCATCCAGACAAACAGAAAGAAGCGAGATTTCATAGTAGAGTATAAAACATTCATTCTTATGTGATCTGACATGAAGAGGTGTCCCATTGCCGCCTAGCTGCAAACTCCGTAGGCTCTAGTTACGAAAAGCTACATCTATGTTTACAGGAATTGTGCAGGGAATGGGTCGAGTAACGATGATTGAGCGCCGAGAGGGGGCGTTAACGTTTGAATTGTCACTCGGTGAGTTAGCGAAAGGCGTCGAACGAGGAGCGAGTATTGCGGTAGCAGGTGTTTGTTTGACGGCTATTTCGATGAGCGGTGAGAAAGTGAGATTCGAAGTGATCGGTGAAACACTCGCGAAGACCGCCTTAGGATCAATGCAAGTAGGTGATGAATATAACATTGAACGTTCTGCTAAAATGGGTGATGAGATTGGTGGTCACCTCGTTTCTGGCCATGTGAGTGATACGCTCACGATTCGTTCGGTTGAAACACCGGCGAATAATTGGATCGTTTGTCTAGCCTGTGATCCAGTGTGGATGCCTTACCTTCTTCCGAAAGGGTTTGTTGCGCTGGATGGATGCAGCCTCACGATTGTCGATGTTGGCGCGGACTGGTTTACGGTGCATTTAATTCCAGAAACGCTTTCTCGTACGACCTTTGGTCGGAAAACTCAGGGGGATCTTGTTCATCTAGAGATTGATCCCATGACTCGTGCGATTGTTGATACAGTAAAACGTCTTACAGTAAACGTATGAAATCAAATCACTTTTCTTCCGTAGATGGGTCAGGTCTTCGCGTTGCGATTATTGCATCTCGCTTCAATCAAGAATTGTGTGATGCATTGGCTGCTGATGCGGTCGCTGCACTCCACGGAGCGGCTGTTGCGCCTGAATCGATCGACATTGTACGCGTGCCGGGCTCTTTTGAGCTGCCAGTTATGGCGAACAAATTAGCATCAAGCAAGAAGTACGACGCGATTATTTGTTTAGGTGTCTTAATCAAAGGCGATACAAAGCATGATCAATATATTGCAAATGCCGTCGCTCAAGGGCTGACACTGGTTTCCATTCAAACCGGTATTCCCGTAGCGTTTGGTGTCCTCACGACAGAAACAAAAGAACAGGCGGAAGTACGCGCGCTTGGATCACAGAAGAAGGGCTGGGAAGCGGCGATGAGTGTGATTGAAACGGTTCGAGCCCTACAGATAGATTGATGGTCTCTAGGAAGTAGTCGATAGTCTTTTCTTTAAAAGAAAAACATCTTACTACGACGAACCCCGCAAGCGAGGTCGTCGTTGCGGGGTGGGATAGAGTCCCCTTCACTTCTACTGCGGGCGGAACGTGAAGGGGTAGGTGACGGTAGCGAGGCTGACGTTGGCCGCCGGGAAGCGGGTGCGGTGGAGTGCGAGGATCACGCGGCCGACGAAGCGCTCATCTTCGAGGCGCGGATCGATCTGCTGCAGGCTGGTCCGTCCGACCGTGCCGTCGGGCCGGATGTCGAACCCGAGCTCGATCGTGCCCTGCGGCGAGGTTCTCTCGTTCCGCTCCGCGAGCAGATCGTTGTAGCAGCCGTTGATCGTCTCGAGTCTCCCCATCACGACCGAGCGGATGGAAGTGTCGTCCCGCATGGGCGGTTCGGCATAAAGCAAGATATGAGTAAGTTGTTTCTTATTGCTGACATGTACCATTCACTTGATTTCAAGTAAACCCACCTTATTCTAGCATGTGGACACAGGCTCTTGTAGCGACGAGAAGTGTTTATTAGACTTAGTGGATTGTATGAAGCAAGAAATACCTTCGGCCGATGGAAGCGGAGAGCAAATACAGCGAGAGCGTCAAGAACGCTTTGTAGACCGAATCATCGATCGTTTAAAAACGTTAAAAGCAATCGGCCATTCAAAACGTCATGTATTTGAACATTGGAAGGGGCTAATCGCGTATCCGAATGTAACAGATCCCGTTGGCCGTACTATTAGTGAGTTAGGCGCCGAAGAGCGCGAGCGCTTAACGGATGCGTGGGAAGAAATTGAAGCGCATGATGCATATGATCAAGCATGGCTAACTGCCAAGCATACGCCCCAGGAATTA
>CAYQAL010000012.1:0-9318 GCA_964415465.1 uncultured Gammaproteobacteria bacterium
TTGTCATTCGCTGTCGCCAGACCTTCCAGGCTTGTGGCCAGTTGAAGACGGCATTCAGGCAGCTGATGAGCGTCATTGCAGCCGTCCAGAATCCAGAATGTACGAACTGCTCTCGTGTCATGCGCGTCCTCATCTGAGCCACCTGTTGAGTCCGAAAGGGAGCAAAGGGGCCCCTGTATGTACTATTTCTAAGGACGCTTCGTCAAGAAAGTAGCCAGAGTCTTTGTATATAGCAATATCCTTGCATCGACGCATTTTATGGTCGAGGAGCGGGCGTTCCAAACTGATATAACCCATCGAACAAGCAAATTAATGTCTCAACCAGCTCTCGGTGATCAATAGTAACGACGATAGAGTTGCTTGGAAAGATAAAGGATGCTTTTCGACCGTAGATAATGAGTAGCTTTTGAAAAGGAAGCAACTTCTCTGGAAGAAGACGTAGGTGCCAGATGCGCTTTTCTAGCAGAGCTTGGTTTTGTTTGCTCAGGTTTCCGGGCAGAACACGTGTTAATTCGGCAGTCAGCAAAGCCTTTGTTTCAATTTTTCGTTCTGTCATGCGAGTGAGAAAGGCCTGCCAGTTAGCCTCGGGTAGAGCAGAGAACTCTCCGAGTACCGCTTCTCGGCCTTCGATGAGACGAATCATCGAACCGTGTGGCAGAGAGGAGATCTCATCATATACCTGGTAGTAGCCAGATTTTGTTTCGGAAATACTAATCCGCGGAGTCTCCGTCTCCATTTTATTCAGAGATTCCATCCAGGGTACGAGGCTTTTAAAATCTGTGGTCCAACGCTCGAATTGATCGGCGACATCTCGTGGAGGGGTGGCAACGTATTTAATGATTTTTCCTGAGCGAACTTGATGGATAAGCTTCTTTTCAACCAGATGGTTCAAGTGAAAATAGACAGCGGTTCGGTTGAGCCGTGTTTTTTTGGCGATCTGCGTTGCCCCGGTCTTTCCGAGAGAAAGAACGGCAAGATAAATCGTTGACTCTTGTTCAGAGATATTGAAATGAGACAAGAGGTCTTTTGGGTTGAGCATAAAACGTGAATACCAGTTTTTCTTGCTTTTGTCAAAAATAGTAGACAATATTTTTTACAATAAAAATAAGCAAAAATGTAATAAAATAGGTAATTTATTTAGAAAATATTTACATAAGAAACAACACATTTTATCCTACTCTGTCGACGAATCACGAGAGGATCGTGAGGGTTGCGACGAAGAGAGGTGATCGTATGGTGCAGTCTGAAGAAGCGACTGGTACGCAGGAGTTGGTGAACTGGGACCTCTTCCGTTTCGAGATCTCGCTCAAGATCTGGGCGGTAGGAGCAGTGTGCTCGCCTTTTCCGTCCAAGCTGCCGCCGGCTGTCTGGCTCTGGTTCTCGGAGCGTCCGGAGCATATCGAATGCTTCATGTCGCTCTTGTTCGCCTACTCGATGGACCGCAGGCGTCGGCCCTGCTTTCCCAAGGGACGGTCGCAGCACTCCAGGGCTGCGAGAAAGCGCTGGGCGGCCGCCTGCTTCTCTTTCGGCTTCGGTCCGGCGCTCATTCTGACCCACGAGGGTCACCCTGATGCCAAGAAGTACGTGAGGGAGTGGGGAGATGCTGTGCGTCACTTGCTCGTGGTGCGCAGCGGTCTCCACCTCTTCACCTGCCCTGACTGCAGCGTGAGCTACGTCGAGCGGATCGTTCGTCGGCTTCAGCAGGAACCGTCTAAGCGGCTCCCCGTGTTCCGCCCCTAACTCCCTTCTCGTCGGGTTTATAGACGAGATCCCCCTTTACGACCGGATGCATAAGGTCGTGAACAGGATTGGTGTGAACAGACAAAAACACCTCTGACGGAGGTGTTTTTGCATGGAGCGGGTAAGGGGAATCGAACCCCTCTCTCCAACTTGGAAGGCTGGAGTAATAGCCACTATACGATACCCGCCTGTTGATTTATGGGGGTATAATGGCAGGTTTTCTGGGTGAAGACAAGGGTTTTAGACCTCGCCTGTCACCTGTAAAATGGCGGTTTTCAAATAGCGTCCTTCAGGGAAGGAAAGGAGTTCCGCATGGTCCACGTCGTGGCCGATCCATTCCAAAAGACGAACTTGTTTTCCGGCGCGGCCGGCAGCGATACGGAGCATTGAGCGGAAGTCTTCTGGGGTGACACGGCCAGAGCACGAGCCAGTTACCAGGATTCCACCAACTGGAAGATGGCGAAGACAAGAGGTGTTCAGGAACGTGTAAGCCTTCAGTGCTTGTTCGACGTGTGATCCGTCTTTGGTGAGCGCGGGTGGATCACAGATGATGAGATCATACGGTCCGCCGGGGAGCGTGTTCTCTTCGAGCATCGGAAAAATGTCCGCTTCCATGAACTCACAGATTGATTCATTGTTGGCGTCAAAGCCATTGGCGTTGGTTGTTTTCTCTGCGATTTCTAGGGCTCCGTGTGATGCATCCAAGTGTTGTACAAAGCTCGCATTCCCTTTCAAGGCATGGACACCGAAAGCACCCGTGTAGCTGAACAAGTTGAGGACGCGACGATCTTTCGCTAATCGTTTCACGGCTAAGCGAGCCGGACGCTGATCCAAAAAGAATCCGGTTTTTTGTCCGTTCAGTACATCGGCAAAAAAGGTTACGCCATCTTCCAAGAATGAAACGAGACCATCGACTTTACCAACATGAACTTCCGCTTCTCGTGGTTGCAGCCCCTCCGTGCGCCGCGCTTCGATATCGGAGCGTTCGACGATCGTGAAGTCTTTTGATTGGGTTGCGACAAATTGTTTCAATCCAGCGATCACTTCTTCACGTAAGCGATCCATACCAAGCGTGTGAAGTTGGAACACATACGTAGAGGCGTAGCGATCGACGATGAGTCCGGCGAGGCCGTCGGCCTCCGCGTGAGCGAGACGGTAGCCCGTTGTGTTGGCGGGGAGGTGAGCGCTTTTCCAGGTGTGGAGCGTTTGAAACTGTTTCGCAAAAAAGTCGGCATTGATCGTCGCACTTGTGTCATGTGTCAGTACACGAATCCGAATCGAGGTACGCGGGTTCCATGTACCAAGGCCAAGCGCTTTGCCGGTGTGATCCTGAATTTCAACGATACTTCCCGGTTCCACGCCGGTTGGATGAGTTTCGATGGCCTCAGAAAAGACCCATGGATGGCCAGCTCGGACAGGAATATGGCGACCGGGTTTGAGGGTCGCAAAGGCGCGGGAAGAAGACATGCGCGGAGTATGCCTTGAAACGGGAAAAACGTCTACATTTATTGACAAAATAGCAGTTTTCCTTTAGGATCACGTATTAAAATATGAATGTCACTTTGCCTCCAAAACGCCAAGTACCAGCTCTTCTTCTGCTGGTTCTCGGTCTTGGAATTGGGGCAATTCTTGGAGCGAGCCTGTTTCGTTCGCTTGAGCCGCGTACGATCTTGGCTTGGAATGCCTGCGCTGATCGTTCCTGTCTACGTATGAATGAAGTGATTGGGTTAGCCGCAGCAGTTGGTGTGAAGTATGCCCCAGATCTCCTTCCACAGGTTGTGTTGGAGACGCCGTATTCGATTGCTCTTCGTCACCCCTTTCCTGAAGATCGTGTCCATTACATCATCATTCCAAAAAAAGACATCAAGAATATTGGTGAATTAAAAAATGAAGACCAGGTGTATCTCTTGGATGCGTTTGCGGTGATGCAGGAGCTCGTGAAGCGAGATAAGCTGCAGACGTATTTCATGAGAACGAGCGGTCCAGGGTACCAGGATGTCGCGTATCTCCACTTTCACTTGTTAGCGAAATAGCTAATCGTGTTTGTGTCCACGGGTTTTGATGAGGTCGCCGATGAACACGAGCGCCTCATCTTTTGTTTTAATTGTTCCTTGATCGCGAGCGTGTTCGATCGTTCGTATCAGGTCGCCGATGTAGGGACCTGGCTCTAGATGGAATAACTCAATCAATTCGTGACCCATGACGAGAGGATGAAGCGCTTCTTCATCGAGCTTTTCCCGAATGATGGTCTCTCGAAACAGAGCGCCGTAGGGGTAGTCACGTGTATCTGGGTTAGGAAACCCACGGCCACGAAAATCGGCTTCGGCTGCGGCATCCAGCACGCGCCAATTGAGAGGCTTGGTTTTTTTAAGCAATGTGCGAATGGCATTCGCGTAACTCGCATCCGTGAGTTCGCCTTTCTGTTTTTTGAGGTAGTACTCGCCTGGACGAAGGTGGTGGAGGGCGATAAGACGCGCGGCGTTTGAAGCCGATTCAGAGAATCGTAGACGGCTGCAGAGAGCGATGGTTGGCGCCTCGCCAGCTTCTTGGTGGCCGGGAGAACGCCAACGCATGACGCCGTCTTTCTCTGCGCGATGAGTTGTCAGCGGTTTACCAAGATCGTGACAGAGGGCACCAAACACCGTTTGAAGCTGCTCTTCACGTGTAAAGTCTGTGTTGGATTCGCGGCGAATCATCTTGGCCGCTTGATCGATGACCATCATTGTATGGATCCAGACATCGCCCTCAGGGTGCCACTCTGGTTCTTGGGGTGTGCCAATGAGTGCTTGGAGCTCAGGGTAATCTGCTTCGATCACGCTCAGTTCTCGTAAGAGCTCGAATCCAAGAGATGGGCGCAGAGCGAGGAGAAGGAGTTTGGTGAGTTCGTCCGTGACACGTTCAGGGGAAAGTTCTTTGAGATGGCCATCTTTGACCATGTGTTCCATGAGGGTGCGTGAAGTCAGATCGAGATTCAGCTCAAACCGTGCCAAAAATTGGACAGCACGATAGACGCGAAGGGGATCATCGACGAACGTGGTTGGGTCCACGACGCGTAACGTTCGCGTGGCGAGGTCAGCCTGCCCATTCCAAGGATCAACAAGGTCACCTGTGAGTGGATCAAGCGACATGGCGTTGATCGTAAAGTCGCGTCGCCGGGCGGCTTCTTTTTCTGAAAGAAACGGGTTTGTATTTACGGCAAAGCCTTTGTGGCCAGGTGCGGTTTTGGATTCGGTGCGTGGGATGGCGATATCAAATTCGACGCCATGCGATACGTGAACTTTTAAGATGCCGAAGGCTTTTCCCACGTCGTGCACTTGTCCAGGAAAGAGTTGCTCGAGAATAGTTTGAACGCGTTCTGCGCTGACGCCGAAGACTTCCACGTCTGCATCTTTCGGTTCTTGTCCTAGTAAGAGATCACGTACATAGCCGCCCACGATAACGGCTCGTGGGGAGACCGCGGCTCGCTCGTTTTTTGGTTCTTTCGCAATTAATTTGCAGAAATCGGTAATTGCGCCTACGAGAAGCGGATTTTGTTGAGAAAATTGTTCGAGCAGAGAGGTCATGCGCTTAGAGTAAGGCTTGACCAGCGGTTTTGCAAAAGAGGTACAGCAGCCATCTATGAGTAATAAACGGTGCCCGGATGAGGCGCGCCTCCTTTCGTTTGCCTCATCCGGGGCGGAGATCAGGGCTTCATGCCCAGCCAGGCCCACAGTGCGAGCCCAGCAACAACGGCCGTGAGCAGCAACCCACCGATCCAATTCGGGGCTTGCTCCTCGTTTGACTGTCCGAGCGCCTTCTTCATGTCAGCCTCGTTCAACTGTTTGGGAGCTTCTCCCACCATGCTGATGCGCCCGTGGTCACCTGCTCGTCGACTCATGCCACCCTCCAAAGTCCGTACATAGGTGTACGGACGGCTAATGTAGACCTGCTTTTTACTCAACGTCAAGGCTGGTTTTCAATTGGTTTACCAACGAATCAAGGCCTTGTTTGGTGCCAGCGGAAACAAAGACCGGGGAATAGGCTCGATAGGTTTTCTGAAGGGTTTTCTCTGGGACGCGTTTTACCAAGTCGATCTTGTTAAAGACGTAGAGCTTTGGTGTGTCGTGCACGCCTAGTTCATCCAGAATCGCTTCGACTTCTTGGATTTTCTCATCTCGATGTGGATCGCTTACATCGATGACATGCAGAATTAGATCGGCATCGATGGTTTCATCGAGGGTTGAACGGAACGCTTGAATGAGTTGCGGTGGGAGGTCTTGGATAAAACCAATCGTATCTGAGAGAAGGACTTCTTCGCCCCGCGGTTTACCGGTTTTCTCGTCGGCAGCTTTATGAATCCAAAGCTTTCCAACCCGCGTGTCGAGTGTCGCGAAGAGCTGGTTCGCAACGTAGGCACCTTTCTTTGTGAGCGCGTTGAGAAGGGAGGACTTGCCTGCATTGGTGTAGCCAACGATCGAAACGGTTTTGAGGCCGAGGCGATCACGGCGGGTACGATGACCCGCTCGACCGATCGCCAGTTTCGCCAGTTCTTTCTTCGTGTGATCTTCTTGCGCCGCCAAGTGACGCTTCATCATTTCGGTGTTAGTTTCACCTTGTCCACCACGACCACCAATCCCACCAGCCTGCTGCATAAGCTCCATGCCCATACCAAAGATACGTGGACCCATGTGGCGAAGCGCTGCAAGCTTAATCTGCAGTTTCGCTTCAGCTGTTTTGGCGTGTTTGTCGAAGATCTTTAAGATCAAGTCAACACGATCCCAGGCGCGTAGTCCTTGTTTGCGGAGAATCTCGCCCAACTCAAACATCTGCTTTGGCTTCAGCAGATTGTTCACGATAATCAACTCGCATTTTTCTTGCTTGGCGGTTTGAATGAGTTCTTCAATTTTTCCTGGACCAATGTAGGTGCGGTAGTTAGGGGTCGCACGTTTTTGGAGGAGCTTTACGACAACGATGCCACCATAGGTTTTGGTCAGGGCATCAAGTTCGGTTAAGCGTCGTTCAGCCGCGGCTTTTGGCATGTCTGGCGGAATGACGTCGATTAAAATCGCTCGTGGCGTTAGCGTAAGACGTTGCATAGATTTGGAAGTTCAAGACAGTGGAAAAAACTAACAAGAACAAACTGCCCCAAAAAAGTCGGGAGAAGGGGAGAGATTAAAGAATGCGCATAACTCTATCTCACCACCCTATGGCAAAGCGTACAAGCCCCACCACGGCAATGGCAGCCCATATGATGTTCAAAACGAGTGGCGGAAGATCTTTATGAAGGTGGGCTTCAACGATGAGGGCAAATGCGCCAACGAAATTAAGCGCAAAGTACGCTGGGTGACTTGTTGTCACGAGGCTGAAGCTGTTCAACGCATATCCAAGAAGAACCGATGCAATCCCAATCCATCCGATCCAGGCGAGAACGGGGCGGGCTGCATCTCGTTTCTTGGTACGGCGCATACGCTAGGCTTTCCCCGCGCTGCCGAAGAGGTTGATTTTCTGTCGCGCTACTTCGGTCATAAGGAGTGAGGCGGGGGTCAGAAACTTGCGTGGATCAATGACTTTTGGGAGCTCGTCAATGGCTTCGCGAATGCCAGCGGTAAACGCGAGCCGAAGATCGGTATCGATGTTTACTTTTGTGATGCCGAGTTTGATGGCGGCTTTGATGTCTTTATCAAGCACGCCACGCGCTGCGCCAATTTTTGCCCCATGATGTTCGGCGAGATCAATCAAATCTTCGCGTACACCTGATGCCCCATGCAGCACGAGCGGAATACGAACACGAGCCGCGATTTCCTTGAGACGATTCAAATCCAGTCGAGGCAGGCCTTCGAATTTGTAGGCGCCGTGCGCTGTGCCAATGGAAATGGCTAAGCTGTCACAGCCAGTTTCTGTCGCGAACTGAGCTGCTTCGTCTGGATCGGTCAGAAAAGCCTCTGCTTCGGCAACAGAAACATGATCTTCTACGCCACGAATTGCGCCGATTTCTGCTTCGACGGAAATCTTTTTTGCTTTGGCCCAGACCACAACTTTCTTCGTGGTCGCGATATTCTCTTTTAATGGCAATCGTGAGGCATCGATCATGACGCTCGTGTAGCCCTGTTTGATGGCTTCTTTGATGGTGGTGAGGTTCTTTCCATGATCGAGGTGGAGAACGACGGGTAGCTTTGCTTCCGCGGCAATCCGTGCAAGAGCGATGAGGTATGGCATGCCAGCGTACTCGATGGCCCCTTCGCTTGTTTGAAGGATGATGGGCGACTTTAATTCGGTGGCTGCTTTCATGACGGCTGCGACCATTTCCAGGTTATTGATATTAAACGCCGGAACGGCAAAGCCCTGTTTACGAGCAGTCTGAAGGAGTTTTTGAGAAGAAATAAGCATAAGGATCGATGATTAAACGTTCTTCGGTTGCAGCTTCCGGTGTTTATGGAGAAGAGCTTGAAGGGTAGCTCGTGTTGGAAGTCCTTCATGTGGACCGACTCTGAGAATCACTTGCGAGCTTACCGTGCTTCCGTGACGAAGTGCTTCGATCAGCGATCCAGTTTCCTGCAAACCGTGCATGAAGCCCATTGCAAAACTGTCACCGGCACCCGTTCGTTCCACGGCTTTGCCAGGAAAGGCTTTGCAGAAGAGCCGAGCGGTTCCATCAAAGCACCAAGCCCCTTTTGGACCATCCGTAATAACGACGATCTTTGGTCCATACCGACGAAGACCAGATAAGAGGAGTGTTTCTTTGTCTTCATCTGTGCTGAGTAGTCGCTGTGCTTCTTGTTTGTTTACGAAAAGCGCTGTGCAGTGTTCTAAAACAGGAGTCAGTTTCTTTACTCCACGCTGAAGTTGGAAGGTTCCCGGATTAAAGCCGAGCTTGGTTTCAGGATGAGTATCAAGCCAAGCGAGAAGCTGCTTTTCGAGGGATTCATGCCCTTTCCCAAGTGAGGTGTAGTAGATCCACGAGGTTGATTTCAGTTCGGGGAGCGTGTAGGTACGTGGCTGGTGGTAGACCAAGATGGTGCGTTCATCTTGAAAGTGAAGCACCGTGTGACTATTCGTCGGGCGTTTTGGATCGTACTGAACATAGCGTGTATCGACACGTTCTTTTTTCCAGTGCGCGAGAATTTCTTGTCCGGTTGCATCTTCACCAAGAATGCTCACAATCCCGCTTTTCCACCCCAAACGAGCTGCGCCGATCGCGACATTTGACGCGTTACCGGCGGCGGGGATGCGTGTGACAGACTCTAACGGCAGCTTTTCCCCGAACTTCATGCAGAGCAAGCACTCGTCGCGTTTTAACTCACAAGCGACACTGGCTTCTTGGATATGCAGAAACGTATCCAAAACCGAATCACCAATCGTAATCACGTCGTACATCGGACGTCGTCGAAAGAGCATAGATCGTTGCCTAGTGTAGCACGATCGGTTGTTGTCGGAAGCGGCTTAGCGGAACCACTTGGCCAGACGCGGTCCTTGTTGTCCGGAGTAGTTGGACTTGAGATCGGCTCCGTACAAGCGCTCTGGGGGAGCGACCATGTGTTCGTAGACCATCAAACAGATTGGCTGGCCATCGCGAAGGACAAAATCATGGCTGTAGGCTTC
>CAYQAL010000012.1:9418-25840 GCA_964415465.1 uncultured Gammaproteobacteria bacterium
TAGATGCCATCGCGTTCCAGCGGGCGATCTGGATGATGTTGAAAAAGCGATCCCTGATCGACCAACGAACGAATCGTTTCACCGGTTCGAGGCAGGTACGATCCCTTCATGCGGTAGATTTTGTCGGTGATCGTGAGGTCAAGGGAGGCTGGCTGAATGTTGTCGATCGAGCCACCTTGGATATAGCCAGCCGACAGCATCTCTTTGATCAGCTGATAGGGGAGGGCGCCCTGACGCGGTTTCATATGCGCGAGACCTTAGCGTGCGCGAACCGGCTTGGAAAGATACACGTGTGGGTGACTTGTGACTTGACCGCTTTAGCTATCTCGTTTCAGTGAAATAGTTGTTTATCCACAAACAACACACATCTCACATAGTGAAAAACACAGGGATTTACCCTCCGTGCTATACTAAATGGGTACTCAAAGCACATTTCCTCTTTTGTACCCCTTATCTTATGGCAAAGTACGATCTTCATGGTGGCGGCGGTGCGGCGCAAGCGGCGGGAGAAGCGATCGCGCGACAGACGCTTCAGCAGATAAAGTTTGAAGCTGGCCAATCGAACAGTGAGCCGCCAGAACAACCAGCGGAGAAAACGTTGCCTGGATATGGCCCGATGCCGGCGGAGCGTCTTCGAGCGCTCGCTGAACGACAAAGTGCTCCCGGTGAACGCATAGCGCTTGTCCCTCCATCTGCAGAGAAAGTAGCGGCCGCCAGTGCGGCACTAGCCGAGCAGACCAAGCAAGCTGAGGGCGCTTTAGTGAAAACGTTAACAGGGAATGGCGAGTCGAAAGAGGCTGCTGTAGCAAAGGCAAAAGTCAACCAGATCCCGATGATGGCAATGTTTGCTGGCCGTATACACACCGAAGAGACAGGAGCGGCTCTTCAGAAAATCGATCGTATTGCTAAACCCGCTGAAGTGTCTGTTGATGCGCTTAGAACCACCTCCCAAGACACTCCCATCACCTGGCAAGGAGTTAAGGATGCCGCGAGTTTTTTGGCAAAGTGCACCAAGATTGGTGTTGGGGCGTATCTCGGCGCAGGAGTTGTGAACATGATCGGCGTGGGAGCAGCTCTTACGGTTGGGAAGTACTATGCGATGGGGGTGGGTGTAGAGGCGGTCTATCGTACCTATCAAGCTCGAAAAGAGAAGAAGCCTATAAAAGGCACTTTACCTGGCACAGAGTGGGCTGCGAAAAAGCTGAATACCTTCCTCGATAATCCTAGAAAAGCAATCGGAGAGGCCTTCATGAAGATAAGTGCACTTCGCGCTGAAGCGGGACAGGTCGCGCAAGAAAAGCGCACCTCGCGTGTTACGGAGCTGGCAACGGCAGCCGGGAAGCCGGAAGTTGTGGCGCAGGTGAAGGCGCTCGATGCGGAGCGTACGAGTTTGGTGACCACCCTGGATCAGAGCGTAGGATCAACTCCTCCCTTTGCTGACAGCGCGATCGATGCACCCGATCCGCTCAGCACCACAGTTGACTTTGGAGGGGTTCCTCAGATGCCAGTGTTTGATGACCCACGCATGAGTATACCGTCTATCGAGAACGATACGATGAATGGTGTTACCAAAACATTAGATGTTCCAGAGAGTATCATTAGAGGAAAGATTGCACAGGTTGAAGCAGGAACGAAGAAGGCAGAAGGTCTGGATGGGCGTACGGTCTATGCTGGAATTGAGTTGAGCGCTGATCCAACGCTGGAAGATCCAAACGCACGTCAGCGCGATAATAACTTGCAGAAGATCGCCATTGGTGGAATTGAAGCTGCGTATGAAGTTCTTCCGAGTATGAAAAAAGAAGCGACGGAGCTTGATAAAGAATTCGTGTTAGACACGGATCCTGACGCTGATAAGCTAAGTGATCATTTGAGTGCTATTGCGGACGAAGCAGTGTCATTGCGTCTTTTGGCGAAGAGTATTGCCGATCGAGAAGCGGTGAGCGTGCTAGATCTAAACTTGCCACAGGATAAGGAGATGTTTGCCGGTCGTGCTGGAACGATGACATACGCAGACTTTGATCCAGAAGCCTGGGCGCTCAGCCGCTTAAAGAGCTTAGGTGAAGACGGCCCATTGGCCGGCGTGCAAAATGCGAAGGGCGAAGCAGCGGTCGGTAGCAAGCCCGTCAAAGACATGTTGACTCGTTTAGTGAGTACAGTTGTGATGGCACAAAAAATTACTGCTGGCTAATTGAGCCTCCCGATTTTTTTCTTTCTATGTCTGACTTTCTACAGAAACTCCAAGCCACTTCTCTGTCTACAGAGGCAAAAGCTTCGCTTCAAAAGCTCTATGAAGCCGTAGGAAATACTCCAGCGCTTCGTGAGGCGGTATCCCAAGCTTTCCAGGCCCAGATTGAAGAGACGGCTCAAAACTCCGGAATCAATCTCGCCGATGATCCAGGCCTCGCGCAAATTACCCAGGACTACGAGCAAGATATGGCTGTTCTCACAGCGTCTTTCCAAGCCACAGTTGAAGATCAAGTAGCCAAAACACAAGCAGCTATTCATGGCCTTCAGCCAGAATTGGATGAAGCCATGGCCGCCAAGATTCGAGCAGGTCTTTCCTAAAACAAAAACGCCTTCTTTGGAGGGCGTTTTTGTTTTACTTCCTTGATTATTGTTTCTTCTTATCCAGCGCTTCTAACCGAAGCTTCTTGAAGATGAAGTACACGACGGCCGCGATGATCAGGAAATCGATGAAGTTGGCCAAGAAATTCCCGTAGGTAATCGGTCCAAGGCGGAGCGCTTTGAGTCCATCGGTTTTTCCAAACACAAATCCGATTAACGGCTGAATCAGATCTTGGACAAGCGAGCTCACGACCTTGCTGACCGCTCCTCCCAGTACAAAGGCGATCGCGAGACCGATGACTCCCTGTTGGCGGATAAAGTCGACGAACTCCGCGCCACGTTCTCTCAGCTTTAGTTGCATACGACGAAAGCCTACAGGAACCAGACGGAAAAATCGAGTACACAAGAGAAAACAAAAACACCTCGGTCACCCGAGGTGTTTTTGCGTGTAGGAGATTACCCCTTCACAATCTTTTCGAACACATTTGGATGCGTTGCAGCGAGCTGCGAGAGGACCTTGCGATCAAGAGCGACGTTGCGTTTCTTGAGCTCGCCCATGACCTTCGAGTAGCTGAGACCCATCGCTTTGACAGCTGCGCTGATGCGGATCTGCATCAACCCACGATTATCACGCTTCTTGAGTTTACGGTCGCGGTAGGCGTTCCAGCCAGCTTTGGTGGCAGCAACCTTCGCGAGGGTAATGCGGTTCTTGCGACCCCACATCATGCCCTTGGTACGGGCCAAAATATTCTTGCGGCGTTTGATGCGGTGAGTACCGCGCTTTACACGTGGCATAGTCGTTTAAATAGGGATGATGAATGGATAAAGGAAAGCGGAGTAGTTGATTAGGCCGAACGCAGCAGAGAGTGTCTGAGCAAATCGTTGAAAACCAGATTGATGTGCTTTTGCGAGTTGCTCTGCAAGTGAGGTCTGATCAACTACGGAGCGCCACTTTAGACATGAGGAATAAGCGTCTTGATGTTGGCCGAGTAGGTTGGAGTGACCTGGAGGTCGCGGCGCTTCGAAACCGTGGTGCGTGAGCTCTCGCGGCTGTTGAAGTGACCTTGTCCGTTCTTGCGCTTAATCACTTTGCCATTCTTCGTAACACGTACGCGCTTTGAAACGCTCTTGTGGGTCTTGAGTTTCATAGAGGGGGAATAAGTGGATCTGAGATGTTAAGACTTGCGGGCAATGGTGGTTGAGACGTTTCCGCCGTTTCGAGCAACAGGTTGTTCGACAACGATCGGGTAGGTGTTATTCAGAGCGGCGATAAAGGCCTGAATACGGGAACTCGCGATATCTCCATGTTCTTTCTCACGTCCGCGCAGGTTGATTTCGATCTTGAGCTTCTGTCCGTCGCCGAGGAACTCTTCAGCTTGCTTGCGACGGATCTCGAGATCGTGCTCACCCATTTTGACCGAGAGGCGAATGCCTTTGACCTCGACCTTCTTGGCGTGCGCTTTCTGCTGACGAATTTCTTTCTCTTTCTGGTACTTGAACTGTCCGAAGTTCAAGAAGCGGCAGACAGGAGGTTCCGCTTTGGGCGAAACTTCCACCAGGTCGAAGCCGCGTTCGGCCGCCATGGCCATCGCGGCTGGCGTTGACATGGCGCCAAGCGAGACGCCTTCTTCATCGATGATGAAGACTTCTGGCGCGAGGATCGCTTCGTTCGATTTGAACGTCACGAGCTCTTCCTTTTTGTGATACCCGCCTCGGCGGCGGTGATGGATGCGCATTGGGGAGTCCTGATGGAGAGAAAAGAATGAATGGAACCAGAGATGAGTCTCCGAGCTTACCGGTCTCAGAATCTCATGGCTGGTGGAGATGGGGGGTATCGCACCCCCGTCCGAACTCGTTCTTGCAGACATTCGTCCACAAGCTTGGTTTGCCGATCTGCGTCAGGCGACGCGGTCAATCGTGAGAAAAGAGGCAAACATCTGTCTCACGATTCAAGTGTCTTAGATGTCGAACGCGTTAGACACGAGCGCGTTCTAAGTTCTCAGAAGTGACAGCGAGGCTCTTCACGGAGAACGCGTGACGAGGCGCCGGCTCATCCCTACGCGCTTAGGCGAGGGAAGGAGCGAAAGCTGGAGCCGTTACCAAGGAGGCAACGAACTGACGAGCTTTCGTGACAATGCTGTTGGCAGTTGTCGGTTGTACCCAAGGATTTACGAGCGTTGGGTACCCGCTCGGCCTGCTGACTGGAAGAAGCGAATTCGTCGAAGCTTGGTCATCCCCATGGAATGGGGATTATTCGTCTTCGCCACGCAGGACGCGGCGAGCCGAACGGTCCAAATCACGCGCTTTTAGCGTTTCCCGCTTATCGTAGGCTTTTTTCCCACGACAGAGGCCAAAGGAAAGCTTCACGCGATGGCCACGAGGATACAGAGAAAAAGGGACAAGTGTCAAGCCTTTTTCCTGTATTTTCCCCGCTAAATGAGCGATTTCTTGACGCTTCAACAGGATCTTTCGTGTAGCGACTGGGTCGTAGCCTTCGAGCACGCCGGCCTTAGAATAGGGGCCGATATGGCAGCCCAAGAGCCAAACTTCCCCCGCACGGATCACTAAATAGGCTCCTTGGAGCTTGGCATTGCCCTCACGGATACTTTTGGTTTCTTGGCCAGATAGCACAATTCCGCCCTCAAAGGTCTCGAGTGCGGCGTAGTCGTGTCTGGCTTTTTTATTCTCCGCGAACACCATGGCGCCTATGGTACACTAGCCGCATGTCAAAACAATCTCCACGCCTTATTTCCATCACAACGGGGACGATTCTCCGCACGATCGGAATTTTGCTAGCGCTTGGAGTTGTGTGGGTTATTAAGGATGTTATTTCGCTTTTCTTTGTCTCTTTGCTCCTGGCAGGGGTGATGTATCCGTTCGTTCGTTGGATGGCGGCTCATCGGGTGCCAAAGGGGCTCTCGGTCTTCATCTTTTACTTCTTGTTGTTGGGATTCTTAACGGTATCGTTCGTTCTCCTTATTCCTGCGGTGGCACGGGAACTGGGGATGTTGGCGGGGACGTACTCGCAGTCTTTTGATTGGCTTGTGGGGTTGCGAGAAGGAATTCAGGGTATTTCTGATAAATACCCTTTTGTTCACAATTTACAGGCGAGTCTGGGTAGTTTGCAGGAATACTTTGGGCAAAGTGTGCAGGGCGTTCTGGGCTATCTCACGACCTTGTTTGGCGGGTTAGCGGGGCTTGTTGTGGTGCTCGTCCTGGCGTTTTACTTAATCGTCGAAGAGTCGGCGGTGAAAAACTTGTTCCGTAACCTCATCCCAAATGAGTATCAGGAGATGGCATCTGATATTATTTGGCAGGTGATCAATCGCTTGGGTGATTGGTTACGTGGGCAGTTGGTGCTGGGACTTGTGATCGGCGGACTTTACTTCGTCGCGTTTGCGATCATTGGCGTGCCGTATCCGATTTTGCTTGCACTTTTTGGTGGGTTGCTGGAGTTTATTCCGTACGTTGGTCCGTTCATCGCAGCCGTTCCGGCTCTTATCTTGGCGGCTTCCGTTTCGCCGCTTATTCTCGTGATTACGCTGATTGCGATCGTCGTTATCCAGCAGCTCGAGAATCACCTCATTGTGCCTAAGATTACGCAACGCTCAGTTGGACTGAATCCGATTATCAGTATTTTGGCAGTGATGATCGGTGGGCAAACGTTTGGAGTTGTGGGCGCCTTGTTCGCCATTCCGGTTGCGACCGCTGCTTCGGTTGTCATCTTTGAGTTTTTGCGTCGTCGACAACTCGTCTCTCTTGAATCAGATTCTCGTACTTAAGACCTATGCCTTCTTTGTCCCTTTTTCGTCAGCGATTCGGTTTGTTCATGGTTGGATTGGTATTGATCGTGTGTCTTGTTCTCCTTGTCCGTCAGAAGTTCTTTGTTGGAGGAGGGGAGCGTCCACTTACGCCGGTTGAACCTGTAGGAACAATTCCTCTCACACCGATTGACCCAGTTGAGCTCCAAGCAGAATGGCGCACTGCGATTAATTCGGTCTTAGCTGACTACGATCGAACAGGTGACGCGCGTAGCGCCAAAGAGCGGTTGCTGACAATTCGTGTTCCAGCATCTGGTCGTGACACGCACTTGGCGCTGTATCTTGCATTCAACGCGCTAAGTGAAAGTCGCCCAGAAGGGCGAGCGAAGCTAACGGAAGCGCGCACCGTATTCCAAGCTCAGACCGCAACTATTCCTGCGAGTCCTGTAACCACGTCTTCCACGACTTCGACCGCTCGCTAACTTCTATGTACTTCCTGCTCTTACGTCTTCTACCTTGGATCTCCGGGGTTGTGATGGCGTTTGCGCTGTGGGTTCAGTGGCGAGAACCGTTGCTCTATCCAATGCCGCTCCTGGGAGGTCTCACAGTGTTTCTTGTGTCAGCAACTCTACTTCTTTGGAAGCGTGTGTCGATTGCTGGATTCTTTGAGCGTGTTGTTCCACCTTTCGCCCTACTATTCGCGATCGGCGTCGGATTTCTCATGATAGAAGATCCACTGCAGCGCTTGTTCTTTTCGTGTGTCGCTGTGTTAGCGGTTACGATCTCGCTTGAGATGATCTTCTATTTCCTATTCAACTCGAAGCATTATCCAGTGAATGCGCTTTCACACATGGCGCTCGCAAGTGTGCCACTCACAGCCTACGCGCTCACGGCTGGTTTGGCCGGGCTTACAGTCTTCGTACATCTCCCGCGTTGGATTCCATTCCTGTTGCTCGGTCTCTATGGACTCGCTGCCTATTGGACGACAGAGCATCCGGTTGCAGACAGGGCGAATCGCCGACGTTGGCGGGTGATCGGGGTTGTGATTGGGTTGCAGGTGGCGCTATTTGGGCTCCTCCTTCCGTTGGAAGTCTGGACCCAAGGGTTAGTAGCAGCGCTCTTGTTTGCGGCTCCGCTCCGCATTCGCCGATACGCCTTCCCACCAGCTCCGTCAGCGAGGACGGCGATGTTTGAAGCGGTGTGTGTGGTGATCTTTTTTAGCGCCGTCCTACTGACAGCTCGCTGGGCCTAGGCTACACTCTGTCTATTGTATGCCTGCCTCTTCTTCAAAAGACAAAGATACGTTTGTTGTACGCCACATCGGATTTTGGCTTGTTTCCATTCTCGTCGGCTGTCTAGCGGGAGGTATTTCTGGATACGTTGCGGCCAAGAGTGTTGCTGGGGGACTGGATTCGCGCCTGTCTCAGCTTTGGTCTCGGGTGACGACGCCTGTCACACCCACGACGAGTACGCAGTCAAACACGGAGATTCTTCCGCTCGAAGCAGCTCGCCGCCCCGTGTACCCAGCCGTTTTTGCAAATCGTGTGACTTCACCGCTTGTTCCTGTTATTCGTAAGACCGGGCTTAAGCTTGCTGATCCGATGATTCTTCCCGCGGATCGGATTCAGGGATACGGTGTCAGTCTCACGTCTGATGGCTGGATTGTGCTTCCCTCAGCAGCGGTAGGTACGACGGCGGTGGCGGATGTAGGCGTCGTTTGGCAATCACGCGTCTATCCCGTAACGCAGCTTGTACGTGACAGGTCGACGAATCTCACGTTCCTGAAAATCGCTGCAACGAGCCTGCCGGTCACGAACTTCGTCTCTCCCCTCGACGTTGTTCCTGGATTGGGGGTGTGGACCGAAATCGAGCCTCGCCATTTCCGTCCTGAGACGATTGTCGCTACCGACGCGCGCGCAACGCGTGACGCAACGCTTAGTGAGCGTGTGAACCGCCGATTCTTGCTATCGTCCGCTGATCGCGTTATTCGTCCGGGTGTCGCTGTCTGGGGAAGTAATGGGGGATTGATTGGACTGGTTGTTTCTACCGATGCGACAGGCGCATCAGTTGTTCCAACAACCGCGATCTCTTCCGCTCTGTCGCAGGTTCTCGCGGCCCGCCCTATCCAGCGGTCTGCCCTTGGGCTCCGCGTTCAAGATGTGTCTTCCCTTGTCTACGAAGGAACGAAAACCGATTGGCCAAGCCAAGGTATTCTTGTCCGCCAAGTTCTTTCCACGAGTACAGCTACCTTCCTGCAAGAAGGGGATATCATCGAACGCATCGATCGCGATGCCTTTGATGGCATCGTTGATCTTGGCGAGCGTCTCTTAGAGTATCGTCCTGGCACAACGGTCACACTTCAAGGGACACGTAAGGGCAAGTCCTTCCAAGTCGATCTTCCACTTCAGGCAACAACAACAGGCGAGATTGTGAAGTAGGTGGTATACTCACCCTCGTATGCCTTCCGTACTTTCTGTTCAGCACTTCACGCGTGCGTGGCGCACGTTAGTGCTCACGACGCTTCTCGGCACGGTGCTGGCGTTAGCACTGTCCTTTTTACAGCCGCTGCAATATTCCTCAACGGTTCGTTTGTTGATTACGCAAACGAATACCGCCGCTGTTGACCCATACAGCGCGCTCAAGTTTACCGAGCGCATCGCGGGCAGTTTGTCTGAGCTTTTATACTCTTCGACTTTTGCAAATAATATATTAAATAGTGCCAAAGATCTCGATCAAACGTATTTTCCGTTGGACGAATATAGCAAGCGCAAGCTCTGGCAGAAAACAGTGGAAACAACCGTTTCTCCGGGAACGGGGATTCTGATGGTAAGCGCGTATCATCCACGTCGCGACCAGGCGAAGGTGATCGTTGAGTCGGCTTCACGTGAATTAGCTCTCCAAGCGCCGAACTACTTTGGAAATAACGTGCGTGTGCAGATCATCGACGCTCCGTTAGCCTCGCGTTGGTACTCCAGACCAAACATTCCGAAGAATGGATTGCTTGGATTTGGGATCGGATTATGTATCGGAGTGGCCTGGCTTTTGACCGGGAATCGCCGTTTGTCCAGTGGTTCTTAACAGATTTTTCAACGCAAAAAAGCCGAATTTTCCCTTAGTTTAGGGCAAAATCTCCAAATACAGCCGAAAACTGCTTAGTATAGATGTACAAGGTTCCTTGACAGGTTTTTTGTATTATGTTATAGTAACCCGTCAAGTTGAGACAGTTACAACACACGCAGGTTCCTCCGACGCTCAGGTCGTCCCACTGTCGAGAGCATGGTAGACAGCTTCCTCCTCTGTTTACTACGCGCTCCGGTGAGACGGCCCGAACGCCGGCAGATACGATAAGTCATCGCCAGCGTCTCGAGCTCTTTCGACAAGTTCACTTCCTCGTGGCCACAAGCCACAAAGAGAGAATGAGTTGAGAGGGCTCGGTTTCGTGTCTGCCGCAATCGCAGTCGCCTCCGAGTCGTCAACGTCCGTCACCATTCAGGAGCATCGTCATGAAGATCCGTCCCCGTCAGATCGCCTCCACCTCGGCCTTCGCGTTCGTGCTCGCGCTCAGCGGTTCCGCCTTCGCGCAGCAGGTGCAGTGCACGCCGCCCGCGTCGCTCTGCAACAACATGGCCGGCCGCCCGCTCTACGGCGAGGCTGCCGGCGGGGCCACGTGCCCCCCGGGGACCCAGATCCCGATCTCGGTCTGCGACGAGCGCCTCCCGCGCCTCGGCTTCCAGCAGGCGGGGACCTCCGACATCCGCCCCGGCCAGCAGTGGACCGTCCGCGCCCTCCCCGGCCCGACGGTGCAGCGCACCACGGTGTACCGCCTCCCCTCGAGCTACGGCGCCCTGCAGCAGCAGGTCACCCTCGACGGGCAGAACATCGCGGCGCTCGACCACAACCAGCAGGTCTACGCCGCGAGGCAGGCCCTGGTCAACGCGGGCCAGGGCCAGCTCAACCAGGTGCTGATCGCCAACGACCAGGAGCTCGCGCGCCGCAACGCCGCGACCAACGCGCGCGTCGACGGCTTCGACTTCCGGCTCCGCGACCTCGGCTCCGAGATGCGCTACCGGATCTTCACCACCTCGCGCGTGAGCGCGCAGGTCGGCGGGACCCGGGTCATCACCACCCCCGGCATCGGGTTCGGTTTCGTGAAGTGGGGTGAGCGCTCGAACTGGGGCATCGACTTCCAGGCCAGCGTCAGCGGCTACGCCGACCAGGCGCTCGTGCCGGGCGCCGCGCCCCTCATGAACCTGTCGAGCAGCATCGGCGCGGCGGTCGGGCGCGTCTGGCCGGTCCAGGTGACCTTCGGGCTGAGCCTCTCGCTCACGGGCCGCTTCGGCGACGCCGGGCAGGGTGAGGCCACCGGGCCCACCCAGGGCAGCGCCTGCGTGTTCGTCGGCATCCGCGGCGAGCACCCCTTCTTCCCGCGGGCCGAGCGGCCCAACGGCGCGGCCTTCTTCTGGCAGGTGCGCGGCGGCGGCGGCGCTGGGTTCGTGCAGACGATCCTGCAGCGGCCGCTCATCGGCGGCGCCACGGGCGAGCTCGACCTCGCCCTCGGCGTCACGCTCTGATCGCCAACCCACGGTGCGGGTAGCGGTCTGAGTCAACCACAACAACTCTCTCTAGGAAGGAAGTGAATAAGAACTTTCGAACATTTGGCTAGAACAAGAGACTAGCCACTCGACGGGGTGCACACGCACCACACGCGACGACCTTAAGTGTCGCACCCCAGCTCGAATGAGTTCATCATCACAAGATGGTGGCCTGATTCGAACCTTCCAAGTCGTCCCTTCGACAAGATGGAAGAAGGTTTTCCGCGGCCTCACAAGCCGCACCCACATAGCCCTAGGCTTCGGCTAAAGGCGGGCACATGGATGCCCAGAGAAGGATCGCCGCAAGGCATCCTAACGACATCAGCTTCACCGCTGATGAATCGTCAGACGATCGGTTCTTACCCATCATCTGATGGCCTCTTGCTTCGGCGATTGGCTGACTCTGGTCTCAGATCGTCTCCCATCCCCACGCCGGTTTCACCGGCAGGAGCGTCCACCATGAAGAACATCCTCCGTGCCCTCGTCTCCGCCGGTTTCGCCCTCGCTCTCAACGCCTGCGCGTCGGACGTCGACGTGCCCTCCACGGCCGACGCCGGCATGCAGCCCGCCGACGGCGGTTCGCAGCCCCCGCCCGTCGACTCCGGCATGACCGTGGTCTGCGGCGAGCGTCTGGTGCTCTGCGGCCGCACCTGCGTCAACCTGACCCAGGACGGCAACAACTGCGGCGGCTGCGGCCGGGTCTGCGGCGGCGGCACGGTGTGCGTGGACAGCGACTGCAGGTCGACCACGCCCGCCGACGCCGGCACCCAGCCCCCGCCCGTCGACTCGGGCGTCACCCCGCCGCCCGCCGACGCCGGCACCACCCCGCCCGCGTTCGACGAGTGGCGCCTCATCTACCGGACGGCCTCGGGCGACCGCGCCAACGCCATCCAGTCCATCGAGGTCTGGGACGGGAGCGCCCGCGAGTGCACCCTCAACTACCTCGACCCCGCCCAGAGCGGCGCCCCCCTCACCCACACGGAGCGCTGCCCGACGATGCGGTTCGCGCGCGGAGCGACGCTGCACTTCAACGCGCGGTTCACGCTCCCGGCGACGCCCGCGACGGCGCCCATGCCGCTCGAGACCTGGTCCTGTCACGTGGCCGTCCGCGGCGGCCCGATGCTCCAGTACGGAAGCGTCGAGGCCTACCGCAACGGCCAGCGGGTGCAGCTCCGGGCCGTCGACAACGGCCGCATGGGCTGCAACTGGGTGCCCGCGTCCTGACCGCCTTCTTCCCCTCATCGCCCGCTCGTCACGGCGGGCGATGAACCACCCCTCCCTCAAGTGACCTCTCGCTCACAACGAGAGACGAAGCCCTGGATTCTCCAGGCGCCTCCCCGCACATTTGACTTGACTTACCCATACCTTGGGGATGTCGCCCTCACCTCGCTTCAAGCGTTGACCGGATCTCGGTCACGCGGAAGCTTGGTGGGGGCACTTCTCGTTTTAGGGGGAAACGCATTTTTATACATCTCATTGACAGCCTGTTTTATTCATGGAACGGAGTAGAGAAGGTCGGATTGTGAGTCGGGTTTATTCTTGGTATGTTGCTTGTATGAAACCACGTTCTTTGTCACCAAAAGAACCAACGTTACACACGGTCGTTTCTTCGATTGCACAGTTAACGAAACAGGTAACTGGGGCTATTCAGGAATTAAGTCATTCGGTTCGAGGTTTGGAGAAAGAAGTAGGTCTGCTTAAAGAAGATGTAGGATGGTTAAAGGAGAAGGTAGGATCTATAGAAGAGGGGATGGGATCCATGGCGGAAACCATTGAGTTTGTGAAAGATACGGCGGTCACGCGTGATGAATTCAAGACAGGTTTAAGAGATGTGGAGAATAAGATCATCGACCATGTCGATCACTTCGTGAAACTTCATATGAAGCAAGAAGTTGAGATTGCTGCCGTTGCACACAGCGTAATTCGTCACGAACAAACGTTTCACGGACGTCAGGCGGCGGTATAGACGGTTGTCCACATATTGACGAGTGTTCCAGGGCGTGGAACGGGGTATAGAGGGGCTATTTGAAAACTCTCCCTTTTCTCTCTATGCTATTTCACATGCCACGTGACACCGTTACGATCTCTCGAAAAGAGCATGTTCGCTTGCTCCGAGTAGAGGCGAGACTAAAAAAGCTCGAAGCTGAAAAGCGAGAAGGTTTTAGATCTGACGAGGAAGACATTCGTTCAATTCGTCCTTCATTCGCCAAGAAGATTGAACAATCACTGAAAGAAGTTCGCGCGGGAAAGGTGAAGGCGATTCGGAGTTCACGCGATTTGATATGACGCAGCTCTTGGTCGCATCCAGCTTCGAGCGTGATCGAAAGCGCCTGCCAGACCAAGTCAAACAAGAGATTGATCAAGTAATCGATTGGCTTATCGACTCTCGTTTTGATTTGTTGGACGTAAAACGTTTGAAGCACCCCGCTCGTTTATACAGGATACGAGTGAATGACTTCCGAATCGTGCTAAAGAAGAAAGCGAGCAATGTATTCATTCTCTTACGTATTGGTCATCGAAAAGACATTTATAGAACCTTATGAGATCACTCCATCAGCTCTATCGCATTCGTCCAAATAGTCGGTCGCTTCACTTGCCTGGTCCTGCCGTTATCCCACCACATTGGTATCGTCTTGGATTTTTGGTACGCGCGGCTGCTCAGAAACGCGGGTTTAAAAACCCGTTTGAATTCCCACCATTCGATCAAAGTCCGGCCGCCTGCTAGGCTAGGCTGCATGCACCCCTTGTTTGATGATGTCCTTGGTCACGAACAGATTCGCGATGTGTTATCGCGGGTGGTTGCGCGTCCTGGTCAGGCGTATCTTTTTCATGGGCCAAAGGGAGTAGGAAGACAGATGTTAGCGGAACGATTCGCGGCTGCGTTGTTATTCTCACCTGAAGAACAGGCGTCGCTTGATCGCGCTCGTTTAGCCGATCGTTTGCAAGCGCACCCAGACTTCGTTCGATTTGTTCGCGAAGAGGGGACAAAGGAATTCTCTGTTCGCCAGGTACGCGAATTATTGCAACGTGTTTCTTTGTCGTCTGCACGTGGTGGCAAGATGGTGATTCTTGTTGAAGAATCCGACACGTTGAATGAGGAAGGCTGTAATGCCTTGTTGAAAACAGTAGAGGAACCGTCGGCGGCGTTGGTGTTTCTTTTTCTTGCTGAACGACCAGATCGTTTGCCGGCTACATTACGTTCGCGATTGGCACCGCTCGCATGTTCACGTGTTCCTAAAAAGCAGATTGAGGAGTGGCTGAAGACAGCCCATGGTGTGAAAGATCCAACAGCACTTGCAGAAGCGGCTCGTGGCTGTCCTGGCCGAGCTCTGCGCTACCTGTCCGATCTATCCGGCTGGCAGGCGTCCAAAGAACAAGCGAATGCGTTGGCTGAGCAACTACTTCATGGAGATCTAGGCGTTCGTTTGCTCGCCATTGATCGCATGGTCACGCTCGCTGAGCGACAAGAAGAGCCGGCACAAGGCTGGAGTGTTCTGCTTGAACAAGCGGAACAGGCCATCCAACAAGAATGGTTCTCGCATCCACTGGAAACGGTTCGCATGGCCCGCGGACTTATCCACGCATCAAAACTCGTGGGGGGATCCCTTTCTCCGCGTTTTGCGCTAGAATGGAATGGAACTTTACCTCTCGTTCCCACCCATTTTATTCCTCGCTCTCTTGATTCGTCCTCTCTTTTCTCTCTATGAATCGCCGGTCTTTGCTCGCAGCTCCTTTGTTGGCCTTGTCCCTCATGGGCGCTGGCTGTTTCGGCTTCGGTGGATCGACGGCCGTTGTCGGTGATGGTGGCGTCTTCCGCACGCGCGATGAAGCGATGAAATGGGAGCAGCTCAAGGTGCTGAACTTGGATACCCAGCTTGGAAGCACGATTGAGCTTGGAACGGTCTCAGTTGGACTCGACCCACAAGACCCAAACACGATGTATGTTGGAACGAATGAAAACGGGTTGATGTATACTACGAATAATGCCCAGTCTTGGTACCTTTCCAACGGCTTAACCAAAGGCAAGGTCAACGGAATTGTGGTAGATGCAAAGGATAAGTGTACGGTGTATGCGATCCGCGCCAATCAGATCGTGAAAACCACGACCTGTGGCCGTGAATGGGCAGAATCCTGGTCTCATCCAAAATCCGACACGCTTATCACGGCAATCGCGGGCGACTGGTACAGCCCAAAAACCCTCTACATCGGTACCTCTGACGGTGACATTCTTCGCTCCGATGATGGAGCTGTAACCTGGCGTCCGATGCACCGTGTCGACAACAACCGTATCAACGACTTGAAGATTGATCCAAAGGACTCGCGTGTAATTTACGTGGCAACCAACGGTGCTGGTATTTTGAAGAGTGTTGATGGGGGAGCGACCTGGATTGAAATCCGCAAGCAGTTCCAGGAGTTCCAGTACGCTCGTACGCCAAAGTTCGTCGTTCTCGACCCAAGCACCAAAGATCGCATTTACCACATTTCTAAGTATGGCTTGCTCGTGAGCGATGATGCAGCTGCTACCTGGCGTGCGGTTACCCTTCCAACAGCTCCTCAGGAAACCGAAATCACCTCGTTTATCGTGAATCCAAAAGATCCAAAGACCTTGGTTTACTCAACCAAGAGCGCGCTCGTCATGAGTAAGGATGGTGGCACGACCTGGTCCTCAAAAAAGCTTCCAACGACCCGTGGCGTAGCGTGGATGGTCTACAGTCGTGAAGAAAAACCAGCCTTGATCTTGGGTGCAGCGCCAGTGAAAAAGTAGCGATTTTGACCGTTCTTCCCTTCCTTGGCATCATGCCATAGATACATTTTTCTATGGCGAACCACATTGATGATCATCGAGCGGAATTTCAGGGGGCGTTGGACCACTTTCATAAGGAGCTTCAGGGTTTGCGCACGGGCCGTGCCCATGCAGCCTTGGTTGAAAATATTCGTGTTGAGGCCTACGGGCAGTCGATGGATTTAAAGTCTGTCTGTTCGATTACGATTCCAGACGCCAAAACCATCCAAATGGAGCCTTGGGACAAAACCGTGGTGAAGGATGTTGAAAAAGCTTTGATCGATGCTGGTCTCGGGATGCAGCCTACCGTTGCCGGTACTTCCATTCGTTTGAACATGCCCCCAATGACCGAAGAAACGCGTAAGAATATGGTGAAGACGGTCCATCAAAAAGAGGAGTTGGCTAAAGTCGGGATCCGTAACGTCCGTGAAAAGGTGAAGTCGCTCATTACCGCCGACGAAAAGAATAAAGTAATTTCAGAAGATGAAAAACGTCGCCAGCTTGAGCGTCTCGATAAGGTCGTGGCCGAATGGAACGCCAAGATCGATACGATGACAGCGGAAAAAGAAAAAGACGTTCTCACGGTCTAACGCCTGTTTTCACAACCTACTTTTATGTCTACGCCTCTCACCATGGAGTCGCTCGTTGCGCTCTGCAAACGTCGCGGCTTTGTCTACCCATCGTCGGAAATCTACGGTGGTTTTTCGGCTGTCTACGACTT
>CAYQAL010000013.1:0-24895 GCA_964415465.1 uncultured Gammaproteobacteria bacterium
ACGACACGCCACGAGCCTTCAGGTGTTACAACAGGTTCGGGCGTGTTTTGTATTAGACGATTCCCCGCTTGCTCTCTGCACCATGGAACGAGGCGATCGACTTTCAACACAGGTCACCTTCTTTCTCAAAGGCAAAACGGAATACTCGCTCTTTCGCTATCGTGGTGTACGAATGATCAAACTCAAGCGTCATCGGATTCTGAAAGGAAAGCAGTACTCAGTCTTCAAGAATGTTGAGACGCTCCTCATCGACCAAGCGGAATTCGAACAGCATCCGGAGATCCACCACCGCTTTACCCGACACCACTACAAGCTCATTAACGTAGAAACATTGATTCGTCTCCTTACAACGCGTGGAATCGTCATCGGCGAGATGACAAAAGAGCGCGTGAAGGATTTCGTGATCGATCCGCGTGATGGCCGCATTTACGCCATCGCCATTACCTTCTGTACAAGCCACAGACGTACACAGAAACAACTCGAAGTTGAGTACGCTGGGTTTTTGCCCGGCTATCCAAGAACCCAAAATCGTCAGACCGAGATTCTTAAAGGCGTTGAAACTATCTCAGCACAGATCCATCGATATCTCAGCAAACTCTTACGCCCCTCAACCGAACGCAAGTTCGAATTCGTGCAACGACTTACCAACAAATAGCTTCTTCTTATGACTCCCCTTTTTCTGTCAGGTCCACATGGCGGCGGCAAAACAACCCTCACGAAAGCCCTGCTCACCCAGTCACCGAACTTCGTCGAAAACGATTTCGATATCGATTTCACGACGGACTTTCCGAGCCTCTCATCGCTCTCCCACTTTGAACGCTGTTTGATGCGACTCTATCACCGCTTCTTCATCACAAACTATGCTCGAAGCCAGTCTCTCAAACATCCCGAGCAATGCATCATTACCAATCGTTCCGTCTACGATTCTGAAGCCTACATCAACGTATATCGCGACTTAGGCTGGATCTCTGAAGCACAATTTCAAAAGCTCAATCTCGTTCTCAAGAACTTCCAACCACGGCCAGCAACCGTGGTCTTGAATCCGCCGGTTGAAGTAATTAAACAACGACTCCAAGGACGACGCTCAGCCGCAACTCGCGTGAATCGCGATACGATCTTTGCGAATGAGGATTCGGATGAGTTTATTGAGAGGCTGCATTGGTATTTCGCTTGCTATAAAAACCAAGAAAATATTCTTTATTTAGAGAACAATAGTCAATATGAACAAACATGGATAACGAGATGGGTAAAAACCTTTAAATTAAGCTAAATTATTCAACAAAAGACACTGCCGTACATTGACAAAAGTGGGTAATTATGCTAAAAATAGGAGTTCCGCTGGAGAGGTGGCTTGATTTACGTCAATCTGCCCCTCCCGCGGATTTCACATCTCACTCAATCCCCGCGGCGCAGGAGAGGTACCCCCATGTGTAGAGACGGTAGCTGCGGCAACTTCGACCCCGACACCCTCCGCTTCGTCACCCCTGGCCAGCGCCAGCAGCCCCGGATTCCCGGGACCAAGCTGCCGCTCGCCGGCATCTTCGTCGGTGCCGACGGTACTCCGCTCGTCGACACGACCGCGCGCAGCCAGGCCACCAACCTCCGCGACGCGGTCCGCGGGTACCACTTCTCGCGGGCGACCGCGCGCAGCCAGGCCCCCACGTTCAAGGTGAAGGGCCAGGTCGGACGCGGCACGGTGCGGCGGCTGAAGGCGGAGATCAACACGTCCCTCCTCCCCGAGATCATCGACCTCTCGGAGGCCGAGCGCGACTTCGAGCGACCCATGCTCGACGACACCGCCATGACCCGCGGCAGGGCGCTCGCCGTCTGGCGGCGGGGCAAGCCCATCCGCTACGGCAAGCACCCCATGGCGGGGATCATCGCGTCGCAGTTCGGCGGCATCCAGGTGCTCGAGCGGATGCGCATCGAGGGGCAGATCACGCGCACGGACGAGCTCCGCCTGCGCGACACCCTGTTCACCGACCAGCGCTTCGCACGGATGCCGGTCTCGGACCCCGACGGGTTCACCGAGATGAGCGACATGCTGCTCGTGATCACGAGCGTGCTCCAGCCCCCGGAGGACATGCACCTCGGCTCGATGCTCTTCGGCATGACCTGATCCGCCCCCACTCCGCACCCTTCTACATCCCCTACAGCCAGAGGCTCTGAGGAGAGCATAGCGTTACACTCGCACAGCTCGTCCTCCCCTCGATTGATTGCTTGATCTTGTATCGAGCGTCTAAGAGCAACACACCCCGCATCAACCGATGTGGGGTGTGTTGTATCTGGCTTAGTCTTTGTGAGGATAGCGATGTGGTCTCGCTGACGTAGGAAGTGGTGAATGGAACACAGAAACAATGTTGCAACGAAGAAGAATAGAACGATTCCTCCAACGGAAAGACAGGCGCTTGTAAGTCGCAACAACCGAACATAGCCGTACCGATCCAAACACAATCCTGCTGGCACATCCAAAACCAACTGTACGAAGGACGCCGCACCGATCAGCACACCGACCAACCAAATAGGTAAGACCTGCTCACCGAGTACTGGCAACGCCGTGTAATATAATGACCCACCTGACTTAAACAGGATGATGTAGAGCCAGAGGGGTAGACTCGTGAATAGCCAATGTTTGGAAAGAGTAGAGAGGCGCATTACTGCCTGACAGTATATCAGACCAAAATTGACAAAGTAATAAAAAAATACCAATCTGAGCTGCCCCTTCACTCTATTTAGGAGATCATCCATTTGGGACATCAAACCCGGCCCATGCACGCGGCACCTCTTCCGGAGGCGCTTCACGGCCGACCGAATCTCTGGAAGTTCACGGTTCATCCGCCGTTCGGTGAATCGTTCACTCCGGAGCTATTGGTCGGTACGGAACCGATCAGACTGCCGCCTGGAACGCATCTGAGCGTTCAGTCGGCCGTCGCTCGCGTGGAAAGCGTGGTCATCGAACGAGATGATGGCACCGCGCTCTACGACACGCTGAACGGCGTCTCTCGACCATCCGTCACGGCCGCTATCTACCGGGAGCGACATGGACAGATCGAGGTCGGCGTCGTCTACATGAAGCGCCAGCTCGGGAGCGTTCCGAGCCTTCGCTCGCTCTGCGACGAGCACGGGTTCATCACCTGCGCCGAACCGCCGGGTGGACTCGTCGATGACGTGGACGGCCACGATTTCCTCGTCGAAGTACCGTCGAGACGCGTGCTGTATCGGACGGTCCGACGCGAGGTTGCCGAAGAGTTCGGCCAGGTGCCGATTCGCTCCATCCGGATTCGGAAGGCGCAGCTCGTGTCGCTCGGCATCGCTCGCGGCAACGTCTTCCAGGCGTTCGTCGAGCTCAAGCCTGATGCGAAGCCGAAGCTCGCCCGACCGGAAGACGCAGAGCAGATCGTCGGACGAGCGTTCCTGCCTCTCAAGACGGTTCTGGCACGGTGCCTCAAAGGTCACCATCGAGGCGTCTGCTGGGGGCGAGAGAGTACGCACACCTGGCACCTTCTCGACGCGCATCTCCGGCGCCAAAACAAGCAGCGTGCAACGCGCTGATCACCCCTCGCGCACTCCGCAAGGCGACGACACGACACTCGTGCGCGCCCTAGGAGTGCGTTCGTCGTTTTAAAAATCATTCTCCTATCTTCTCTTTTTAAGAAAGCGTGGCGCCATCAGTGGAATTTGTTGCATCTTTTCTTGGAACGACAGTGGGTCTACGTAGCGATACGCTTGAATGCCTAGTTCTTTTGCAGCAGCTACATTCGCTTCTGAATCATCCCAAAACAAAATCTCTCGTCTTGGAATTTCTCGCTTTGGATCGATGCGCTTGAGCAAGCGATCAAAAAACTGCGGCTCCGGTTTTTTGCAACCCAAGTCAGCCGACGAGAAAAGCCCGTTGAACACCCGCTTGAATCCCATGACATCACGCATGTAGGCGAGACGGTACTTCTCTTGATTGGTTGCGAGATAGCACTTAATTCCGCTCGCACGAAGTCGCGAAATCACATCTGTAACGACGGTATTCACGATATCTTCCGACCTAAACCAATACTCGACGAATTCATCGACCGATTTCTTCCAACCCCATTCCTTTAGGTACGGCTCGAGCGCTTCTTTCAGATCCGCTTTTCCAATGAGCACTTCTTGAAACGGTCCTTGAAAGAAGGGCTCCAGCGACTCTGGCGTAATCCCAAAGTCCCTTTCTAAATCCTCCGCGAACTTCTTGGAACTGGTTACAACGCCATCCGCATCGAAGATCGCTAATCGAACGTAGGCTTTTGAGATATTTGGCATAGGGAGAACAATAGCAGAAACTTGGGTTTTTTGAATACAAAATCTCCGCCTTTAAAGCGGAGATTTTGTATGGTGGACCCTAGCGGGATCGAACCGCTGACCTCTTCCATGCCATGGAAGCGCTCTACCAGCTGAGCTAAGGGCCCGTCTCAAGTGACCGAACCGGCATCTGTGCAAGCACAAGAAGAACGGCTGGGTCGGGATGACGGTACCAGATGGAGAAAAACTGTTCAAGAAATGCGGCGGTTTACCGCACAAACACCGCTACGCGATGACGCTGCTGACGTCGGGCACGATCGAGTAACCGAAGGTCTGCGTGTGCTTCTTTCAGACGCTTAAGCGAAGCTGCTGCCGCTTCTGGATACAGGTGCGCTTCTGGAGCTAGCTCACTCCAAGCTCGCTCAGCCGCTTGCCATTCAGGTTCGATATGCGCTCGGCGAAGCTCCATCCAATCGGCGAGATCATCTAGCTCTGGCTCTTGTCTTCGCGTAGGAGGAACGACTCCCTCTGACGACGCGACAGCGAGCGGCGCGGGAGCTGATTCAACACGCACCGTTACCTGCTCAGTTTTCAAAGGGTCTTCTACCTTAATGTCACGAGCGGCAAGCTCGGACCGGATCATTTCAATGCGTAAACGATGGGATGGTTCGAGCTCATGCTTTTGCCCAGCCGCACGGCGAAATGCCACCCACTCGTGCCACTCATCCAAGAGTTCACGGTGATCTTTGCAACTGACTTCCAAACGACGAATCGCATTTTGCAAAATCGTTCGAATCGATTCGATCGCGTGCTGCTCGTTGGCGAATTGTTCTTCAGATAAGTCTGCGGCGCGTTCAACGAAGCGATCGACCGTGCGCACGTAGGTTCGAAGGACGGTTTCGAGCTCTTCGCGTAACCCCTCTTGTTCATCTAAAATGACTTTTTGCCATGACCGAATCTCCCCTGCCTGACGATTATTGTCAGCTGCTGGGCGATCAAAAAGACGTTTCCAAGCAATGAGAAGAGACATAGGGGTTAGCGAGTAACACGACGACGCGTCGCGGGTTTTGACGTAGGCGTTGTTGAGGTGGCGGTAGACGTTGCTGTAGCAGGCGTAGAAGTTGCGATCACTGGCGTACTGGCTTGCGCACGACGACGGAGTACTTCTTGCAATTGCTGCTGATACTGGATTGCGCGAGGATCCGTAGCCACCAACCGCTGTAGAACCACCGTCGCCTCATTCCAACGTTCGGCCTGAATCAATGCGAGCGATTGCTGCCACGTGTACTCGAGCGTTTGCGGTGCACGGAGAGCTAACGCTTCGAACACAGCGGCAGCTTTGAGCGGCTCTTGATTGCGACGATACAGCAACGCGAGCGGGACCAACAGATCGGCTCGATCGCGATTTTGTTCTGCGAGCTGTTCCAAGGACGCAATCGCCTGCCGTGTTTCTCCCTGCTGCGCCAACCAAGAGGCTCTCGCGTAGAGTGCGGGCGCGAAATCAGCCTTGCGGCGAAGCGATTCTTGCAGAGCGGATTCAGCGGCTGATTTCGCCTGAGTTTCTCGGTGTAGAGCCACTTCTTTTCGCTCCGGATCCTGTTCTTGAGCAATAATCTGCGCTTCACGCGCGACACGCAAACGTTGCACTCCAAAGATCGCGAGCGGCGTGCCTGGATCTGTTGGACGAAGTGCGTCAAGTTCTGCGGCAAGCGCGAAGACGCGCTCTTCGGCTTTTTCATCGAGCTGGGTGCGAAGCTGGGCCGAGCGAAGTGCTAGTGCCACATGTTCGGCAGCCGTTGGATTTCGATCACGGGCAGCAGCAATCGCCTGATCGGCACGATCAAGCCAAGCAAGTACGTTACGGAGGTCTCCGCGACCTGCAACAACTTCTGCCTGATCGAGCGAGATCAACGCTTCTCGCGCATACGTAAAATCATCGGCTGGGTTCAACCGACGGGTCAGAGGAAGGGCATAGGCTTCATTCGAGGTCAGGAGGTCAGCGGCGACGGCGCGCTGAAACACCACCATCGATGCCACCATGGCGAGGACCAAACAGGCACCGACCGCAGAATGACTAAACACTCGACGCTCAGACCATTCAAGCTGAGCCTTCGCCGGTAAAAAGACTCGCGCCGCCAAAAGACCGGCCAAGAAAGACAAGGACAAAACAGAGAGCGTACTCGTTGGACGAAGCGTAGCGAATACAATTCCTGCTACAACAAAGAGCGCATGCCAGGCAAGACCGGGATCCTTGCTTTGAATAGCCACCCTCGTTGCCACCCCGAGCAAGATAAGAAAAAACAACGTAGCGAGCACGCTCGGAACTAATCCATACTCTGTTAGGACGGTTGTGAGCAAGGAAGCAGAGCGTGGGAAGCGTACATTCCAAATCGGTGTTTGATTGAGCTCAAGCGGTCGTTCACGATCAAAGACAGACATCCAACTCGTGGGACCAGCACCGAACAAAGGCGCGTCTTGTAAGCCCGCCTTGGCGACGTGCCAACTCAGCTTCTGACTCGGCAACACTTCTGACAGCTGGTTTATCCCAAGCGCCTGTCGGCCCTGAACAATCCACTGCGGTGTCGCAAGTTGCTGGGTAGAGATCAGGAGACCGAAGAGACCGCCAAACAAACCAAGAAGCGACAAAAACCCTGCTAACGACGGATACCGCTTCGCGGAAATGAGCAAAACTTTCACAATGATTGATCCACCGAACAAGATCAACCAAAGCCAACCGAGATCGACCAACAGTCCACCAATGAGCGTCGCGAGAAGAACCAAGGCCAATACTAAGTGACTCAATCGATAGCGTGCGAGTTTACGAAACGTGAGTGGCGCTTGGATAGAGCCGCGCGTCGCTAACAACCCAAGACCGACCAACCAGACGACCGGCAAGAACAACCACAGATCAAAGATTCGACCAACTGAAAAGATCGATGGAGCTGCAGCCGCACCAGCCGTAATACGAACGAGCAATGAACCGATGAGCGCAACACACATTCCCGCAAACCATGAACGCGTAAAGAACCGCCCTGTCAAAACAGAACGCTGGGTAGCCTCATAGACCGCACCGATCAGCCACAGCGCCGTCAGGATCGTCGCAAACGACGAACTGATTTGCGCTCCGTTCCCTAACCACGCCATCCCACGACTGGCAGCCAGTACCCAGGAAATACTCGCAACTCCTACTAACACGATCATCCACACAGAAAATGCCGACCAGCGGCGAGGCAATGCGGAGCCTTCTCGGAGCTCTAGTTGACCAAGCGCGGAGTAGACACCACGGAACACGAACCACAACGCCATCGCACCAATACTAAGGAGGGCTTTAGGTAATTCAACCGGATCAACCCAATGTGGGATTGCGAACCACGGTAACGCGAACAGGAATAGCGCAATCAACCAGTCCATCCAATAGACGAGATGGGCGCGCCAAACGACACGCCAGGCGTGCGGCAGGGCAGCGGGAAACGATTGCACAAAAAGAGCGATCACAGAGCGCGACATACGGGAAGTATAGCATTGTTGCAGCACTCACTAGAATCGCTTACGCGGTTGGTTCAACAGGAGCAGGCTCAACCGGTGACGAGCTCTCTTCAGGAACTGACTCAGACGTTGGTGCTACGTCTACGGTCTCTGGTTCAGTAGGTGACGAAACAATTGACTCAGGCGATACAGACTCTGCCGGTTCGACTGGCTCGACTACTGGAACGGGCGTCTCCTCTACCGGCGCAGGAGCAGGAGCGGGTTCAAGCACTTCAGGTGTGGTCGTTACAGGTGAGATTTCTGGAACTTCTGGAGTCGTGGTCGCCGAGGTTACTTCTGGCAACGTCTCCGGCTGCGTAGGCACTTGAGGCTGCGCGCTACGAACCACAGGCTGGCCATTATAAATATCCCATTCAGCTGTCTCTTCGTTTGATAAGAAGAGCTGATTGTCGGCTGGCTTCATCTCTTCGGCGCGCCAACTGAAGGTCGCGTCTTGCGCGAGCGGCTCTTTCAAAATTATTTCAAAACCCCGATCTGAGGAATTATCAGTCCACCACTGCGTATCCACTTTGCCGTATGGCGTGACTTGAATCAGCGGGAAGGTGCCAAGTGATGGATGAACTACTTTCACCTTCGTTGCGCCCGCCAAGATACGCGCAACCCCTTGGTACGACTTTGGTAGCACAACCGTTGCCGACGGGGCAGCCACAAGACCAACCTTTTCCGGCTTACTCTCATTCATGATAATCGCGGAACCGCCCCACCAACCCGCGTTCACAAAGACTTCGATGGTTCCAACCGTGGCAGAAGAATAGTCTTCCAAGGCATACCCGACGATTGGACCCGCTTGAATCGCCTTCACCGCCACACCTGGCATTGGTGAAACCGTCAGTGGATCACCCACCTGAATGGCCCCTGCGCCGGCCGAAACGCGCGTTGGTACGCGTCCTGCCAACGCGATTGGGAAGGTAGATGGCTCTGGCGCACCAGCCACGAAGGCTGGCTTGGTCGAAACGATACCAACCGGAACATCGCCTTGCTTCATCGAACGCTGCACATGGAAGCGACCACGTTGACTCAAGATCACCACATCTCCCGGCTCAAGCGCATCTGGTGAATAATAACGCTCAGCAAAGTCGTAGGATGTATTCGCCTGCCATCCATCGGCATTCGTCGCAATGTAGGTGGAAGAGGCTGGACCTGTATCGTCCAAGAATACGTATTTATCAGTTTGCGCTCCGCTACGCGTAGCCGGGAAGAAGCGTCCGCCCAAGAAGAAATCTCCCGACGTACGCATAACACCCAACTCATTCACCGACCAAACAGTCGATGTACCAGCCTTCAAGGCAAAGGTCGCTGGACCACCAACCACTGGCTCGTTCAACAACTGGAAATCTTTATTAATGGCTTGAATGCCGTCCCACAAACTCCCGCGCCACGTGATTCCCCAGGAGTTCGCCGCTGGCGCTCCGGCTGTAGCAGACTGCATGGATCCAAAGACGAGAGACCCATTCACCGTCGTCTGACCTTGAGCTGTTCGCAAAAAGGCACTGGCGTCGTAGCCAACTTTTACAAACACTTCGATCGTTCCTGTTGCCGATGCTGGCTGCAACGCATACCCAAGAATTTGGCCAGGAGCCGTCGCCTTCATAGCCATGCCAGGAACAGGCGCGGCCGTGAGCGCATCGCCAACCACGATCGGACCATTCGCCATGGAAACATGCGTTGGCACGCGTCCAGCCAATGCCACACGCACCCCCTCCTCCAAGTCACCCAACAATAACCCCGGACGAGTAGAAACGATCCCAACCAAACGCTCGTTGGCTGAGCCCGTACTTTTACGCACAAACATTGGGTTACTCTCATCCAACACCAAGACATCACCAGGCGCTGCTTCACCAGTGATTTCGTATTGTTCAGCCAAGTCGAATGCCGAGGCGTTAATTGTCCCATCTGCAATAATACTCGCCCCTGCGACAAAGCCACAGGTGTCATTCGTTTCCGCATTATCTAAACAGAGTGCGTTTTCATGACTTCCTTCATAACGCATGACGGTCACCATATCTAACGTCCCTGTCGTGGACTCTGGTGACATCGTCCCAACCAACAATCTATTGAATGCTCCGCCCCATGTATTCCCTTGGGTCTTACCAATGTTGAAACCAGTAACTATCGCTCCCGTGGTCGAAGCCATTGCATATAAACGCTTCGCTGTCGTATACCCATCGTTACGAATACTAAATTGAGCAACGTCTCCCGTCCCAGAGAAGAAACGAGCAATGTAATCTTTCGTATCAGAAATTCCTTGCGTTCGAACGTCTAGCGCACTTCGATCCACTCCTGCTGCCGTCTGATCCGTTTGATGAATCGTAAATACAGATTGCCCATCTCCCGCTGTACTGGAAGCATACATACCCTGCAACTGCATCGCATTGAACGCCTGTGGAACGGCGCCCAGTCGTTTACGTGGGGTCATTTCCGCGTCCGCTCCAATCGTCACGCCTAAGTAAATCGTGTCGTTGTTCCAATCAATGCCATCCAACGGGGCCTGTGTTCCACCAGCCACCGAGGTATCTCCCAACATGACCGTGAAGAGACCATTGCTCACCGTCACAGGGATCTTCTCTGGCGCAGCCATGGTACCAGTCGCCGTCCAGAAGGGCGTCCCGCCCGACGCCGCGTTATATAAACTAAACCCCATCTGATAAGTTCCATTCGCTACATCCGACCCCCCACTATCCATCAGTCGTCCTTGATAATTGATCTGCTGCGTAATGGCACCGCTGGCCGCTTGCACCACCGATACCGATCCCCAGACACAGCTAACCACTCCTACCAAGCACAGAAGCTTTAGGCACAGCCATGACCCGTAAACGAGCCACGATCGGAAGGAACGTGAAACCATCCCCCTCATTGTAGTCTGTCCTGACTAAATGCCATTTTTCTTTTAGTCTTAGCCAAGAACAAAACTCATACACATGTGGATAACCTGTGTTATACACAGATGTGTGCATAACTTGTATCTAGACTGTGGACATTATTTTGGAGCAACGGTCGCTTGTTTTAGCGCGAATCGATGATCGATATAGGTATCTTTCGCCTGTGTCAGATCCAGGTCTGCTGAAAGATAGCGCTCGTACCCCGGCTTCTCCGCCGTCAGGTAGTAACGACCCTTCGCCACAAAGAAGCCATAGGTACCGTCTTTGGACGTAATCTGGGTTTCCAACAACTTGTTGAACCTCTTATCAAAGATACGCACGACCGCTTTCGCGAGCGGATGTTTACCGTCTGAGTCATACACAATTCCCCAGCGCTTCGGTGCTGGCGGTATCGCCAACCGACGGAAGACCGCGTAACTCGCCACCTGGAACAGCGCGAACCCGATCATCGGCAACGTTGGACTGATCACAATGGCGCCCAGGGAAACAAAAATTCCTCCGACACCTAAGATAGACTGCGTTTTCCGCCAGTACCGCTTTCGCGTGATCGCTTTTGGCGTTTCCTCTTTCAATACTGGATCGAGTGGGATATTTGGCGAGATCGTTGCGATCTGTGTCACCTTTAGCTCTTCCCCATGATAGAGATCAACAAAATCAACGTCCGTTCGCTCATTCTTGAGGTAGGTCGTTGGATAGGTATAGCCCGGCTTCTGGACCTGAATCGTATAGGAGCCTGCTGGAACAAAGAACGAGAACCGTCCTTGCGCATCCGTAATACGAGTTTGAATCGCAAAACTCGTACCCGCTTTCAGCAAACGAACGATGGCGAGCTCAACCGGCTGCTTCGAAAGAGCGTTGTAAACAACTCCCCACGACTTGCGCTTCCGACGTCGAATCAAGAGGAGTGGCTGCGTAAACAAGAAGCGAAGATAGTTCGCCAGTGTAAACCCGCTGACCGCCGTTGCTGTGGTTCCAACGGTTGCAACCACTACGACCGGAGCAACCACTTCACGCGTCACCCCTTGGACTTCTGGACTCCGTGCGATCTCCAAACCGATCTCTGCTGCGAGCACAGCTTCCGAGGCGAGAGCGGTAACATTTTCTCTCAGTGGCGCTTCTGAATTGATAATCTCCGCGATCGAACGCACATTGCGGCGGAGCTCAATATCCCGCGCTAAAATACCGTTTTCAATCTGAATAGGCTGTTCGTACGGGCGGAACCCATCCTTGGTCACGCGTAGTCGATACCGACCATTCGCCAACACACTCGCATATCGACCGTCTGCATCGGCGGTTAACCGAGTGACAGCACCTCTTGATTCAGTTGAAAGCGCCTCAATGACCGCCCCCGCCACGATCGCCACCTTTGACCGTTCGCTCACATCCGTTACCCGTGCCGGCATAATCACTCGGAATGGAAAACGCCCCTCCCAACGACGGCCATCTGCCGCTACCGCCTGAATCTGTGCAAATTGATCTACACCTTGCGCAGCTTCAAGCGTAAAATCCGAAACAAACGCACCAAGCGGCTCACGATACGCGAACTGGTAAATAAACCCTCCGCTCGTTTGGAGCTGTGCTTGCGTCAGCGAGGTCGGCAATTCTGTAACGGGAATCTGCACCTGAATCGAGCGACCCATCAAGGCCGATCTCACGCCTGCTCGATCCGGAGTAGCAGGAACAGTGGCTGACAAGAAAAAACGTGGCGCAAGCTCGAGACGCTCTTCGCCTGACGAGGAACCTGGATCAGTCGCTCCGTCTAGGGATGTGCCCGGTATGACGATTGGATCAGTTGAAGTCGCACCTCCGCTCGTTCCTTCAATTGGCGTCGTACTCGAAACTACGGTCCCTGTTCCAGAGGCAGCATCCGGCATTGGCCGTGGCGTTAAAATGGGCGGCAATGAACCTTCGGTATCACCCCCCCCTGCGCGCGGTGGAGTTGGTGGAGTTGTAGGTGTCGGTTCTTCGTCAGGTCTTGGAACCGCTGGCTCGCCAGCAGCCGACTCATCCGCAGCTGTGAGCGTGACACGGACGAGGGCGCCCGTCGAAGGATTTCCGCTCGCATCAAAGGCCACCGCTCGATACAAAAAGGAAGTTTCTCCGGCTGGCGGTGTATCCGTACACCGCGTTCCCGGCGTGAGACAGATAAATACATCGCTCCCAGCGGCATCGCTGGACATACGTGTAATTTGCGTCTTACTAAAATCTGGATCCTCTGGATTCACCCAGGTCAATTCAATGCTTCGTGGCGCGCCGGTAAAAACACCACGAAAATTCCGCACATTCCCCGGAGGCGTTCGGTCGCTTAACGTCGTAAATCCAGGTCCGGGAACTGTTACGGATGGTCCAGGAGATGGGGTCGCCACAATCTGAAACGGATAGAATGTGGCGGGTGACAACCCCGTGATCGTGACGACCTGATTCCGTCCTGCGGCCGATCCCATGATCGTTCGCGTGCCAGGCGGCGTTCCGATCACCACTCCACTCAACACATCCGCACTCGTCGTCCAACGAATCATTGCCTGCTGATCATCTACAAATGTCACCTCAATTCCTGAAATAGTAAGCGTCGTTGGAGCGGCTAGTGTTCTAAACGAAAAATCTGGATGGATGCGGGTATTTCCCATCGCATCACGCGCACGCACACGCACGTGGTATTCCGTTTCCGGTGATAATCCTTCTAGCAAAAATTCGTGCATGGTACGTCGGTCGGTACGGACACGTGTTCCCAGCGAGTAGTCTGCCGCCGTTCGACCATATTCCAAAAACACATCCGCCGGCTCGTCCGTCGTCAAAAGAATACGGGCCGATACATCCGTGAGGTCTGTAGCCACCAAGGACACAATCACCGGTGGTACTCCATCAAATGGAGGCGGTGGACTTTCTCCCCCACCAACAATTAAACCGCCGCCGCCCGGAGAACCACCTGGAGGACCTCCTCCACCGGCTGCCGTAACCTTTACGGTTACCCCAAGCCCATCTTCCGGCCAAATCTGCACATAGCCTCTTCCATCGTCATCAAACTCTCCCGAAACACGAACCTCATAGATGCCCGGCAGAGACGGCGTTACGATCCGATGCGTCCCGCCTCCCCACGTACCAATGCGCAGTGTAACTCGGCTTCCGCTCGGGATCGTATCCACGCCCGCATTTGTAGGTGGCGTCAACACGATGGTCTGCCCACCCCGTTGAAATCCCCATACGTTCAACCCCGGTGCTGAAGCAATCGCGGTTGATACCTCATAGCCCGTCGTCGGCCCATACAACAACGTGACATCCGTATGGACAATGGCGTTGATATCGAATCCGTCAGGAAATCTGATCGAGATGTCGTCCGTTGGAAGATGAACTCCATTTGGACTTGTAAACGCAAGCTCCACGTTGGTCGATGTGGCCACGGCTTGGCGCGTCAAACGTACCGCAACACCAACCAACTCTCCCGCTTGAATCCGTCGGATATGAAAACCGATGCCCAAGCTGAGCACCAGAGCAAAGAGAGCGACCAGCAGAAAACGGAAGCGCATACGTTACGTACGAGGGGCCTGCAACGAACGAATCAAGCGTCGTCGATACAGAGAAAAAGACAGTCCGATCACGAACACTACGCCCCCCAATACGGCCAACGTGCGCCATGGAAGAACAGTAAACGTTAGAGGCGCGGGCAGATTTCGCACGCCCGTCACCCCTTCTAACGAAATCGTATATCGTCCAAGACCGAACGAACCAAGCTCTTCTCGGATGCCCGTCATCTGAGATCGTCCTTCATTCGCCCCAAAACGAACCTCAAACGCACGCTCACTTGCCGGCAACACACGCGCCTCCATCACGTTCAGCGGTAGACGCGCCACCTCATCGCCGAATGTTCCACGAATCACGAGCTCGCCGTGTGGAATTACGTGCGCACGACCAAGATTTTTCAACTTCACCTGAACAGATCCTTGAAGTGCCGTGCGCTGCCCGGCGTCTTCCAATCGCCATTCAGTTACCGCCAGCTCCGTCGTTGCCGGTGTTCCCACAGTCACCAATACCAACACCCCGATCCGCGAACGAATCCCTAGAGAGACTTGGCCCGCAAGCGGCGGCTGTGCTGAGAAAAAAATGGCTTCGTACAACCCACCCTCGGCGACATCAGCTGGAATGCGGATCTCGATCGGCACCACCTGCGTCTCACCCGGCTGCAAGACACGATCGCTTGCTCCCACAAACGTCCAACTAGGCAAACCCTCTAGATCCGTTGGCGGCAAAAACTGCTGCTGACCTTCTGTACCGAGCGGAACAAATTTTTGAATCGAAGGATACAATCTAAGTGGCGAAGCCTCGTCGTTTGTAACTTGAACCGCAACCGTCTTGGTTTCTCCTGGATTCACCTGTACTTCCAAAATAGACGGCGCCAAAGACAACGCATTCGTAGCAGGAACCGCCACACTACACACGCTCAACACCCCACAACCGATTCCTAAAAACCATGCAAGAACGCGATTCATACTAGAAGTTCGACGTCAGCGTGAAATACACCGTCTGATGATAATCACCCAGCGCCGTTGATGGCGTGACTCCCAGTTTAAATAACAGCAAGAAGCGTTCGGCCATCGTCGTAGCCGGAACCGTGCTCGAGATAATCGCGCGTTGGGTTGAAGTTACAGCGAGATCAATTCCCGGACTCACCGCGTATGAACCGATTGCCTCCGCTCCGTATTCTTCGGCATCACTCGAAACAAGGCCGTCCATAACGGGCGAAATCGTTTCGCTCCCATTCCCGAGCAGCGTCAGGTCTCCGTCGGCCTGCACGTACACCGTATGACCGCTACTGGCCGATGAAATAACCGACCCACCCGCTAAACCAACATTCCCCGTCCCAGCCACAATTGATCCGAGGGGGATCGTCATCGAATCGAGCTTGTAGATGTAATCATCATTCCCCGATGAATAGGCATCCATCATCATGACATCTCCTTGCCAATAATCAACCGAGACAATATCACCAACGATTCCAACTACTCTGCCTGTTGCGACCAGCGCCCCGTATCCGACATTTTGAACGACTGCAATATAATCGCCGTTCACAAGCCCCACCGTCGAAGACACGACCACATAATCTGGGTGAGTGTTATCAAACTGAACGTACCGTGAAGCGAACGACGGCGACTGCCCACCAACGGTGAACGACAAACGGAAAAGATCCGAGCTCGCTCGATAGCCGCTCTCAAGTTGGTAGTTGGTACTACTCGCTGAGCCACTAGCTGCCTGGCCGATCGTGTCGTGCAATCTAAAGTTGGTGCTGGTGGACGATTCATCACCTCCCGTATTCAAACTATCCCAAGGAATCTGGTAATTAACGCTGCCCATCGCCTGAACATGCCAGACACCAAAGACACAGAAGAAAAGGGCCAAACTAAGAACAAAAAAGAGCCTCATGTCATCTAGTATACCGGTTTTCTCAGCTCTCGTCGCAGTAAGCTACTGGACTACTTCATTCAGAATATTATTATACACAATTTATACACATATACCTAATGTGTTTATTTAAAGCCATTTTCTATGTGTCGTAAAATACATAGAGCATGTATGTATATAAGTTGTGTATAAAATGTTTATAGCTCATTCATATCTGTGAATAGCCTTAGAATATGCGTTTTATTTACACATCCATCTGTGGATAGAATAACCATAGCCCTTGCTTTTATGTGCGTTGATCGGACGTGTATGTCCGCACAGCCCTTTCTTATCAAACCACGATTCATTCGATCGGTTGTTTCACATGAAACAATCGATTGGATTCATCTTACCAAGCGAGTCATGGACAGCCAGCCAATTCATGTAGGCAGCGGACAGACCTACGCAAAACTTTAATCGAGCTGCCTACCTCCGTACGCAGCAGATCTGAGGACGCGCCGTACTCGTTGTTTGCCATTTTTCTAAATGGAAAAACCATCTGCGGATTAGTTGTGGATACTTTGTTTCACGTGAAACGTAGTCACCAAACTATTCTGGAACATATCCACAGCCGTCATTACCATTGGTCAGTGAGAACCATTCGCTAAAGCTTCCACACAGTATTCTGATAGCCCTATCTTATGACATCAGCCACCCCCGCCTAATCCAGAGATGCAAACAAATGATCAAGGCGTACGCCTCAATCAGATATCCAATCAAGCACCACATTCGTTTAAGTAGAAGGAAAGCCTGGATCCATCATCCAGCATCAATTCAGCACAAAATCGCATCTCAATATCAATACATCGTGACTCGATCGGATCGATTCTCAGCTCCCAGTAAAACAACTTAACTACAAAAACAATCACGGATGTCGTGATCGTTTTTGCGTGGTGGACTGAAGGGGAGTCGAACCCCTGACCTCTGCAATGCGAATGCAGCGCTCTACCAACTGAGCTATCAGCCCATAAATTGTTTCCGTCGTAACACCAGACTCTGTACGGTTGAACTGTTTCACATGAAACAGTCGTGGTGCCCCCAAGAGGATTCGAACCTCTGTATAAGGCTTAGGACGCCCTTGTTCTTCCTATTGAACTATGGGGACATGTGTCGTAAAATACTCAACTCGTCCTATCCTACACGTGGCAAAGAGTAGAAGAGCTGAGACCGACTGTCAAACAACTCTCTTTTCTCATCAAAAATTCCCTCTCTTCGACCTACATAGACACCTCTCTGCGTATGTGTCGCACAATGTGAAAATATCGCTCAGTGTGATCTTATCACCCTCTGCAGCCACAAACGCGTGTACAAGCATACCATATATTGACGATCGGCCCGATGTTGGGTATTCTTCGCGACATCTTCCTATGCCAATCAAGCAAGCCGCCATCAAAGATCTCCGCAAGAACCACAAGCGTGCGGCGAAAAATCTTCGTTTGAAGACTCACGTAAAGCATTTGACCCGCTCTCTGACCGACTTGGTCAAAGAAGGTAAAGTCAACGAAGTGAAAGAAACATTAGCCAAGCTTCAGCAGACATTGGCCAAGGCTGCGAAGACACATGTCTTACACGCCAATAACGCTCAGCGCAAAATTGCGAGCGCCTTCAAACTTGTCAGCAAAAACAAGAAATAGTTCGTTCAAAACACCTCTGTACCATTCGGTACAGAGGTGTTTTTTATCCTTACGTATTTCAGAAGAGCCTTAGAAAAGCGCTGAGAGTTCGCTTTCTTGTGCATATCCCTGACGCTGCAACATGACCGCTTCTAACAAACGAACAAACTGCTCTTCTGAATCGACGGCTCGGATTCCTTTGAGTTTTCGTGCCACGAAGGAAGGAATTCCCGCTTCTTGCCCTGCTTGTACGCGTTGGTAAGAGCGCAACTGCGACAAAAATGGATAGAGCAACGAGTCTGGACCTAGCCGCTCAACGGCTGCGCGCCAAGCCGGATCTTGTTTCACGTAGGCATCCGCCCATTCAAAGAGCGATCTCTCATCTAAAGCATGAATCGAACTTGCTTGTTTTGACATGGACACATCAACTCCCGCCGCAACCATAAGCAATGCAATCGAGGCTTGTGAAGTGTCGCTACTCGAACGTTCTACGATCCAGGCGAGCTGTTCGTCTGTGAGCGCGAACTTTACCTGCGCTGCACGCTCACGAATCCAGGCCTCAAAGGCGCGTTGATCCAGTCGAGCGAAGTCGTAGCGTACCCATTTCGGCAGCGCAGAGAGCGTTTTTACGGTCGCATCTGGTGGCACGTCGCTCTCAACCGTCACAACAATCACATTCTCCGGATCAACCGACAACGCTTTTTCAAGCGCTGCTACACGACCTTTGGGACAGCTTTTTAACAAGTCTCGCGTACGCATAAACCGGCGTGGCGTAAACAAACTCACCGTATTCGCACGCTCAATCACCGCATCAACCAGTTCAGCCCCTTCTTCATGCAAGAGCTCGATACTGGATCCATCTTGATCATATTTTTGCCGGAAGGCCGCCTCTAACTCACGTGCCTTTTCAAGGGCGCGATGCACATCCGGACCAATACACGCGATCAACATACGAACAGCCTACAATGAAAGCGGCGCAAGCTCATCCCAACGCTGACCCGCTTTGGCTTCGACCAAAATCGGTACGCCAATTTCCCGTATTTGCTCCATCGTATGCTTAACTGTTCTTGCAACTAGCTCGACATCCGCCGGAGGAACCTCGAGCACCAATTCGTCGTGCACTTGAAGCAAAAGACGACTCTTTGGCGAGAGAGATGGGAGTAACGCGTCAACTTCAATCATCGCGAGCTTCATGAGGTCAGCGTCTGTTCCTTGCACCGGCATATTGATTGCCATGCGTTCCGCCTGCGCACGCAACTGAGGCAGGGGAGACTGAATGTCCGGAAATAAGCGACGGCGACCGAAAAGCGTTTCCGCATAGCCGTTTTTACGCACAAAATCCTTTGTCGACTCCATGAAAACTTTCACACCGCTATAAATCGTGAAGTAGGTTTCGATAAACTTTTTTGCATCGGCATAGCTGATCCCCGCGACTTGTGAGAGCCCGTGCGGACCCTGACCAAAGATAATCCCGAAGTTAATCGCCTTCGCGATGCGACGCTGATCTTTCGTCACCGCATCATGCGAAATGCCCCAAATCGCCGAGGCTGTATCTGTGTGAATGTCTTGCCCGGACTCGAACGCTTCCTTCATGCGCTTGTCGTTTGCAAGGGCTGCCACGACACGCAACTCAATCTGCGAGTAGTCACAGGACAACAACGTATACCCAGGAGACGCAACAAACGCGTGACGAATGCGACGACCGGTTTCTGTACGAATCGGAATATTCTGCACATTCGGATCCATCGAAGAGAGTCGGCCCGTGGCTGCAACTGCCTGATGGAAGGTTGTGTGAATACGTCCTTCTGCATCCGTCATCGTTGGGAGTGTTTCGACATAGGTCGAGAGCAATTTGCTTACTTCACGATACTCTTCGATCTGCTCAATCAACGGATGCTGACCGCGCAACTTATCGAGCTCAGAAGCTGCCGTCGAGTAGCCAGTCTTTCCTTTCTTGATGCCCTTTGTTGGCAACTTCAAATGCGTGAAGAGCACGTCAGCCAACTGACTCGGCGAGGCTGGATTAAACGTCGTTCCGGCGGCTTCCTGCATGGCTTTTTCCAAACGACGCTTCTCCTGCCCAAGCTCAATCGAAAGCTCACCCAAATACGGGCGATCAATCAAAATTCCATGACATTCCATGCGATACAAAACGGGAATGAGCGGTAATTCAAACTCCTGCAAGACTTTACGCAAGTTCGCTTCTTCAAGCTCGGTTTTCTGACGATCGCTCAGCGCACGAATCAAACTCGCCATCGCGGAAGGCGTTGGTCGTTCAGGCAATACATTCAATCCATAGCGCGCGGCCAAATCATTCAGCGTGAACACACGATCTCCCGCGCTCAAAAGATAGCCAGCGAGCAATACATCGGCTTCCCAGCGCTCTGGAGGCGTAAGTCCAAGTTTACGTAACCCATGCATCGCTGCTTTCGCATCGTGAGCGATCAACTGCTTCTCTTCTTTAAAGAGCTCATTCAATGCCGCTTGAACCGAAGGGCTCTTTAGCTCAGTCTGACGCAATACCACACACCGCTGGTAATCTGCGAGTGCGACTCCATAGGCTTCCGTTCCAAACAACGAATCAGCCGCTTCCTCCAATACCATTACAACCAACTCAGACGACTCGGCTAGTTGCGCGAGCTTGTGCTTTGCATCCGTTTCGTTCTTCGCGACTTCTTCCACGAGAATAGAAGAGGTGTGACTCGTGGCTTTTTTAGGCGAGGACCGCTTGACCGATTCACTGGCTCCATTCGACTCAGCTGCCTCCTCTTTGTGCTGTTTCGACTCTTTCTTCTTTCCATCGACACCTTTTCCAAAGGAACGTTTCAGCAAGCTATTGAAACCCATCTCCTGTAAAAACCCTCGCCAGGCCTCGGTATCCAATGGATGATCTGCGAGCAATTCCAGCGTCCAACCAAGTGGTGCATCCGTACGAATCGTTACCAAATCACGCAATCCAGGAAGTTCACTCTCTGCCGCCAACAATTTTTGTCGAATGGATGCACTCAGTTTTGAAGTCGGATCTTTTGCCGCCTGCAGCATGCCATCAATTGAAGTATACGTTTGCAGCAACTCCGTTGCTCCTTTCTCACCAATACCTTTTACCCCTGGAATATTGTCAGACGGATCGCCACGCAAGATCTTGTATTCGAGGAATTGCTCCGGCGAAAGACCGAACACTTCATACAGCATCTTCTCGTCGTACAGCAACGTTTCGCTCACCCCTTTTTTGAACGTCAGCACCGAAATATGTTTTCCGATCAGCTGCAGTGCATCGCGATCACCGGTCACAATGGTTACGTCCCAATTGTCCTTGGCTGCCCCAACCGCGATTGTTCCAATCAAATCATCCGCTTCGTATCCATCTAACGAAAAAGATTCAACACCTAACATCGTTAATGCGCGCTGAATCAGCGGAATCTGCGCATAAAGTTCGTCTGGCTGTTTTTCACGCTGTGCTTTGTACGCTTCATAGGCTTCATGACGGAAGGTCGGAGCTTTCGTATCCCAACAGGCAACAAAGGCATCTGGCTTTTGCTCTTCCAAGAGTTTTAAGAGAATGTTCACCACTCCATACACAGCGTTCACCACTTGGCCGTTAGGCGACGTAAGGGGTGGAAGGGCATGCCAAGCACGGTGAAGGAGGGCGTTGGCGTCTAAGATAAAGAGGCGTCGTGACATGAAAAAAGGGTAGCACGGTCGACCGTTAGGGAATAGCATCAAATCAACGAAAAAGATCCCTGTTTCCAGGGATCTTTTTATGGAGGCGTGGGCGGGAATCGAACCCGCGAATACAGGTTTTGCAGACCCGTGCCTTACCACTTGGCTACCACGCCTTGCTCGGCTAGCGACGCTGACCACACGCTCACGCCTAACGGCGCTCACTTGGGTCTGCGTCGCGCCTGCGCTTTGCTCCGCTTACGCTTCGCAAGGGGGACAATGCAGAAAGATCCACGCATTGCTTGATTTCTCGTTTTCACTCGAAATCCGTTGGCTCAAAACGCGATCGGATCGTAGCAGACGTTAGACGGTTCGTGAAGGTGGGGGACGAGAAAGCCCTCCGGTCAGGGAGGGCTTTCGGGGCCAAAGGATTGGCTTATTTCATGGCGCGCTTCAGGGCGTTTTCCTGAGCGATGCGCTTCCATTGAGTTTTACTGTTGTCACCCATTTCGATAACTTCGATCTTCACGTTGCGCTTGAGACCAAATTTACGAGCGTCGCTTTTGTTGGCCATCCAGACGTCGGCACGGAGGGTATAACGAGGGTTCATGCGGTCATGGACCTCGAAAATACGATTACCGAACAAGCTTGGGATACGGACCTTCGTACCGAAAGGCAAGAAGTTGGCAGCCAAGATTCCATCGCGGACGGTCGAACCGTCGGCAGTGGTGAATGGCGTCGAGTCCGTCTGACCAGGCTCAGAGTTGTACGCCGTCATACTAATGACGTATTCACGGATTACTTCTGGCGAAACTGGGGGAATAACTTCGATGACGGCTGGTTCGCCGATTTCGGAGCGCATGTCAGCTTCGTCTGCGAGCTCCGTTACATCAGAGCTCGCAACTACCGAGGTTTCGGCAGGAGCGGCGTCGTCGGCGGAGACTGTCTGAGCTTGGATGGAGCTAACGGGAGAAATGACAAGGAAAAGAACGAAGAAGGCTGATAAAACGATCTGGTTCAACGGGCGTTTACCACCATCAGACGTAGAATTCGATGTCATAGTTGGATACAACAAAAGCCCTGTTCGGGCTCTTGGAGGACAACACCATATCACATTTGCAGGTTTTTGTCAACGGAAGTACACTATTTTTACGCTTACATTAGCCAAATTTCAGTTATGGCCCTTTCCCGAATTCTGTCTCGAACGCGCCCAGGTGCTCCATCCGGACCTCAACCGTCCCGCAGCGACCGCAAAGGTCGTATTTGGCGGTTCCTAAAAAAGGCTTTTTTGGCACTGGTTGGAGTTGGGGCCATTGGCGTCTTCAGTTTCACCATTTTTCTCGCCTGGGTGAGCCGTGATCTTCCAAATCCAGACACCTTATCAATGCAGGCGATCCCGCAATCGACCAAAATCTACGATCGTACCGGTACAAACCTACTCTACGAGCTTCATGGAGATGAAAAACGAACGCTCGTGAAAATTCAGGATATTCCACTGAACATGCAGCACGCGACCATCGCCATTGAAGATCGAAATTTCTATACGCATCATGGCGTGTACTGGAAAGGACTCGTACGTGCCTTCGGAAACAGTATTCTCACTCGCACGTCTGTCCGTGGAACATCAACACTGACTCAGCAGCTCGTAAAAAACGCCATTCTTACGAACGAACGTTCGCTCATGCGCAAAGCGAAAGAGTTTATTTTAGCGCTTCAGATTGAACGAACATTTTCAAAAGACCAGATCTTGCAGCTGTACCTCAACGAAATTCCATATGGATCAACGATCTACGGCATCGAATCAGCTGCTCAAACCTATTTTGGAAAACCAGCGAAAGACCTTACCCTCGACGAAGCCGCTTTACTCGCTTCTGTTCCTCAAGCACCAGATCGCTACTCTCCGTATGGAACAGGGACTCGCGGTGATAACCGTTCTCGTTTAATTGTACGTCAGCATTATGTGTTAGACATGATGGCAGAAGAAGGCTACATCACAAAAGAAGAAGCGGAGGCCGCCAAAGCAATTAAAACGCTCGATAAACTCAAGCCAAAAACGTACGACTCGCTTAAAGCTCCTCATTTTGTTCTTGAAGTTCGTCGACAGCTTGAAGAGGCCTATGGATTAAAACGAAGTGAGGAGGGTGGTTTTAAAGTCATTACAACCCTCGATTGGGAGAAGCAACAGATTGCCGAGCAGGAGGTAAAGAAAGGGGTTGAGGCGAGAGGGAAGGCCTACAAGTTCACCAATGCCGCCCTCGTCTCTCTTGATCCAAAAACCGGTCAGGTTCTTGCCTTAGTCGGTTCAAAAGATTTCAACGACGATGAAATCAAGGGGAAGTTTGACGTGATCTTAAACGGCGCACGTCAACCAGGTTCGAGCTTTAAGCCGATCGTCTACGCTTTGGCTTTTGCTCGTGGCTATCTTCCACAGACATTGGTGTGGGATGTGGATACAGTGTTTAGAACGGATAGTGGAAACTATACCCCAAAAAACTACGACTTTAAGCAGCACGGCCCCATCTCCCTTCGTCAGGCATTACAAAGCTCGCTCAATACACCAGCGGTAAAAACGCTCTATCTTGTCGGGTTGGGACGCGTTCTAGATTTCACTGAGCGACTTGGGTACACCACGCTGAGTGACCGCAGTAACTTTGGACTATCTCTCGCTCTAGGCGCCGGAGAGGTGAGACCGATCGAGCACGCCGTCGCATTTGCTGCCTTCGCAAATGATGGAATACGAATGCCGGTGAGCTTCATTCTGAAAGTGGAGGATCATGATGGAACCGTTCTTCAGGAATGGAAACCGACGGAAGGAACGCGCGTCATCGACTCGCAAGCAGCGCGCCAATTAGCAGATGTGATGTCCGACAACCAAGCGCGATCGCTCGTGTTTAGCGCTGCCGCACGCAATCACCTGACACTCGCAGATCGTCCCGTCGCAGCAAAAACAGGAACAACTAATAGCTTCAATGATGCATGGACAGTTGGATTCACGCCAAACTTGGCAACGGTTGTTTGGGTGGGGAATAGTGACGGGAAAGAAATGAGTCGTGGAGCGGATGGATCGGTGATCGCAGCACCTATTTGGGGTGGCTATATGAAGCAGGTTACGAAATCTATGCCGGTTGAACGGTTCAAGGCACCGGAAACACCAACAACGGATAAACCTGCACTCCTCGGCACCGCATTTATGCAAAAAGTGAAGGTAGTGAAATCGTCTGGCTATCTCGCCACTGATCTCACACCCGCTGACCTCGTCGAAGAACGGATCTACTACACGCCTCACGAAATTCTTCATTATCTCGATAAAGATGATCCAACGGGTGCTCCGCCGAGCAACCCTGCATCTGACCCACAGTATGAAAATTGGGAACGCGCCGTTCAACTTTGGGTAAGCAAGACCACAAGTACCCAATTCGGCCCACCACCAACCGAGACCGACGATCAACACACGCCTGAGATGCAGCCGGTCGTCTCGATCATTCTTCCTGCAAA
>CAYQAL010000014.1:0-24270 GCA_964415465.1 uncultured Gammaproteobacteria bacterium
GTCTACGAAACGAGAGAATGAAATATTTTCTCTCGTTTTGCTCTTGACGTGTGTACAAGTGTGCTATACTACACTCGCGTTCGTCTGATGCTCTTTGCTCTTTCACGAAATGAGATCATCTCCACGAACTTCGAGTCATCGCTAAGATGAACGAATAATAATGAAAGGAGAGTGACACTATGCCAGCCAAGAAGAAGTCCGCAGCAAAGCGCCCTGCTAAGAAAGCAGCGAAGAAAGTTGTTCGTAAGGCCGCGAAGCGCCCTGCTAAGAAAGCCGCCAAGAAGCGCAGATAAGATCTTTGATACGGAGGAAATTCCCTGAGCAGAAATGTTCGGGGAATTTTCAATTTGAAGAATGTTTGTATTGGCGCGTAGCTTTGTCGGGCGCTTCTCGCTCTGCATCCGGCGTACAGTGTTCTTCTTTTTATCTTTCTTCATTCCCATTGACAACTCCCAAAATGGATGGGACAGTGGATATGGATAGTACGTGCGAAGATCCGCCCGAGGTCGGGGGATGGGGTCAGGCGCAGACGAGTATCCCATTGTTTCCCTAACCTTAGGATCATGCCAACAAAATTGTTTGTCGGAGGTATCCCATACCGCACGAGTGAAGAAGAGCTCACCGCTCACTTCTCCCAGGCCGGTCAGGTCCTCTCCGTCTACATCCCGCTCGATCGTGAAACCCGCCGTCCACGCGGATTCGCCTTCGTCGAGATGGTTGACGACGCAGCAGCTGACAAGGCTATCTCGATGTTCCACGACACTGAGATGGGCGGTCGCCGCATCGTTGTTAACAAGGCTCGTCCAATGGAAGATCGTGGTGGTCGCGATGATCGCGGACCTCGCCAGGATCGTTCCATGGGCATGTAGTCTTCAGCACTACACTGCGAAAACGCCTCTCCTAGAAATAGGGGAGGTGTTTTACGTATCCGTTCTTGCTACTATAGATCCATCTTTATTTATTGAAGCACCTTCTATGTCCATGATCGGCTATGTGAAGCGGGTAGATCGGTCGTTAGCGAACCAGTTGATGAAGGGGGAAGGAGAAACAGACGGGCTCTACGGATGTTCAAAAGAAGATGAGCAAGGTAGCCTTTGTTTCTCCCTAGACAAAACGTGGGATGGAATCGATTTTCTGTTCCAGAATGGGAATCGACGAAACAATCCAAATAGTGCGTACCTTGGTGCGAAGAAGTCCGCGTATCTAGAAAAAGAGTTTGGGTATGGGCAAGTCATGCTGATTACGGCGAGTGAGGTGGCACGCATTGGAGATCAGCTTGCTCAAATCTCGGATGAGGATTTTTCAAAACGAATTGAGGCGCATCACACTTCTTTGATCGAACAAGAAGTGTATCCTTTTTCGGAAGGGGAGACGGTGGCTGATATTGATGACTACGTTACGCCGTATTTTAAAAAGTTGAGAAGCCTATTTGCGAGTGCGTCCATAGCAGGGGATTCAGTGTTGTTTTGGGTGATGTAAGTCGGACATAGAATCAAAAACACGCCTTTTAACAAGGCGTGTTTTTGATTATTCAGGGACAGGCTTGTGCATTTTATTATTTTGCGCTAACGTGTTCGACGCTCCAATAACATCTATTCCTCGAGCTCCACGGGAGGTGACATGAACGGATCGGTGTCTAAACTGCAGCCACTCGTCTGGCTACGGATCGGAGGGGCGCTGCTCTTCGCCCTTCTCTATCTCTACCCCATCATGGGGGCTGTCCTGTGTCTGCAGGCGCTGGGATGTTTCCTGTACTCTCTCATCTTCGACGATGATGAAGAATTCGGGAGAGCGTTCCGCGTCCACATGACGCGACAGGCTAACGGTCACGGACCGGTGATTCTCTGGGCCCTCCAGACGATTCTCGGGTTCAAGGTCAACTTCAGGTTCGACCACGCGAATATCGGAGTGGCGGGTCAACCCGTCATTATCGCTCCGAACCACTTGTCGATCATGGACATCCCGCTGGCTGTCGTCGCGATGTACAAGATCGACAGGGGGGCGATTCGATGGGTTCTCAAGGCGCCCCTCAAGTGGGTCATCCCCATCGGTTGGGCCGCTCAGTGGATCTGCTGCGCGTTCGTACTGCGTGGCGGCGCCAAAACGCGTGAAGCCGATGTCGCATCGGTCGCAAGGTGCGGGGAATGTGCCTACAACGATGGGCAAGACACGCTGATCTTCTGTGAGGGCACGCGTCGTGGTCCGTCGGACGATCACGGGCCCAAGCGCGGCGGGTTCGAGGCGCTGCTCAATGCGATGCCCAAAGCGGACGTCGTGACCATCGTCTTCCGCTGGAGCGATGAGGGCGGACGACCTGTCGGCCGAGGCGTCGTCGGAGCAGCGCTCTCGCTACCTGGCCGCACCATCGACGTCGAAATCAAGCGCGTCCCGCGTGCTGAGATTCACGCCAACTGGCTCAATGAGCACTTCGCTGCGGTGAGAGCTGCAGCATCATCTTCACGGCTGTCGCGGTAAGCGACGGCTACACATCAACCCCTTCCAGCGATCTGTCCGGAAGGGGATCGCTGTTTTTAAACGCCCAACTGCTTTTTCAATTCTTCTTCAGCGCTAGCTGGGTTTGTTTTTCCAGCAGAGGCTTTCATGACTTGGCCGACGAACCATTTTAAGACGGGAAGTTTTCCACCACGAACTTGAGCGGCTTGATCAGGGTTTTGCGCAATGACATCGCCCACAACTTTTTCTAAGAATCCACTGTCTTGAATTTGGGCGAGACCATGGGTTTCGACCAGGTTTGATGGATCACCTTTGGTGTCGATCATGAAGCCTAGGAGCTTGAGACCGTTGGCGGCAGTCACTTTTCCTTGATCAATCATGAGGAGGAACTCGGCCATATTTTCTGGGTCAATCAGGCCGTGCGGAGTCGCGATGTTTCGTTCGGCAAGTAAGCCGGCAAGTTTGTTCGTAAGCCAGCTTCCGGCGAGTTTGGCGATGCGTCCACGTTGTTCGGCGAGCAGGGTAGCAGCGTCTTTGCCTGTTTTGTCAGAAGCTTCTAACCAACCACCAAGTTCACCCATGGTTTCTTCAAAGAAGCTGACCCACTGGTTTGAGGTCAGGAACATCGCATCTTGTTCGCTGACGCCATATTCTTCGCGTAAGCGACGACGCGTATTCGAAGGAAGTTCTGGTAGATGGCTGCGCTCTTCTTCGCGCCATTCAGCGAGCGGGAGAGGTGGGAGATCTGGTTCAGGAAAATAGCGATAGTCTGCTTCGGATTCTTTGACGCGTTGTTCAACTGTTTCTTCTGTCTGGTCGTTCCAGCCGCGCGTGGTGGTATGTGGGATCGTTCCGCTCGCGATAAGCTTACTTTGACGTTCGATCTCAAACTGTAAGGCGCGCTCAACCGAACGGAACGAGTTAAGATTCTTAATTTCTGTTTTCGGATTGAACTTGGTGGACGTTGGTTTGCCGTCTTCGCCGAGGGGTAAAAGAGAGATGTTTGCATCACAACGCATCATGCCTTTTTCCATGTCTGCATCAGACGCGCCGATGGCTCGAAGAAGAGCTTGGAGTTCTTGGAGGAAGAGTTTCGCTTCTTGTGGTGATCGAAGGTCTGGACCGGTGACAATTTCTAAGAGAGGAGTGCTGGCGCGATTGAAGTCGACATATGTTGCGTTTGAAGCCCCCTGGTGCAAGTTTTTGGCTGCATCTTCCTCCATGTGTGCACGTTCAATCTTGATTGCGAGCTGTTGGCGGTCTGGGGGATTGGTTGGGACGTGAAGATGAAGGACGCCATTTCCGACGACTGGATGTTTGTATTGAGTGATCTGATAGCCTTTTGGGAGATCTGGGTAAAAGTAGTGTTTACGATCGAAGTAGCAGGCGTCAGGGATCGCCGCATCTAAAGCCAGGCCGACACGTAGGGCTTTGCGAACCGCTTCTTCGTTTAACATCGGTAATACACCTGGATGACCTAAGCAGATCTGACAGGTAGCGCTGTTGGCGGGAGCCGTTTCATCAACGGAAGGGCATTCACAAAAGAGCTTGGTTTTGGTTTTGAGGCGGGCGTGGATTTCGAGGCCGATGATCGGTAAAAAAGCCGTTGACATATGGCTTAGAGAGTAACTCGCCAGCCTCTAGATTGTCGAGCTACTCTGTACGCTTCAGCTCAAGGTAGATCGTCACCATCAAATGGACCAAGAATGGAAGAGCGATAACCATCGGAAGGGCATCAATGACCTGGAGGGCGCTCGAAGCGATTTGGGTGGATGGAGGGCCAAAGACGGTCCAGTTCAAAAAGCCGACCTGACTTACGAGGGCAGAGGGACGATAGCCGGCAATCAGTCCGACCAAGGCTTCAATGATTGAGCTTGCTATCATGCTCGTAATGAGGATCATGAGTCCGGGCAAAACAAGACGCCCCAATGTTGCCCACCAGCGACCACGAACGAGCTCTGCAGAGCGAGCAAGTGCTTGAAGACCGGTTTTGCCTTCATCGATGAAGGTGTACTCAGCGAATAAGAAGAGGATGGTCAGCCAAATACCAGGGATGACGAAAACCAGCGAGCCACCGGCAGCGGCTAAGCCACTCAGAATGGTGATCAACAAATATGACACCAACATGACGGGCGTTGGGATTTTAAGCTTCTTCCCAGTTCGCTCACTCAAGATGCTGGTCTCGAGACGAAGACTCACCCAGCTTGCGCCGACGATCTGAAGTAGGAGAATGTCGGTTGCGCGCAAAGCGACACGAACCCCTTCCGGGACGTAGAAGGAGATCATGGCAATCGCAAACGAGATCAGGGCAATCCCGAGAATACCGACCGATGTTTTGATGTCGTTCGACAGGTATTTTTTTCCTTCGTGCCAGGTGTGGACAAAGACTTCGGAGGGAGAAATGAGCGGCTGGGCCATAGGTAAGCGTAGTGTATCACAGGAACCAAAAACCCTGGAGCGTGAGCTACAGGGTTTTTTGACAACCGATGTATGATTAACGGCTCGCTTTCAATCCGTGGAAGAGTTTGACCTGGACGACCTGCATGAGACCAGCGGCGACCAAGGACAGCAACATGTTGATAACGATCGCAGCGATGAAGAGAATGCCGGCGATGATGAGAATTGGTACGCTTGCAGCCCCCATCGCGCCGGAGCCACCTTCAGAGAAGCTCATCATGGCGCCTAAGCCGCCGATACCCGCGACGATCGCTGGAACAATGAAAACGACGAACGAAATGACGCCAAGAACAAGCTGGAAGACGAGGCCTGGAACAAACAAGCGCCACAACGTTGACCACCAGCGACCTTTTACCAATTCCATCGAGCGACCGATCGCGCTCGTGCCGGTCACGCCTTCTTCAAGATAGGCAAAGAGGGCAAATCCAGAAGCGATGGCAAACCAAATACCTGGCAATAAGAAGAGGATCGATCCACCGAGTACGCCGAGACCGCTCACGAGGCTGATGATGAGTCCTGGCCAGAATAATTCCATGAGAGACTTGCTCTGAGTCGACTGTGCTGCGCCGCCATCTTTTGCGAGCAGGTAACGAGAAATGTGAAGGGTTACAAAGATGCTCCCAACGAGGAGAACGAGCAGGCCGAGCAGGATGAGAACAGGGCGACTTGTCGCAATACCAGCCATGTAGAGGGCGAAGTAGGCGATCATCACAGGGATGAGCCAGGCATTCCGTTTTACGATGGTTTTCCAATCGTTTTTGAAGAAGTTCCACGATTCGTGGATGAGATCGGAGATGGAGATAAGAGGGGTCATAGATGCGACCAGTGTAGCCTAAATCGCACGCCGACGGTAGGTGACGAGGCGAAACTGAGGGTACGTTTGGTGTTCAACTTCTTCCCAAATGGCAGAGTCGATGACCGGGAAGAATGTGTCACCATCCATCTCTTCGTCGATATGAGTGATGAAGAGCGTATCGGCGAGGTCGATGGTTGTTTTGTAGAGTTCGGCGCCGCCGATGATACAGATCTGTTCGGTGGTATGCGCCTGAATGGCGGCCTGAATGGTTGAGTATGCTTCAACGCCGGGTGGAAGAGGATAGCTCGTTTGCCGTGTGATGACGACGTTGGTTCGTCCCGCTAATGGGCGATATTTCTCTGGAATTGATTCCCAGGTTTTACGTCCCATGATGACGACTTTCCCAATGGTGAGTTCTTTGAAGACGAGCTGCTCACCCGGAATCTTCCAGGGGATGCCACCATTTTTTCCAATACACCCGTTCTTGGCAACGGCCGCAACGAGAGAGATTGGCATAGTTGTTAGACAGCAATTGGGAAACTAATTTTTGGGAAACTCTGGTAATTTTCTACGACTGTATCTTCTGCTTTCCAGTCAAAGATGGAGGTGAAGTTGTTTGTTGAAATCTTTGGAAGTGGATAGGCATTTGGATCGCGCTCGAGCTGGGTTTTTACCCCTTCCAAATGGTTCACGTAAATATGAGTATCTGCTAAGAACCCTACAAGTTTCCCTTCTTGGAGATTTGCTTCTTTTGCCAGCAAGTGAAGCATTAATGCGTAACTTGCGATGTTAAAAGGAAGTCCCAAGACGGTATCTACGGAACGCTGGTTCCAGAGAAGGTTCAATTTGCCGTTAATGACGGTGACCTGGAACGCGTAGTGACAAGGAGGAAGACCCATCTCTCCAAGCATTTCTGGATTCCAAGCTGAAACGATCATGCGACGGTCATTTGGGTTCTTCTTTAAGGTTTCGACGATCTTTGCTAATTGATCAACGCCTTTTCCTGAATAATTTTGGTCATAGCCTTCGTATGGTGCATTAAAGTGGCGCCATTGATAGCCATAAATTGCGCCTAGATCGCGTTCTTCCATCATTCGAGCTTTAGACGCCTCATCTGTCCCGTATGGAGCTTTTTTAGGGTAAGCCCATTCGTCCCAGATGTGATTGTTACGTTCTTGAAGCCACTGTTTATCTGTTAATCCTTTAATGAAAAACTCAAGTTCACTTGCTACGAGACGAAAGGGGACAAATTTTGTGGTGAGTAACGGAAAGCCGTTCGACATGTCATGTTCAAACATTGCGCCAGCAATAGCGATTGTGTCGACGCCCGTTCGATTCTCTTTGCGTTCTCCCGTATCAAGAATGCGACGAATAAGATCAAGGTATGTTTTCATAAGAAGATAAAAAGAAGGCAGCGATAAATATAAAAATACGCCTATCTAAAAGATCGATTGTTTTTTGATAATTACAACATAACGAGAGCGTACACGTCTCGTACTTTGAAGCGCAAGCCGCTATAGATTAGGTCGTATATCCACCGCTCTGTCCCCAGCCTCCACGGGAGGTTTCATTTTGAGCTGGGCCTTCTTTCCATTCTACACGAGCAATGCTGACAAGGAGTCCTTGGACGACACGGTCCCCAGCTTTTAGTTGCACATCTTTGTCTCCAGGGTTCCAAAAGCCCAAGCTGAGTTCATCTTGAGGGCCGCAAAAATCTTGGTCGATAATGCCGATGGTATTCGCTAAGCGAAGGCCCGTCTTTTGAAAGAGGGAAGACCGTGGGGCAAAGATCAGAGCGTAGCCGGGAGGGGTGGCAATGATAAGGCCGGTTGGAACAGTGGCAGCGCCGTGGGCGGGGATTGTCACGTCTTCTGGACAAACGATATCAAACGCAACCGATCCTTCAGTGGCGTAGGTGGGAAGTTGTACGGAATCTCTGACGCGCGTAATTCGGACTGACAAGGCAGTCATACTAATTTTTTACATGTTCTTAAACGCTGGGTATTTGTGTCTGGCGAGCTTCGTAGCCGAGTTCTTTCATCATTTCAGCAACTTGAGCTTCGAGGTCGGCAGCGGTTTTGCTGTTATCTAGATGCTTCCAGGCGCGGCTCATGACGAGCGGAATGGTCACTTCGGTTGGAGCGTGATCTTGGGCGACGAATTCTTGCCAGGTCATGTGTTGCTCGCCAGCTTTTTCCCCACGCTTCTTCATGCGTTCGTAACGCATTTCGGCTGGAACATCGATCGAAACCAGTTTGAAGAACGGGAGTGGTTCGAGGGCGACGATATCTTCTGGACGACGAATGCCATCAATCACGACAAGAGGGCTTGTTGAGAGGACGGCATCTTTTTCGATGGCATAGGACAATACGTCCTCACCAAAGCTTCCACGAAGCGCATTGGAAAGGGCAATGAAATGATCACGAGAATGGTCAATGTGTAAACGAGTAAGAATGTCTCCCAATACAGCGCTAAAGCGTGAATAGGCGGCGCCATATTGCTTGATGAGTACGTCGGCAACGGTTCCTTTTCCGCAGCCTGACTGACCGACGAGTCCGATGATGTGATTCGGCATACGACTGGAGAGTACTCGCCAAGCGAAGGAGTGTCGACGGGAACTTATCCGCACCATCTCCCGAATGCAAGGAAAATTGTGTATCATGCACGAGCAAATTCATTTTATTTTCTTTCTATGGCACTTACATCAAAAAAGAAAGCGGGTTCCGCTCACTTAGGCGCAGGTCTTGCAGCTGGCGCGATTCTTGGATTGGCCGCTGGCTTGTTCTTGCAGTCTCGCAAGGGCAAGGAGCTCACCAAAGACGCAGAAAAGAAGGCAAAGATGTTGCAGAAACAGGTGATGAAGAAGCTCGAAGCCGCTGGTGATATGTCAAAAGAGAAGTACACGGAGATGGTCGACCAGGTCGTCGAGTTTTACCAGAAGAGTAAGGATGTGGCAGCGAAAGAAGCGCCACAAGTTCGCAAGTATTTGCTCGGTCGTTGGAACGAAGTGAAGGGATACTTGGATCAGAAATAAGACGGAAGTGATGTGAGAAAAACGAGCCGTATAGGCTCGTTTTTCGATCTAATGTGTGGATTGAGGACGGTTTCGTCTCTCTTGTTGTGAAAAGCGAATTTCCCATTCATGTTCTTCATCGAACTGGGATTTCAGAGCATGACGATAATAAAACGGCCCTTGAATGTAGTTTGCTAAATACGTGGCTGCTTGATGTGCGTTTTGGATGTGTGTGGGAAGTTGTCCTCGTTTTATCAGTTCTTGTGTATAAAGTTCAGCGACGGCTTCGCTTGAGGCGAAGGCGTCATCTAATTGGACAGCGAGCCAAAAAGGAGAGATATGGCGCTGCTCGAACTCCCAATCAGCTACATCTTCAAAGCTTGCTTGATCGTAGCGATGAATGTGTTCGGCATAGAAACGTAAAAGTCGGGCCAACGCTTTAGGACCGAGTTCTCCGTCATTTGAAAAACGGTACCGCTCAAACGGTGTGATACGAATAATGTGTCGGATTGTGTCTAGAATACATTGTTTTGTCGCAATGATATCCGTATCCGTGGCGAGAACTTCGTTAATGGTAAAATCGCGGGTCGCAAAGTATTCCTCGATAGTAGTCTCTTCTATATGTGCACCAATCGCTGCTTCTTGGGGCGCTACGGCATTCAGTACAGCTTGATCTTGTTCGATTGTCGCCGGTGTGTCGACGCGAATCAAATCGATATCTCTCGGCTCTCTCGCATCAGTGCCTAGAGCGAGTGCGAGTAGCTTGCGAGCGCCGCCGCCCTTATAAGCATACCCAAGAGGGAGGCGCTTTGCGTCAACGAACCTTTTCCCCACGGGGATTTTGTACAGATCAAACACATCTCCTTGTTCTGAATGTATGCTTCTGTAAAAACGAAGCCCGTTCAATGGGATATTGTAGTCTTTTACGATTGCTTCAAGTTCTCGATCGGCAAAAGTGTTATCCAGTTGTTCGAGATCCCTACCAGTTTCGTTCAGAGATACGTGTGCGTTCTTAGCGATTGTCGGGTGGAGCTTTACCCAGTGTTCAAGTTGCTCGCGGAAGCTAGGTTTTTCTAATACTGGGCGGGGTGTGTGTTCGAATCGTTGATTTTCCATACAGTGCTTATCATAGCAAATGGTAAGTAAAATGGGGTATCATGCCTCTATTCGTATGGCCGAAGTTCAGCATTATGCAGTAGAAGGCTCGGCTCAAGGTCGTCGTGTCATTGAAACAACTCCTCAATCAGCTTTGTATAGTATTGTCGAGCGTAATGGAGGGTTTGTTGCTGTTCTCCCTTCCCTTATTAGCGATGAGCGAAAAGCGGTCTTGGGTCGGCGTGAAGAATCATTTCCTACGAGAGAGGCGGCGGAAGCGGTGATCATGAAGAGCCGCGAAGCAACTCGTGTCCGGTTTGAGTTAGCGGAGTTGCGTAAGACCTTCACGTCCACGTACTACTCTATTGAGCCAAAAGCGGATGGTGGGTTTCTGGTAAAAATTCCAGCGAACTATAAATCGGAGAGAGGAATGCTCATTGGAACAGCGACGGTTGAATGTAAGACATGGGACGAGGCGAAAGCTCTTTATCTGAAGGAGCGAAAGGACTCAGAGCGTCTCACGCATGAACCAATTCTGGATGTTCGTCTTTCTCCTCGAGCGAGTGTCGCCTTTTCTCATTTTGATGGCTTTCGTCCGAATACGGTTCCGGGCGCTGAGGTGGTGCCAATTCCAGCTGAAGTTCAAAAAGTTTTAATGACACCAGAGCAGATGAAAGGCGGGAAATCCGCGTTGTCTTATCATAAGACGCTCGAACGACCCGGGTGGGAAAATGAACTGTATGGATTGGTCGATGGATATCTCAAGGGCGCTGGTCAATTATTGATGCAAGAACTGGGAATCACTTCGCTGGATGCGCTCACTCCAAAGCAGGCGATTGATGTGAGTACTCGATTAGTCTTGGACCTCACGAAATACTATGTCCGAAAGGATCTCTATTTCGATGTAAAAGAAACGAAACATGATCACAAAGATGCGATCGAGATTCTTCAAGAAGGCCAAGCGCGCAAAGGAGATCCGACCTGGGAAGGGAACGGGGTCTGCCGAAACTTCGCCGGAACAGTGAAAGCGGTTTTTGAAGCGTTGAAGGCTCGTCAGGGTCAGTTTACTCAACTTAATAATGTTCATTGTCTGTACGAAGGAAGAACGGATAGCTTTGAACCAACAAAAGAGAACTGGATGGATACACGTGCGGAAAGCAAGATCGGACATGCCTGGAATACGTTTGTCGCATTGAATGCGGAGGGCGGTGCGCATGCCGTGATTGCGGATGTTACGTGGGCGAAGCGAGATCTTCAGACAGGAAAGATCGATCATCTTGATCAAACGCTGACTCGCATGGAGCCGTTTATTGCCCAAGGTTTGGAAGTGGCTGCTCGGTCTGGGCTGGCTCAGGCGGAGGTTGTGGCTGAGCGTGAAAAAGCCTTGAGTTATTATCTCCTACAGATCGAGCGGTTGAGCACTTCGTCTGTTGGATATGAAAAAGAGCAGCTGCCGTTTTTCGCTGGTCGCTGTGTCGAACTCCTAGCGCGTGTGGGGGAACTTAAGCGTCCTCTGTCTCTTCATGCCTTACAAGCAGTAGAGTCGTTGTATCTCAAAACAGCCAATAAAATGGATAAGTCTGAACTGGAAGGGTTGTGGCATATTTATCGTCAGAATCGACGTCTTGCGTTTCCGCAGATGCTTAGAACGTTTTTGACGGAGGGAGTAGGCGGTATGTCGCGAGACAGACTGACATTTAAAGATGACGAGCTCCAAGCATTCGTTTACGATGCAGCGCCCGATCGAAACAAGGTGATGGAGCTAGTGTCAAAAGATGGGGCGTTCCGTGCACGTATGCGAGAAGTCCAGCCTGGAATGTTTGGTCGGTTTGACCCGGTTGATGTACCAGAGGATGCAATGGAATTAAAATACTTATTGAAACAAGACCCTGTAACAGAATCACTTGCATCTCGTATTCAGCCCGGTCAATTAGATGCGGCAGGTATTGCTTCGATTATGGAGCGAGTAAGGGGCGATTTGAAGCGAACGAACCCAGATATGTACACTTCGCAGATGGCTTCATTGTCTGATTATCAGATCGTGAAGCGTAGCAGAGAGTTACGAAAGATCGCATCTTACAAATCATAAAATCCCACACCTGAATGGAGTGGGATTTTATCTATGGCAACTAGGCTGTTTTCGGGTCGCTTTGTTTGAACACTACTTTGTCTTTCACGACGTCGATCGTGATGTGTTGACCTTCTTCCACCTTGTGCTCCAGAAGTTGCATCGCGAGTTCGTCGAGCACGAGTTCTTGAATAGCGCGCTTCAGTGGGCGAGCGCCATAGGCCGGGTCGTGGCCACGTTCGGCGATGAGTTCTTTGGCTTTCTGTGTGAACGTCAGCGTGATGCGCTTCGACTGCAAACGCTTCATGACGTGACGAAGCTGCAAGTCAACGATCTTGGCGAGCGCTTGTTTGCCAAGCGACTGGAAGATCACGATCTCGTCGATACGGTTCAAGAATTCTGGGCGGAATTGTTCGCGAAGCAGTTCCATGAGGCGCTTACGGGTTGATTCCGTTTGCTTCTCTTCGTCTTTGTCGCTCTTGCTCGTGAAGCCTATCTCCGCCCGCTTCTTGCCCGCGTCGAGAATCATGTCGGAGCCGATGTTGGACGTCATGATCACGATCGTGTTCTTGAAGTTCACGGTGCGACCTTTTCCGTCCGTGAGTTTTCCATCATCCAAGACTTGAAGGAGGAGGTTGAAGACATCTGGATGTGCTTTCTCTACCTCGTCGAGCAAAATAACGGAATACGGACGGCGACGAATCTTTTCGGTGAGCTGCCCACCTTCGTCATGGCCGATGTAGCCGGGAGGGGAGCCGATCATGCGAGAAATGGCGTGCTTTTCCATATACTCGGACATGTCGACACGGACCATGGCTTCTTCGTCGTCGAAGAGAATGTCGGCCAAGGCGCGTGCGAGCTCGGTTTTTCCAACACCCGTTGGACCCAAGAAGAGGAAGGAGCCGATAGGACGACGTTCTTCGTTGATGCCAGCACGGGAGCGTCGGAGTGCGTTGGCAACGGCTTTCACGGCTTCATCTTGATCAACGACATGCGTGTGAAGCGCGTCTTCCAGCTTCGTGAGTTTCTGTGCTTCAGATTCCAACATGCGTTGCACTGGGATGCCGGTCCAGCGAGCGACAACGGTCGCGATTTCTTCTTCGGTAACGGCGTCTTTCAAGAGTCCCCGCTGGCCCTGTAACTCCTTGAGTTTTGCCTCGAGTTGATCTTTTTCCTTTTCTTTCTGCGGCATCTGGCCATAGCGGATGCGCGCAACTTTTTCTAAGTCACCCAAACGTTCTGCGGCATCAGCATCTGTTTTGAGTTTCTCGAGGGCTGCCTTGGCTTCGCGTATTTTGCCGATCAATTCTTTTTCAGCTTTCCAGCTCAGTTCAAGACCGTGCGTTTTTTCTCCCACTTCGGCCATGTGGCGCTCAATCTCTTGCAGGCGCTCTTTGGACGCATCATCTTCTTCCTTGAGCAGTGCACGCTTTTCAATATCAAAGCGCATCAATTCACGCTTCAAACGATCGAGTTCCTCGGGGAGAGAATCGATCTGCATGCGAAGACCGGAGGCGGCTTCATCGATCAAGTCGACCGCCTTGTCTGGGAGGAAGCGATCAGTGATGTAGCGCGTCGATAGACGAACAGCGGCTACAATCGCGCTGTCGGTGATACGTACGCCATTATGGAGTTCATACTTGTCTTTGATCCCGCGCAAAATCGCGATCGCATCTTCTTCGCTTGGCTCGTCGACGAAGACCGGCTGGAAGCGACGAGCGAGCGCGGCGTCTTTTTCGATGTGTTTCTGGTATTCCTGAAGCGTCGTTGCACCAATGGCCCGAAGCTCACCACGAGCCAGGGCTGGTTTCAGCATGTTGGAAGCATCAAGTGTACCGCCTTCGCCCCCACCACCCGCGCCGACCAAGGTGTGTAACTCGTCGATGAATAAAATAATCTTTCCAGCCGAACGCTCAATTTCTTTAATGACGGCTTTGAGACGCTCTTCGAATTCACCACGGAATTTGGTTCCAGCGACAAGTGACCCAACATCAAGCGCGACGACTTCTTTTTCTTTGAGTGATTCTGGAATATCACCGGCCACGATACGTTGCGCTAGCCCTTCCACAATCGCGGTTTTTCCAGTTCCAGCTTCACCGATCAAGACCGGATTGTTTTTTGTACGGCGGAGCAGGATCTGCATCACACGGCGAATTTCTTCGTCGCGGCCAACCACTGGGTCGAGTTTATCTTGGCGGGCGAGCGCGGTGAGGTTGCGTCCGTATTTTTCCAAGGCCTGGAACGAACTTTCTGGTTCAGGGGAATCAACCGTAACACTTCCACGAACCTCTTTGAGTGCGGTTAAAATCTTCGTCTGGTCTGCTCCGTACCGTTCCAAGATATGCGCAATTTCACTGCGACCGTTCATGAGCGCAAGGAGAATATGTTCGGTTGAGATAAACGAGTCTTTGAACTGCTTCGAGATGGTCTGTGCCTCTTCTAATGCCTTGGCGATCATCGGCGTGAGATAGAGGTTCGTTGGATTGAGTTCGCTACTGCTGACTTTTGGGAGACGTTGAATCAACTCCTCCACTTCACCTTTGAGGTCGTTCAAGGGAACAGAAAGCTTTTTCAAGACGGCAGGGACGGTGCCATCAGCTTGGTCGATCAATGCTAAAAAGACGTGGAGCGGTTCCAGTGTTTGCTGCCCGGACTGAAAGGCAATCTGTTGGGCATGCTGAAGGGCTTCTTGGCTTTTATGGGTGAAATTCTGGGGAAGCATAGAAAAAAGAATATTAGCACTCTCTTCTAGAGACTGCTAATACGATACGACGAACTGTTTTGCCTGTCAATCCAAAAAAGCGGCTAAGGAAGTGGAAAAAACACCTGAACTGGCTGGTCTATGTCCTTATAGACAATCTCAATGAGTCCATCCTGGGAGGGGATAGAGAAATAGACCGGGAGTCCGTTCGCGACACAGAGCTGGATTGGTTGGTAACTTCCCACATTTCCCATGAACTGAGAGAAGCTGTGCAGTTTGCAACCGCGTGGATCGTCTTTCACGGAGGCGTAGCGTGCGTTTTCATCTGGATAGAGTGGTTCCGAACCGGCACGATTTGTGATTGATTCGAAGAGGTTCGCGATGTACTGGGATTCTGGTGTGTCGGTGATCTCTTGCCAGGTAGAGGTGCCGTTGCGAACTGCGACTCGCTTGTCTTTGACGGCTAACTCACTCGTGAATCCATTCTTGAGCATGAGCTTGCCAAACATGCCGTTTGGTTGATTATAGGCAATTTCTCCTTTGATTCCGTCCGGACCACCGATCGTAATATCAGCTCGGAAAGATTGGCTTTTTTGAAAGCTCTTCATGACGTCACGTAAACGCAGGATTTCCGCGTGTGGTTTGCGTTCTGGTTTTATTTCTCGTTTCGGTTCTTCTGTTGTCTTCGTGTTTACGGAAATGGTCGGCAGCGTGATTTGGCCGTTTCCTAGATTGCCGGTGACGTTCGGGCGGCTCGTGTCAATCTTCTTACAGCCAAAGCCGGTCAGCATGAGTCCGCTGACGAGGGCACCAAAGATAAAAGAGCGACGAAAGGACATAGAAACTGCTCCTATTGTGCCAAAGGTGGAAGAGAAGCGATAGGGCATGGTGTTTACGGGCCAAAAACGGTAGGCTTTACCCCTATGGCCGGTGTACTCTCCGTCGTCGCAACCCCCATTGGAAACCTCGAAGATATCACGCTTCGAGCACTTCGTATTCTCAAGGAGGCGGATGCGATTGCGTGTGAAGATACGCGTGTCACAGGCACGCTTCTGAAGCACTTCGAAATCAGTAAGCCGTTGCTTGCGGTGCATCAGCACACGGCTGACCAGGGCTTAGAAAAGATCGTAGAACGAATCCAAGCGGGGGAGCGGATTGCCTACGTATCCGATGCGGGAACGCCGGGAGTGAACGATCCCGGTGGAAAGTTGGTGGCACACATTCTCGAGGCTGGTTGCTCGGTGGAAGTGATTCCAGGGCCATCGGCGCTCACGGCAGCGATGTCCGTTTGTGGCTTTCCGATGGAGCGATTCCGGTATGTTGGGTTTATTCCTCACAAAAACGGGAAGCAGTCGTTGCTCAAGGCGATCGCCGAAGACGAACAGCCAAGTTTGTTCTTTGAATCGACGCATCGCATTATGAAGACGTTGGAGTCGTTACAGACAAGCTATGGTGAGACGCGTCTGATTTTCGTTGGTCGTGAGCTCACCAAGAAGTTCGAAACCTTGTATCGTGGGACGCTGCCAGAAGTGCTGGTTGCCTTGCAAAACAGCGATACTCGTGGTGAATTTGTCATTATTACGGCGCCACACAAGCTCTAGCCTTTATGTCCAAGAATACGTTTTATATTACGACCACCTTGCCTTACGTGAACGGCGATCCACACATTGGATTTGCCCTTGAAATTATCGAAGCGGACGCAGCCGCCCGATTTCATGCGTTAAAAGGGGAGAAGGTTGTGTTCAACACCGGTACGGATGAACACGGGATGAAACTTTACAAAAATGCGCAGGATAAGGGCATGGACACGCAGGCGTACGTGGATGGCTATGCTGCCAAGTTTCACCTCCTCAAAGATGCGTTGAACTTAACGTATACGAATTTTATTCGTACGACGGATCCCAAACATAAAGCCGCCGCACAGGAGTTCTGGATGCGCTGCTTTAACAACGGTGACATCTATAAAAAGCACTATCAGATTAAATACTGTATTGGCTGTGAACTCGAGAAAACCGAATCGGAGCTCATCGATGGCAAGTGTCCGATTCACCCAACGTATACGATTGAGTTGATCGACGAAGAGAACTATTTCTTCCGTTGGTCAAAGTACCAAGAGCCATTGCTTGATCTCTACGCGAAGGATCCGAATTTTGTACAACCAGCGTTCCGTTTGAAGGAGATCACGAACTTTGTTGCGGGAGGTTTGCAGGATTTTAGTATCTCGCGCTTGAAGGCCAAGATGCCTTGGGGCGTGCAGGTTCCGAACGATCCAGAGCATGTGATGTATGTCTGGTTTGATGCGCTTGTGAACTATATTTCGACGCTTGGTTGGCCAACGGATGAAGCGGCGTTTAGCGAGGCCTGGCCGGGGGAGCAGGTGTGTGGAAAAGATAACCTCCGTCAGCAGTCAGCGATGTGGCAGGCGATGCTCATGTCCGCGAAGCTCCCAACATCGAAACGGATTTACGTAAATGGATTTTTGACGGTCAATGGGCAAAAGATCAGTAAATCGATTGGAAACGTGATCAATCCGATTGAGCTCAGTGAGCAGTACGGTTCTGAAACGGTGCGCTATTTCTTGTTGCGTGAAATTCCATTCGGCGATGATGGGGATTTCTCGTACGAGCGGTTGAAGGAACGGTATAACGCCGACTTAGGCAATACGTTTGGAAACTTGGTTAATCGCGCCATCGCGATGAGTCGCAAATATTTTGATGGAAAGGTGCCAACGGTGGACGTGAAAGCGGCGAGCGTGCAAACGACGGAGCATTGGTCGGGCGAGCTTGGACTTCTCGAGACAAAGAAAGCGGTTGAAGCTGGCTATGATCTCCATGTCTTTAACGAAGCGCTGACAGCCGTCTGGACGAGCATGATTCAAGCGAACAAATTCATCGAAGATACTCAGCCGTTCAAGCTCGTAAAAACCGATCCAGGAGCCGTTGGAAAGATTTTGTACTCGTTGATTGAGGCGTGTCGTTGGTATGCCTGGTTGATTCATCCAGTGATGCCAGAGACCTCAAAGAAAGTCCTTGCGCAGCTAGGATTAAGCGTTGAACAAGAGTTAGCGAAAGGCTGGGACGCGGCGCTTGTGTGGGGTGGGTTGCAGCCCGGTGCTCCGCTGGGTGAACCGACACCGCTGTTTCCGCGTTTAACGGAGAGCGAACAAGGGTAGTCAAAAGTCAAACTCAAGATTATGCCTTTTAAGGCATAATCTTGAATGGTGGAAAAACAGATCCTCTCGAGGGATCTGTTTTCAGGATACGTTATTCTGAGTACACTGATGGCTATATGGCCTTTGGTCTTGCCGATATTGTCGCGATCGTCTTTCTGATTGGATTTTTGGTCAACGGCTTCCGACGAGGATTTATTCTCACCGCGGGACATCTCATTGGGATCTTAGCGGGGGTGCTCACGGCGCGTTATTGGTCGCCGGCCTTAGCCGTCCGGCTTTCGACCCTTTCAACCTGGGGGATTCCGCGTGGGTGGTTTTATATTGCGGCGGCGATCATCATCTTCTTTATCGTCGCCCGCATTATCTTAGCCGTCGCTGGACTCATTAACTCGGTTTTCAAGATCTTCACAATTATCCCATTCTTGGAAAGTGCGAATAAAATTGCGGGAGCGCTTCTGGGAGTCGTCGTTGGTGTCGCCTTTATTGGAGGACTTGGCTATTTGCTTTCGACGTCGCGCGTCGACCCAGTCGTGACGGGCTATTTTAATGCTTCAGCGATCGCTCGTTGGTCGCAGGACACCCTGTTTGCTACCCTCAGACCATGGCTTTAGACACACCCTGGTTAATTGATACCCACTGTCACGTCGACTTTCCTGGCTACGCGGAAGACCAGGCGGCGGTGCTTGAACGCATGCGTGACAAGCGGATTTTTGGGATTACGATTGGTACCTCGCTCTCCGGAAGCGAACGAGCGGTAGCCCTTGCTGAACAGCACGAAGGCATTTGGGCGAGCGTTGGTTTGCATCCGGAGCACCTGTCTTCGAGCTTTCATGATCCAGAAGAAGGGGAGGTCGAACATGCCTTAGATCGAGAACGCTTGGAACAGATCGCTCGCTCTTCGCCAAAGGTGGTAGCAATTGGGGAAACCGGAATTGATTTGTATCGAATTGATGAAGATCGCTCACGTGAGGAGGCGCAGAGATTGCAGGAAGAATCGTTTAGCATCCACATGGATGTAGCCGAAGCCATTGGTATCCCGGTGGTTATTCACTGTCGCGAAGCGCTCGGACGATTAGCTGAGCTGATTGAAGCGCGCTTGAAGGCGGGCCATGTATTCTCGGGAGTCGTGCATTCGTTTACTGGAACCTGGGAAGAGGCTGAGCGCTTAATCGATCTTGGGTGTTACATCGCATTGAATGGGATCGCCACCTTCCCTCCAAAAAAGACGGCTGATCCAATGCGATCGCTTGATCGAACGATCGTAGCCATTCCATTGGATCGTTTGTTGCTAGAAACGGATTCGCCGTTTCTTGCTCCAGTCCCGTATCGTGGGAAACGGAACGAGCCAGCCTGGGTAGAGGAAGTCGCAAAATACGTGGCGTTGAAGCGTGGAATTCCATTGGATGAATTGGCAAAGATCACGACAGAAAACGCCTATCGTTTATTCACGCGGCTTGCTGCCTAGGTTATGCGAATTCCTGAAGTTGGAGAGGTGTATCGCCACTATAAACGCGGTAGCGAGTATAGAATTGTTTGTGTGGCCGTTATGGAAGCGACGGAAGAGCCGTGTGTGGTGTATGAGGCCTTGTACCCGGACGCTGAGCATCGGTTTTGGGTTCGGCCGCTCACGGATTTTTGTGCCGAAGTGGAGCACGAGGGGCGAACTGCTCGACGATTTACACGAGTTTAGTCTCGGTTAATGAGCGAGTTTCCAGCCATTTTTTACCTCAATCACAAACCCTTCTTTCGTAAGTCGCTGAAGCATGGCCTCGACCCAGGTATGATCCAGTTTTTCATTAAAGGCTGGATCGATAGCGGTAGCGATTTCGTGAAATGAAGCGCCTGCTAGGTTTTCTTTCACAAAACGTAAGATTTTTCCCCGATAAATACGATCTGGATAGGGCTTGTTTCGATGTTTCTTTTCATTTGTCTGTTTGATGGTTCGTTTTGGAATCTCGACCTTGCCAGAGAGAAAGAGAGGAGCGCTTTTGCACTGAGTGCGGAGCGGGCAGTCCGTGCAAATGGGTGCTTTCGTGCAAACACTCGTCGCCACATCAAACATGGCTTGAGGAAGATCATAATAGGCGCCACGTGTTGGAAGAAAATCCTTCGACGCTTGGCGAATGCGTTCGTCATCGGTGAGCTGTGGGAAGGGGATTCCGAGAAAGACCCGGCCCAAGACTCGTCGAATGTTCGTATCGATAGGCAGTGCGCGCTGTTTAAGAGAAAAAGCAGCAAGCGCAGCAGCGGTATATGGTCCGATGCCTTTGAGCTCGAGCCATTCAGCTTCGCTTTTTGGTTCACCATGCTCTACGACATGTTGAGCGATCGAGCGGAGCATCAGCCCACGACGGTTATACCCCAGACCAGACCAAGCATGGACTACCTCGTCCGTTTTCGCGTTGGCGAGAGTCTTCCAGTCGGGGAATTGGTTCAACCAGCGGTGATAATAGTCGATCACGCGGCTCACCTGCGTTTGTTGGAGCATAATCTCGCTCACTAAAATCGCGTACGCCGCTCGAGTGCGGCGCCAAGGGAGGTCGCGGCCGTGTTGTTTGTACCAACGGAGGAGAAGCTGAGCGGGCGTCATTCAGTCGTAGCAAACAGGAGCGTCGACAGGCTGTCTAGAATGCGTTCTTGGGTCATGGTGCCGGCGGTGCGTGCCCAGAGAAGGTGAGTTGGTTGGCCACGGCGCTGGGTTCGGAGAATAAAGACGGTCGCACCGTCACCAGACACGCCTCGTTTTCCGGTGATCAGGGTTTGGTTCAACCGGTAGTTCACGGTTTCAACGTTGCTGAGTGGATTCGCCAGGTCTTGAAACTGTTGGGCGTCATAGCGTTTGATGAATAGCCAGGTCACAGGCTCGCCATTCTGGCTGTTCAAGATCGATTCGATCGTTGTGTCAGTACTGGTCGCGATCGTGAAGGTTGGGGTGCGAACCGAAATACCTAACGGAAATGAGATGGTTTGCGGCCAACGTTTGGCTTGAGAGGTGCTGACGAGGCTCGTCGCCTGTTCCAGGCTGGCTTGTTCTTGAGTAAGTGCATTCAAGAGATCTCGTGTGGCGGACGCGTTTCGAAGAGCGGCTAAGACGGTTTTGTTTGCCTCCTCGATGGTTTGTTGATGCTCTTCGGCGAGTTGCGTGGTCTGCGCTTCGCGTAAGGCGAGTTTTTGAGCTAAATCGTCACGTTCTTGCTTAGCTTTGAGCAATACGCTCCCGATGCCGAGGCTTGCAGCGAGAGCTCCCAGTAGGATCCAAATCAGAATCGCAAATGAACGTCGCATAGATACCGGACGTATTCTAATGCGATCGATCAAAAAACGATAGGTCTAGCAATTGCGAATTATCGGTTTGTTTGGTATACTGCATATCGAGTTATGACAGATCTTTTTTCTTTGACCCAAAATCGTTTTTTGAGGAGCGCCATGTTGAGTTTATGTACCCTCTTTTTACTGGTTCTAGGGCTTACATATGCGGCTCACTCGGCGTATGCCTACTCTTGTACGTTCACAAGTACCGAGCCTACAAATGACTTTAGCTTGCCAGCGAACTGGACGGACTGCGGAGGATCCGCTCCTTCATCAAAAGATGATATATTGATCCCAATGGGTGAAATTGCAGAGCTTACCGTTTTGTCGAATCAGGTGAATAACGCCAATGTAAGCGGTACAATTCTCGGAACGGATAAAAGTCTAGCCGTCATGGGGAGCACGTATATCGACGTTACAGGTTTCGTCACCTCCACGAGCGGAAGCTTTAACTTCAACGGCTCAACCTTCCGAAATGATGGTCTCGTAGGAACGAATTCTGGTACGATTGTAAATAATAACAACGGAACAAATAATGGCACGATTGATGTTGGTGCTGGTCAGTTCAATACGTGGATTCTCACGAATAGTGGAACAGTAAATGGAGGGTCCGGCCTCATCCGGATGGACGCGTACGGAGCTTCTTGGGTGAACACAGGAGCGGGGGTGCTCAATCCTCAATTTGGTACCGTTCGGGTGGGTGGGATCGCAGTTCAGCAACTTCCGTTCCCAACGTTATATAATCTGCATATTCCAAACGGACCGGGAGGTATTTTCACGACTGGAACGGTTATCACAAATACCCTCACGATCGATGCGGGCGGGGCGCTCCACGCTGATGCATACGATGTGGATGTCTTCGGTGCTGGAACCAACGCAATTAATGGAACATTTGATACTGAATCGGGAAGTATTGTCTTTGCGACAGGAACGACCGCGATCGCTGGCACGCTTGAGTCTCTTGGATCCGGTCACATTTTGATAGAGAGTGGGACATTTTCTATCGACCCTGGCGGCGTGGTGACGTCAACGTCGGGTTCCTTGGTGTTTCAAGTGCCATTTACTTCGGCTGGGGAAATTGGAAATAGCACGGGAGATATCTGGTTTCAGGCGGCTTTTGTAAACGGAGGAACGGTGAACTTGGGATCGGGAACGGCAACCGCAACGGCGGCTGTAAACAACACAGGGGGAACGTTTAATGGAGGAAGTTCTACTTTTGTGATTATGGATGACTTTTCAGGAGGTGCATTTAATCCGCAAACGGGACTCGTGCATTTCCAGACGCCAGGCAGCAGTATTCAGATGTCGGATTTTCACGACATTTTGTTTAGCGGAGGAGTGTCCTATACGATGACGAATCCAAGTTATACGGTTACTGGCTCGGTCGAGGTGGCGACAGGAACGAGTTTGATGTTGATGAGTGATACAGGGCTTTCCGTGGCGGGACGGTTTGTCGTGGCGGGAACGTTTAACCTTCAAAGTGGACATGCGACAACGACGGGGGAGTTCATTATCACGTCGACAGGTGAATTTGAGAATATGGGTGGAGGAAAGCCGGATGTTATTGAAGACAACTTGACGGTCGTTGGTAGTTTTTATAACGGCGGCGCTCTTAGCTGTTTTAAGAGCTGCTCGTTCAAGCTCTACTCTCACCTAAGTAATAACGGATCATCTCTCAACACAAGTAATATCGATTTCTTGTTGCTTGGAAACGATGACCAGGCATTCCCCGGGCTTTCGCCAGTCAAGAGTTTGACACTTCGTAAAACAGGTGGAACCGCCATTATTTCGGCTACGACAACGATCTCTCATTCGCTTGTCGTGGAGTCTGGTGCGTTAAACGTGCTCAATTCTGACTTGTTTGTGAGTGGTACGAGTACGATTGGAGTGGCGGGCGTTGTGACGTCTACCTCTGGTTGGTTGACGTTTGATGGGGCTGTGACATCCACTGGAGCGATCGGTTCAATCACGGGAAAAATTGAATTTGGAGGACATACACGTTTGGAGGATGGGTCATTACTCGATATCGGCGATCTCTTATCAACGAGTTCTTCTGGATCGATCGCGGCTAGTCCGGCCTCTCATGTACGTTATACCTCGGCATCTACTCAGGCGGTTCAGCCGCTGCTCTACGGATTGGTGAGTTTTACAGGAGGTGGTACCTATACTCTGTCCGCTTCGACCACAGCAGTAGCAACGACAACCATCGGGTTGCTATCCACACTTACGCTCAATGGACAGCGTTACGAGGCGCTTGGTGGATTTGAAAACGTGGGACAAGTGGCTAGCTCAACTGGATCGCGGTTGATTCACCCAGTCGATTACGTTCAGTTTACAACGGGTACGGGCGCGGTTGTTGCTTCCTATACAGATGGTGACTGGCTCTTCGTGACCGTGAAAGACTCGAACTTGAACATGGATGGAACATCTGCAGAAGCGATTACTATTACGGTAACCAGTACAGTGGCCGCTGGAGCGGATAGCGAGACGCTTACTCTTCAAGAAACGGGCATTGCTACGGGTATCTTCCGCAACACGATCCCGCTTCCGGTCCAGGGAACATCAACGGTTGAAACGGCTAACGATGTTCTCGACCTAATCGCCGATGGTTTTGCGCAAACGGTCTACTCTGATCCGACGCAGGATTCTGACAGCCTTGCTCTATCGATCGCTGTTTCCGGCACGCCTCCAGGTCCAAATACGGCGCCTGATGCGCCCTCCGCCCTCGGTTCTGCAATTGTCGTAGATGGTTCAACGATAAGTTTCGACAACCCTATTCTCAAATTCACCCTCTCTGATCCAGATGGTTCAGATACCGTTCAATACCGCATCCAAATCGATAACACTTCAGACTTTTCTTCGCCGGTTGTCGATTACACCTCGGCTCTCGCTGCCCAAGGAGCAACGTCATTCCAGGTAGGGCAGGCTCTAGGTGGTGGAACCTATACGGTGGGCTCAAACGGCCAGACGCTGTCTGATGGGTCATATTATTGGCGCGTTCAAACGATCGATAACTCTGGAGAGTCTTCGGCCTATACAACGGCGAATAGCGGAGAAATCGCTTTCGTAGTAGCGACCGCTGTACCGACTGTTCAATTTATTACTTCGAGTGGTTCGGGTTTGGAAAGTGTGACAGCGACTAGCGTGCGTGTTGTGTTGAGCGGGCCGTCGGCTTCTGACGTCACGGTTGATTACGAGGTTATCC
>CAYQAL010000015.1:0-23966 GCA_964415465.1 uncultured Gammaproteobacteria bacterium
GCCACACCTTTCGTGACCGGTCGCTCCTCCTGCAGGCAGTCACCCACCGTTCATATCTGAACGAACACACAGACTTCCAGTACTCCCACAATGAACGCTTGGAGTTTTTAGGCGATGCGGTACTCGAACTCATCGTCACTGAGCATTTGTATAAAACCTACGCCAACCCAGAAGGCGATCTCACAAACTGGCGCGCAGCGCTCGTGAATGCCAAAACGTTGGCCGGAATCTCCCAGGAACTGAAGTTTGAAGAATACTTACTCCTATCGAAAGGCGAGGCGCGCGACAAAGACAGCAAGGCCCGCATGTACATCTTGGCGAACGCGATTGAAGCCATTATCGGTGCCATCTATTTGGATGGAGGCACAACTGCTGCTGAAAAGTTCATTCACGCCAAGATCTTGTGCCATTTACCAACCATTTTGGCACTGGAACTATATAAAGATGCGAAGAGCAAGTTCCAAGAGACCGCTCAGGAACTGATGGGCAGCACCCCAACCTACAAGGTTCTGGAAGAGAAAGGACCAGACCACCAAAAAGAGTTCACGGTTGGCGTCTTCATTGGTCACGAACTGATTGCGATCGGACGCGGCACCTCAAAACAAGAAGCGCAGGTGGCAGCCGCCGAAGCCGGCCTCGAAGCAAAAGGCTGGAGAGCTCGCTCAACGACCCCTCCTCCAAAAAAGAACGACGTTTAAGCAGCCAACATCAGCTCCTCGTAACAGCGCTCACAGACAACCTGGGGCGCTGTTTCTTGTCGGAAACGTGAACGAACGCTCGTCTTGCACCGCATACACACTCGATCCACCAGCGTAAACGGCTGTAGATCTTTCATACGACGCAAACGACGGGTTGTTGGATGTTCGGTAGGCAGAGCGACGCCTAGTAACTCAATCAATTCTTCTTCTGGCTTTACCGTCCGAAATGGACGTATACCACTCACCTCCGGAAACTGGAACCAGCGAGCTCCTAACTGTTCCGCTTGTGCGCGTGTAAGCGGGTCAATCGCCAGCGCAAACGAACCATTGTACGAGAAAAGCGATGCGTTGTACGGCAACGGCTCACCATAGACCCCCTCTTTCACCATCTGAGCCTTAATACGATCAACGAGAGACCAATATTCGTCTTCTGTGTATTGAACATTGAAAACACAGTATTTCTTGTGATGGATACCGATACACCCAAAGCAATACGAACAGGCAAATAACGATTCGGAATATTCGACCTGTACACAATCCTGAACCGTGACACAGGCAATGTTCTCGTAGCCATTCACGTTGAACATCCCGGAAGCACACCGCTCTAGCTCAACCGCTGGCAACATATCGATACAATCTCGCGCCACAGATAGCCCTGTTGAAGACCGAACGCGCTCTGCATCGACAATATCTACGCCGTCTACATTGCGACAACTTACCAAATCATCGCCGTGAGAATACTCTGAGGCAGCCGTCGCACCAGCTCGCCTCACGGATGGATTCCAGATCTCCGTTCGAACGCGTTGCCTCCACGCTTCTATCACCTTTGGGTCTCGCAAGTTCAGCGAGGCCACCTTCTGTTTATAAGTCGCTTCATCTAATTGCTCGTTCAAGAAGCAGAACTGTTTATTGCGAAGATTGATGCAGCCAAAGCAATCCTGACAGTCACGACAATCCGCACAAAAATATAAGCGTTGACAAGCCATACAACGTTCCGAATAGGCCAGCCTCGAACAGTCGACACAAGCCACACACTCATACGACCATTCTGTACGAACGCAATTCGTTGCATCCACCAGATGACTCGAGCTCACACATAGATCAGCGTAACAACAATCGGCGATCTCGAGGCCAGCATACGTGAAATAACAGTTCTTAAACCCAAGATCGTATAACGCCCACGGACTATTCTGACTTGCAGGATCTTGAAAAATAACTGGGCGCGGAACACCTAAAGAGAACGTTTTCCATTGCTCAAAAAAAGACGTATGTACATCGTAAGGAACTCCATACTCACAGGCATCAAACGCATCACCAAAGAACTCCTCGCTCGGAATGAGTTTAGTAGGCGATTCTGGATCAAACACGCTGATCATCTCCTGGCCTTGCACGATGCGCTTATGCAGCTCGAATCCGCCCACGCGAGAAGCGATCCTCCGAAAACGTGCATGCGGTGACAAACGAGAAGGACAGAGCTTCAGTGAACGATAGAGTTCAATATCCTCCTCAGTTCGCTCAAAAGTCTCGCCCGTTTCTTGGCAAACGAATTGGCCTGGCTTTGCATCCGTAAATAGCCGTTCAATCGCTTGGTCAAAAAGCGGAGTACGCGAGGAAGCCATACTCAGCAAGGGTAGCTAATAAAAAAATAAACGCAATGCCGTCCTACGACTGTCATCATTATTTGTCAGCAACTTTCGCATCGTCTACGCTACAGGCGGGTCTAGAGATTGAAGGGGCCACGTCCCGTGTCTGTTCAAACCAGTAAGCGGTAGTGGTCATCCGGGAGGATGCAGGAGCGATGAAGCTCGTAGCGTTCCACACAAGGCGGGTGCCTCGCGAGCCGTTTTTCCATGCTTTGTCTACCGTCGCCCTTCACATGCCATTTGGAGCTCTGAGGGCTTCTCCACCCTTCATGGATTCCTCTAGACCCACTCTTCGGCCCCGGAGTATGCGAACACGCTCGCATCTCCGGGGCCCGCCTCGTTTTCAGGGCAAACGCGCCTTCACGCATTGCGAAAACACAGGGGGCACGCTACTCTGTGCCGGCATGCGCCCTTAGTTTAACGGATAGAACAGCAGCCTTCGAAGCTGCTTATGGGGGTTCGATTCCCTCAGGGCGCACCAAAAACACTCTGCATTTGCAGAGTGTTTTTGTTTTTAAGAAGGCAGATCATTCAACCTCTTTCTTACCGCTTCCACTTCATCACGAGAAAACGCTTCGCGTGCCTGTGTGGGATCCTTCTCTCCAACCTCAGCGAGGAAAGCTGATCGATCAAACCGCTCTACCTGATCCGATGGGACCTCATACTCTCTTCCTTTCAGACCCTTTTTCGATACTGGCGCTCCTTCCAAAGTCTCGCCCTTTATAACCGTATGTTTCACTTTTCTTTTTGGACCGCTTCCTGCAGTCGTCATTTGCGCATCTCCCGGCTTATCATCTGGGTCTGCCATTCTTCGCTCGATTGATGGACGAGGAATTTCAGGCAAACCTTCAACCGGCGTATTCCATTCCATCATCTGTCCTGGATGAGCTCGCAACCAAGCTTCAACTAATAGGCTGTACTTGAGGCGATCTCGAGGCGGAAGATCCGATTTTTGGAGCAGTTCTACCACTTCAGCAGAGGCACGCTTCTTGATAAAACTCAGATCCGGCAAAGCGCGTGGAAGATGAAATAAAGCACGGAAACGCGCTACTGTTTTAAGCTCCTCGTCAGGACCCAGTGGCCCCTGATAGGCCTCATAGAGATTCACTAGATCCATACACACAAGCACTGCAGCGGCTTGCACGTCTGGATCTTTAAACACTTGTGCATCGATCGCTTGATCTCCTTTTGCTTCTAGAAGCGTAAGCACTCTCTCAGCATCCTCCATGTGTTTATCCTCTTTGAACTCAGCTAACACTCGGCGCTTATCCGCCTCAAACGTACCCTCATCCGGTTCAACTTCTACCTCTTCTATAGACAGCTCGGCAAGTGGTGGAAGGGGCGGGATTTTACGTTCAAACGTATTTGGTTTCATAGCTATCACTGATAATACAATAAGGAGACAGCCGCTACCAACTCACTTACGTGTATTCAAACGCTCTTCGCCTTCTTCCAAAGCGCCTGAAACGTATCCAAATAACTTCGCGCAATCTGAGGGTGACGAATCTGCAGGATCAAAACCTCTGGTTTATAGACCTCGATCGATACCATCTCTTCGGTGATTCGAGTAAAGCTTGGGCTACTTAACCCTTCATCCAGCAAACGAAGCTGGTTATTAGGATGAACCGCGTATTCACGCTCATACAACTCGCGATATTTAGAAGTTGCGATTAAGCGCTTTTTAATTTTTTTGTCTTTACTTGTCGCAACGTAGTCTGGATAAAACTCGCCTGTTAAATCGAAGGGATTGGCTTCATGCGAACCAGCGCCACCTAAGATACAAATCTCACGTGTAACGCTTCGTTCAGCGGCCTCCAACATATCGTACAAGTTGGTCATGAATCCTTCACGCCCGATAAGCGTACGCACCTCTACCGTCGGCTGACGACGCTCCAAGAGACGTTGCAGCTCTGGGATTACTTCGTTCGCAATTTGTTGCACATGAGCCACACGTTTCCGAATTGCTTCTGGCGCGTTTGGCTGGAACACCTGAACATTCTTTTCACGCACAATTGTGACCAGCCCCGCATCATTCAATCGCTCTAGGGCGTTATAGACCAATGCACGATGGAGCTTTGTTTCACGCACAATTGGACCCGCCTTGGATGGTCCGCTCTTCGCGAGCGTAAGATACACGGCTGCCTCGTTCTCAGAAAGCCCTAATTCCTGGAGTTTTTGGTCGAGCTTCATAGGACGTTCAATATAGCAGACACGTCTACCGACAACCAATTGCTCCTACCGCCACAAGCCGGTGAAGTAGCTCGTTGTATATGCAGCCGATCCACCGTATTCAACCGAATTCCCTTGATCAAGAAGCTCGAAACTACTAGGAGAAAGTGCTTGAAGGGCGGTCCAAACTCCCTTTCCAAAGTCCAAATGATCATCTTTCGCTCGCCAAAAGAAAGATGCATTTTGCTTTGCAAAGGCAGTTGCCGTCTCTCGGTCTTTCTTCCGAGCCACCGCTTGAGGCAGGTAGTGCGACATGTCAGATGAGACAACGAGGAGGGTTTTTTGATCTAACTGGTCTTTGAGGGCTGTCGCAAGACGCTCCGCTTCCGACTGACTGATATCGGCGCGAATGGTGATCGGTACGATCTGCACCTTCGGAAACGCATCCACAATAAATGGAATCAACGTCCCGACTCCGTGCTCACGCCGAAACAGCTTCGGGTCTGAAAGAGCCACCTTTTTCTCGAGCAGCTGTTTCACGAGTGAATCATCGGTTGTGAGACGGGTTGTTTTTCGCTGAAACGTTACAGAAGCGGTGGTAATTGTACTCTGGCCTTGAAAATAATGATCTGGCGAAAGAATAACGATTCGCTCTATCCCTGGACGACAAGTCGCTAACCGCTGAAATAGTTTCCATAGCAAATCTGAAGCCAGCGCATGATGATTTACGAGCGCACCACGGACCGTTTTACACTTCGTCGCATCGATCGCGACCTTATTTGAACGTGCTTGTTCGAAGCGAGCACGGTCTACAAAACGATCAATCGGAATTGTGGCTTCGAGACCCGCACCCAGACACACAAACACCGCCACCAAACAGGCGGCGGTGCGTGTCACGAAACGAAACAGTTGAGACATGATTCCTTAACGAACCGTGACGGTCTGTTCTGACGAATAGGTCGCGACAGAGGGCGCGTCTAGACGCTCCATGATGGCTGGTTCCGCCCGATATGTCCCACGCGCCATAACCTTGGCACGATAGCTCAGCTCAGATGCAGTCATCCCCTTACAGACAATGAACGAGACACGGTTTGACTCCACAAACAAAGGCTCCTGAGTTTTGAGACTCGTTCTTGAGAGTGGAAGCAGGTTGGCTGGTAGATCATCTTTGACCATCGCACATCCATCCAAAGAAGAGGTTGCGAAGCGTGGCTCCAAGGAAATGGTCACTTCATCCCCTTCTCCCAACTGATCCAGCGGCTTCGCCGCCTCGTAACGACGGACTAAGGACAACGATGGGTGCTTAGTTGGCAGTCCAGCAACGGGACGAACATAGGACAAGACAACTGGACCCGAGACCGATAAGACACGGAAGCGTGATTGCTGGTCTGGCGACAAGATAATGGTCCGGAGCGGCGTGTCTTTTAACTGAATGGTTTCGGTACGGAGACCATCCGTCCACTGAATCGACCCATCTTCCGCTGGCATGTGCTGCAAGCGGAACGCTAAGTACCGAACTTTTGCCAACACAGGGAAGGCTTCTGATGACCACTGTGCCTGCACAAAGGCATTCAGCTGAGACGCTTCTGGCAAGAGCAGGCGCTCGGCGAGCGCTGCTGCCTCGGCGGTGGCTTCATATGTTTCTGGCGATGACTCCGTTCCAATTTGAATGAAACGCTGTCCATCTCGTCGAATCGAAGTCGCGAGCAGTTCGCGCATGAGCTGTCCCGCACGCTCTGTATCTCCCACTACGGCCAAGCCTTCGACGATCGCGAGTGTCTCTTCTGGAGCGCGATCCGTGAGTGTAGCCGCTTGCTGCAAATCGAGCACAACCGGTGCGCGCAAGGCCGCTAAACCGGCCATCGCCTGCAAACGTTCGCGACGACTCGCTCCGTTCACCAATACTCCCGCTAAGTATGAACGAAGCTGCCAGGCATCAACAACGTCCGGCTTGGTCAATGCAACTTGTGTTGAAAGAGCTACCTCGGACGAACCATACGGCAACAAACGAATGCCACCATCTTCCGCCTGAATATCGAGAAGTGTAGGGGGTTCACCTGGCAGCGTTTCTTGATAATTCGTCTTGAGCAGTTCACGAGCAACGTTCACCGCTACACGCGCATCAGAACGAAGAGATGTGCTCTGCGTGAGATCGCGCAATGAAGGATAGAGCGACGTACGCCCACGAGCTGACACTACCAAACTCAGCGTATCCGGACTCAATGCGCCCAAACTCATACCGGCGCTCGGCTCAAGCATCACGCTTTCGAGATGTGTGATGCGACTCGTTTCAATCCGTACCAGGCGCTCCATTCGATCGCTATACGCCCCCTGACTCACACCGACTATAACCGTAAAGGAACCTGGTTTTACCGTTGGAAGTGCCACGTACACGGGGACACCCGCGGTACTTGTGACGACATAATTCGTCAGTCCAAGTGCTGGCACATCCAAGCTCAGGCTGAGTAATGCACCCGCTTCAAGACCTGGGCCAAAGGCGCGCACTTTGAGAACTGGTTTATCCGTAGCAAGAACACGCTCTGGAATCACAGCGTCGACAAAGACTTCCTTTGAGACTTGAATCGATTGCGTACCTGCACCGGCACGTAAATCGCTCCCAAGCGCAACTGCCGTCACGCGCCAGGCGGTCAGGTTATCAGGAAGGGTGACTTCAACCGTTCCCATGCCTTGTCCGTCGAGGGTTACGAAGCCCGTTCCAGCCACATCTTTGAAGAGACGTCGTGCGCCTTGGCCACGATCTCCTGTTCCGCCTCCGCCTTTTTCTGCTCCCCCTCCCGTGAACAACCAATCGCCCATGTGAGAACTGCGCTGGAAGAGCGATCCATCCATCACGAAGTTATTGATCCACATCAATGGATCTTCCTCGTAGAACCCAGCGAGCGAAAGCAAAGACTCATCAACCAACGCATAGGCAACTTTCACATCCGTGAGTGGCAATTGGGTTGTTCCTGGCTTCACTTGAAAGCGAAGGGTCGCCTTTTCGCCTGGACGATAGGTCGGTTTGTCACTTGTTACTTGCACATCGAGCGCACGGTCGTCCTTATCCAAGAAAACAACGGCGTCTGAGGTGTAGAAGCGTCGATTTGTGAACGTCACACCACGGATCGATGCGTTTGGAATATAGGAATCAACAAAGGTTGTTTCCCAAGAAGCGGATGGCGAGCGCACAACCTGCTTAATGCCACGCGATAAGGTCATGAACAACACACCTGGACCTTCGGACGCGTTATACGTCGTCGTGCCCATCTGAAAGGTTGGTTTCAAGATCTCACCTGGGTGCACATCTCGATCATCGCCCTTCCCGTCTAAAATGAGATGCGGTGACACATCATTCATGCCATCCTGCGCGTACCAGCCACGAGCAATCGACGTCGTGAAGCGGGAGAAGCGGGCGGTTCCGTCTTCGCCTTGTACCGATACTTCGTAGAAGTCGCGATCCGCGGAGAGTGGGAAGCGGTGCGTCGCACGACCGTTACCGTCCGTCTGAACGGTGAATTCGACAGGTGGGTCCTGACGGCGTTCGTACCGATAATACGGCACAACTCGCTTCTCGATCGCGTCATACCAGACACCATCTTGAATCTTTTCGTAGCGAACACCCACCACCTGACCACGTAACGTACGGCCGGACCACACAGCGCCGGTCTCTTCCAATTCTTTGTTCAAATCACGACGATACGTCTGCAAGGTGAGATCGGCCTGCTCTGCCACTTCTTTGATTTCACCACGTAGATCAAGCTCAGAACCGACCACATCGATCATCACTGAACCCAGGATCTGCGCCTCTTCCCCTTCGACTGGATAAATCGAGAGCATGAGCTGCTCGGTATTGCGGCAAGGGTCAGCTAAACGTTCACTACAGCTTACGGCCATCGCTTTCACTGGCAGCGTAAGACGCCCCTGATCATCTAACGTCACTTCCTGATCCGGGAGGGTTACATCACCCTGAGATACGCGAACACGCAGTCGCGCATGTGGTAGAGCTGCCCCATTGAAGAATGATGCTTGGATCTGAGCTTGCGTTTCCTGACCTGCAAACAAGCGCTTCGCAGATACATTCACCGAGAGGTAATAGGCTGGCTTCGCAAAGGTGCGAATTTCAACGTAGCGAGACGTTACAAGCTGTCCATCACGAAGCAAATCCAACTGATAGAACCCTGGTGTGATATTCGTCCAAGAGAGGGTGGCCTCGTAGCGACCAGACGCATCTAACGATAATGGAGCAGACGCGTAGATCCGATCACGGCCATTCACCAAATCTTCAATGTAGGACGTTTTTGTAAGGCGAATTTCTGCACGACCAACCGGCTTTGTTCGATTACGATCCTGAATGATCCCGGCAACATGCATTTCATCACTCGTACGGTAGAGTGGACGATCTGGATACGTGTAGCCCCAGGTTTCTTGGTGAGCTGGAGCGAATCGATCGAAGAGACTCAAGCCACTAGATGGACCGATGACCGCCAATGCACGCACAGGACCAATCGCGTCACCCAAACGAAGGATGGAAACCTGTGGCTCAGGGAAGGTAGTCGTTGCTTTCAAGAAAGCTGGCGTTAGAAGACGTGCCAAGCCTGAAGCATCTGTTGTCACTGCTGAACTGTCGAGACGAACAGGTAAATTCGATAGCACCTGCTTTGTGTCAGCATTGACCGCCCAGACAACAACTTGATCTGCATCGGCCACAACATATGAAGCGACGCTCGTCACCTGAATAAACATCCAGGTTTCGATCCCGGAAGCACTCAAACGCAAGACATACCAACCTTGTTCAGTGAACTTCGGCAACGTCACCATCTCGCTATCGCGCTCCGAAGGACGAGAGATAGGAAGATCTACTTTAAAGGCTTCGTTCTTGGCAACGTCGGTGTAGTCCTTCAAACGATCAGCCGATCCAAAGGCGAAGCTATAGGGCAAACGCTTTTCCAAGAACTGCACAGCTTCGTCTTCCGTTAAGCGATACCCTGTCACGGACAGCTTGGTTGCCGCCGAGGCTAAGCCAGGGCTACGTGATACCTGAACCGAAACTGTATCGCCGACATAGGCTTCTTGGAACTCACTGATCGCTCGAATGAACGGCGCTTCTGCTGCATCACTCGATGCGGTGCCCGTCTGGAACTGCAGCACGAGATCCGCGGGGAGGGTGAGCTGTTCGGCCGAAAGCCCCTGCTTTAGACGAACGGTATAGAACGTTGACGCAGTCCACGACTTGGCTGGGATAAAGACAATGCGACGACCATTCACCTGGAAGCGACCTTCGATAGCCGGAGAGATTTCAATGCTTGTCGTGACGTTACTGAAGCCCTGTGCATTCATGACGAGCTCAAGCGAGGCATCCAACGGAACATCACTCGCATTGTTCGCAGGCAAGCTCGAAACCAGCTCTAACCGACTTGTTGTCTGCAACGCCCAAGAATATTCACGAGGCGTTACATCTTGTGCGGAAGTCGCTGTTTCATTCTGGATCGCTGCTGGAAGCGCGACACGTAATACGTGATCCGCTGGGACAGATGCAATACGCACACGGAAGGAGTCTTCAGAAACCTTCTCCACTTCTTCGACGCGTCCTGTATCAACGCGCAATACGCGCTGCACCTGGTCAGGCGACAGCGCGACTTTTGAACGAAGGATCAACGCAGAAGTATCGGCAACTTTTGGCGATTCAGTATCTGCATACAGCTGGAATGCTTCGTTCGCCTGAGCGGCGGGAATCAAGACGCGACCTAGTGCGTCGATCGAACCTGCTACACCCGTGCCCGAACTGCGCGTATTCAAAAACAAAACCAAAGCACAGGCGGCAACTGCCAATCCCGCACCAAGACTCGCCAACAGGATACGGATGCGCTGTCCAACGCTTCGGCGAGGAGGCTCTGGCTCCTTTTTCATCACCTGAATCGTGTCAGCTGCTTCTTTTTCTAAGCGCTCGGCCAACGATAAAAGCTGCTGTTTGTGCAGCACCTTGGTCTCCGGTCGAAGCAGGGCTGGCTCGTGGCCAATCTCACGCAACGTCTGTTCGATCGGATCTTGAGAAGAAGGGGTGTTATGTTCCATACAGTTGCTTGTACTTAGCACCTAAACGAGCTGTCGCTCGGTAGACGAGGACGGCTGCATGGTTGGGGCTAATATTCAAAATTGAGGCAATCTCAGCCGCTTCAAGTTCTCCAAAGAACTTAAGGTCCAATACTTCTTGGTCTCGCGGAGCAAGGGTCTTAATCGCTTCAACTAACTTCGTCTTTTCTAGGGCCAGCTCGGCGTGCACTTCAGGCGAAGGAAGGTTCGAGGCAAATTCGCGCGTTGGACCATCTTCGTCTGCATCATCAATCGACTCATCCATTTTGACCGACATACTGCGCCAGTGATCGATCATGGCGTTCGAAGCGACTCGGAAAAGCCAGGCTCCAAGCGAGACGCCCCGCCAATCAATCGACTTCACATGCTGACAGAATTTGATGAAGGTCTTCGATACTAAATCTTCTGCGGTCTCGCGATGCCCGCAGCGCTTGAGGCAAAATCCATAGACCTTGTCGGCATACGCGTCGTACACGGCCGCGATTCCTTCAGGTCCCGCCTTTGCCCGTCGAAGAAGCTCCTCGTCGCCGTGCACATCCATATAAACGGTTAATAAGACAAGAATGACACAGGGAGTATAGCAGAGCCAAACACGAACGAATAGCGATGGTGTTCAAAGAAATGGCCTTATTTTAGGGAATTTTTCTTTCGGCTCCTTCTAGATTGAAACACAAAACGGACTCATTCTCTTAGGGCAAAATCAGGTCGCGAAAGGCAGAAACCTCGTCTTCAAAGACTACATCTTGAGGCTCAACCGGTTCGATAGACTGACTTTTAACGATCTTGAAAAAGCGAATTGGCTTGCCCTGAGCCTGCACCTGCTTGATCTCGGCGAGCACTCCATCGCTGACGTCACCAAAGACCCAAAGCTCATCGGCACGGCTTACCAAAACGTTGTTTGCCGAACGAACGACATCACGATCGACCGTATCGAGAAGAAAATAGTCGAATGAAGCGAACGGATTCAACGGGACCATCCCCTGCTCCAACACAAACTTCACAATGTGAAAACGAAAGTAGAAGAATTTTTTGGAAAGCGCCGTAAAGACGATTCGTTTTTCATTCGTGAGATCGAGTGCGACATGTGAGAACGAGGACATAGCTTAGTCTGGAAACAATCTTTGGTTGATTTGCTGCGCGGCGTCAAGCTTTTGCTTAGTTGAAGAGGCACTAGAAAGAACGCGGACCAACTCCGCGTATTCAGGATCTTCTTTTTGGAGTTGCGGCCAAGCGACGTAGAGCGGCTGTGACCAGCGACCCTTTAATTCGTACCAATAGGGAAAAACATTTTCATAAAACCCAGCGAGGTAGTAGAAAAAAAGCTCGGGTTGGTCGACATACCCCTCTAAACGTAGGAGAAGATGATGGAAATAATTCTTTCGATTTCTTCGACGCTCGTCCGAAAGATCATAGGGAGCTTGGTAGATCTCTTTGGCTAATTGTAAGACCGGTTGGACGGCTCCTTGTTGTTCATAGAGCACTTCTGTCTTTTGCAGCGTTCCTAGAAAAGTTTCGAAGAAGGAATCTTTTGTTATCGGGAGCTTCACCACATCGATATCCAAACTCTCTCCCTTCCAGAGCTCGGGACCATCATCTTTTGCATCACGATCAACGAAGACGAAGAGGTCCCAATCACTATTGGAACGGCTTAGCCCGCGGGCACGAGATCCATGAAGAAGAATTGCGACCGGATGGTACTTTTGGATGAGATAGTCTGTAATCTCTTGTTTGGTTGGCATACTGATCACTCTACCCGGTCTGCTTCTTTTATTCGAATTGCTTCGTAATAGGCATCCATCCGTTGAAGGAAATCCGGACCATCTGGACGCGCTGCCACCATGCCTCGCACCTTTTCAATATATTCATCCGTCAGCTCGATCGTCGGGACAGACGCATCCTCATAAAGCGTTTCTAGGAGTGTTTTCTTCCCTGTATAGGCTTTATTGCACTCAGCTAAGAGCTCCCTAAATCGCTTGATCCTGCGCGTTTTTACGTGATCGGTGAGTTCTAGAAACCGCGCCTCGTCAATGAGCAGTCGTCCAGACTTGAGCGTGATAAGTTGTCGAACGGCATCCATATCTTCTCGCTCAAAGGCTGCTTTAAACTCTCCATAAAATCGAAAACGAAAAGCGGGAAGCTCTTCATGCGGCGTCACATCACGAACGGTCTTATCCGCATCTCGATCAATCTCATCAAACAACCGTTTAAACGAAGAACCGGTTCTGTCCGATTCTCGAAGCGCCGTCACGAGACGAAGTTCAGTGCGCTTCCCAAGCACTTTTTGACCATGTTGCTGCGCAAACCCCTCTAAACGAAGACCAAAATTAGAAGAACCCGACTTAGGGGTATCGTCGATCCCTCCAACCATCGCTAATTCCAAGCTTCGCGTAATGACATGCGCTCCCGAAAAACGCGTACCCTGTGCATAGCGAACAACTCCTGGCTTTAGCAAGAAGTCACGCAAATCCGTATATTGCCGTAAGCGAAAGAAGCGCTTGAGTTTCTGTTGCAAATCCACTCGACGTTCAGCCTGAGCCGCATCTGGATCCCATTCGAAAATGAGACCCCCTGCCAGCCCAATAATCTCTTCATCCTCTTGAAATATCTGGCATACCTTAGCCAAATGATGAGGATCTTCAAACCACGTGTCCGCGTCCGTTTGCAGAAGAATTCCATTTTTCCCTTGTTCATAGAAACGGACACCCGCTTCTGCCACGCCGCGATTGCGCGCTCTGCCTACATTGCAGTCGGCAATTGTATTTCCCGGCGAACTCTTATCAATTACATGAACATGCATTCCTTGATTCTGTTGGAGGTAGGTAGCTGCATGAAGGTTTTTCGCACGAATATCAAGTGCGCGAACCGATCCATCATCTCGGTCATTGTTCACAACATAGAGCACTTCAAATTGATCGGGATGAATGTCTTTTTGAGCACGAAGCGACTCTAGCTGTTGCGCTAAACGACGCACATCTTCGTTAAATACAGGAACAACAATGCCGAGCTTGCAGGCTGGATGCTGTGGCTCTTTGATTCGCCGCTCGCCCGTTAACCGTTCGCGCCAATAGCGTTTTGCTCGCTCCATTTCAGGCGAACCCTCTCCCTCGTATGGCTTAGGTACGCGAATACGCTCTACCAACTGAGAAGGACCTCGTTCATTCCCACCGTTCATCATAGAAGCTACAAACCAGTATACCGTAGATTACCAACTCCCACTTGAACCGCCGCCGCCAGACCGCCCTCCCCCGAAGCCTCCACCCGAAGTGCCGCCTCCTCCAAAACCACCGCTTCGAAACACGCCCGAGAGAATGCCCGAAAAGAACCCTGACAAAGCCCCCGCAAAAAATCGCTTAAACACAGGTCTTGGACGATTGGTAATGAGCGAGAAGAGATACGCCCCTAGATACGCCAAACAAGCCAATACAAACCCGAGGAAAAATCTCCCTACTGCAAGAAAGAGAACTGTGGTAACGATCAAAAGCAGCGCGCCGATTCCTGGTGGAAGTCGCTCGATGAACTGGTCCGTCCAGGCCACGAAGGCACTTGTCTCTTTTGAAGAGACTGCATCCGTCGTGTTTTCATAATCGCTCACGACTGACTCTACTTCAAACACCATCTGACTCACCGCTTCATAATAGCGACCTTCTTGAAACAACGGTGTAGCCCGCTGAATAATGCGCTGGCTCTCTGCATCCGTAAGAAGTGGCTCGAGCCCGTAGCCAACTTCAATCCTCACACGTCGATCCTGCACAGCGACCAACATCAATACACCCGTATCTTGCCCGCGCTTTCCGATCCCCCAGTCTTCAAAAAGCTGCACCGCGTAGGACTCTATCGTTTCTTCGGCCGTAGAAGGTACCGTTACCACAGCCACTTCGTACGTCGAGTTCTGTTCGTAGGTTTTGAGAACAGATTCTAGATCAGCCTCTTCTTCTGAGGAAAGAACGTTTGCATAATCGTTCACAAATCCCTCTGGGATGCCCGGGGATGTATAGGCATGAATCATGTCCGGAAGAACACATCCAAAAACGAGTACCACACTCAACAGGATTCGCGTGAAAAACGACGAAGAGAACATATAAGCCGTTACCAGTGTAGCAGGTGCAAAACAAAACGCCCTCGTGAGAGGACGCTTTACTTGGTGGCCGAAGTGGGAATCGAACCCACACGCCCATCGGGCTTGACATTTTAAGTGTCATGCGTCTACCAATTTCGCCATTCGGCCAATGTTTTCCACTTATTTTCGCCTTCTACCACGATGAGTGGGCTGAAGACTGTGGCAATTAGGACATAAAACTCTCAAATTGAAAAGTCTATTATCTCGATGGTCACCGTTAATATGGTCAAGTTCAAGTGGAAGATATCCATCCGGCGTCTTCTCTGCCCAGCCACACATTTCACACTCAGGAGATTTAAGCCCTTCACGAAACAAGCGACGCTTCAATTTGAACGACTGATACTCACTGTTTTTCTTTAAAATATCTTCTAGCGGGATAAGCGGCCTAAAGTACCCACCTACCCCTTTATTCCAGGCCTTTCCTGTAAAGTGGGAATGATCAATCTTATATTCAGCTAAATATTTTTGAATTTGAAGGTAATTTCCACCAGCGGGTACCAAATTTAGTTCTTTCAACACTCCTCGATAGCTCCTAGAACATTTCACCGCTCTTTCAAGATCTTGCTGTGACCAAGTTCTTGTTCGCATGAGAAAAGCATACCATGTGGTACAGGCAAAATAAATTCCATTCTATGCGTATACCATTATCTACCAGCTCCCACTCGCGCCACCACCTCCGGAACTACCGCCACTAAACGTATCGCTTGAGCCACTTGAACCGGAAGAATAGTCACTCGAAGAGGATGCACTAGACGAGCTGGAGGAATCAAAGAAGGTCGAGCTGCTAGATTCACCCCCTGAACCCCATCCGCCGCTTATTTTCTTCCCTTGTCTTTTTGCGATGAATAGTACAATTGGAATCGGAAGAAAGATGAGAAGGAGGGTAAATACGATCGTTCCAACCATTAAAAAGAGTTCTGAACGCCCACTTTCTACTGGTTCTGGGGACGTTGATTGGAACACTTGGTCTTTATTTTCAACAGCTGCAATAATTTCCCTGGTCATTTGCTGAATGGCTCCAGAATAGTCTTGCTGTTTTAAGCTTCCTGTTGCACCAGAAATGATGCGTGCACTTCGTGAATCTGTGAGAACCGATTCTAGACCGTACCCAACTTCAATGCGTAATGCACGGTCCGCAATAGCAAGCAACAACAGAACCCCATTATCTTGATCCCGACGCCCAATTCCCCACTCTTCGAACAATTTCACTGCATATTGTTCAATTGACTCTTCAGCCGTGGAGGAAACGGTTACGATCGCAATTTCGTCACTTGTCTTAAGCCGGTGTTCGTGAACGAGATCGGATAATATCTTCTCTTGTTCCGTTGTTAGTACATCCGCAAAATCGTTCACGTACCCATTTGGAGTACCAGGAGATGTGTAGGCAAATGCCTGTACGCCAACGCCTAGACATCCGACAAGAAGCGTAAGACAAACTAGCCCGTGTCGGATGGAGCGATACATACGGAACAAACTCTAGAACGAGACCTTTGGAGCCGTTTCTGCTCCCGCTTGAGCTTTTGTGTATTCAACCGGTTCGAAGTCACCGAACTTCGCAACAACCGAAGTTGGGAAGGTTTTTACTTTCACATTATACCCTTGAACTTCTTCATTAAAGCGCTGACGCTCTACGGCAATCCGGTTTTCCGTTCCTTCGATTTGAGACATAAGCGTCGTAACCGTATCGATCGACTTCAGCTGAGGATACTGTTCTATGACAACCAACAAACGAGCGATAGCACCGTTGAGCTCTTCAGCAGCGGCCGCCTTATCGCCAATCGTCTGCGCACCCGAGTAACGCGTACGGGCGTCAGCAATTGCCGTAAAGACGGCTGTCTCTTGCTGCATCGCGCCTTTCACCGACTCAACCAGGTTTGGAATCAGGTCAAAGCGGCGCTGATACTGAGACTCCACTTGAGCCCATTTCCCCGAAACGGCCTCGCGACTCGCGACAAGCGAGTTGTAGGTCGATAATCCCATTCCACCCAACCCCAACAAAATAACGACAACAATCACGAGAATGGCAGTTTTCATAGATGAAGACAGTATAGCATTGTTAGCCCTCCTGCTTTAACAACTTGGTACGCGCGTCGGCCACAAAGTGAAATGAGCCCGTTAGGACAATGAGCTTTTCGGGAAGCGTTTCGATCCAAGCCAGCACCTCTGGCCATTCGTTTAGAATGATCGGAACGATCTTTGTAGCAACTTTTTTCACAATACATTCTGCCGCTTCAATCGGGTTCAAAAAGCGAAATTGATACGCCTCTTCACCTGCAACGAAGTCTATACAGGCGACCTTGCTTGCAGAAGGAAGAAGTGGCGCTGCCGTTCCGGCTACATCCGTCCCTGGATTAAACGCATACGCAACAGCATAGAGCTGATCTGGAAATACCTCTTTCATCGCATCTGCCAACCCCTGCATTTTTTGCGGATTATGAGCCGCATCCAAAATGAGTTGTTTATTTTTCCAGTGTATGATTTCAAAACGCAATGGAAGGCGTGCGCAAGATACCGCCTCCCGAACAAGCGGCAAACGATACATCCACCCATCGCGCGTCGCGATCTCCCGGCAGACGACTTGTGCCAGTTCAGCATTTTCTCGAAGGTATGGAACAAGCATTTTCTCACTAAACGTCACTACTTGAGAGCTGTACTCACTATCTTCCACACACGTGATTTTTTCTGCACCCGCTTCCGCGGCGGTCGCCGCTAACGTCTTTGCCTTAATAAGCGACTGCCGCCCAATCACGACCCAATTTCCTGGATGCACGATCCCAAGCTTTTGATGGGCAATTTTCTCAATGGTCTGACCTAACGTTTTTACATGGTCCAAACCGAGCTTCGTGATCACACAAACCTTATCCGAGCGAGTCGCAACATTTGAAGAGTCAAAGCGCCCACCAATACCCGTCTCGATCACCGCGTAGTCCACCCGCTCTTGCGCAAAGAGAAGAAATGTCATACCACGTAAGAGCTCGCCATAGCCCGGCAACGATCCACCTTTTTTCTGCCACCGGCCCAGAACAGCCGTTACTTCATTCAATAATCGAACTGCCCGCTCCTCAGAAACAAGTTCTCCGTTCAGCTGAAAACGTTCACGCACATCCATTGCGTGCGGCGAAAGGCAGAGTCCCGTTTTGAACTCATGCGCACGAAGAAACGCGTCAATATACGTACAGGTCGACCCTTTCCCGGTTGTGCCTGCAACATGAATGACGCGAAGCTTGTCCTGCGGATCTCCTAGCTCAGCAAAAAATGCCTTTGTCCGAGCTAACCGCTCAACCTGCGTGGGACGCTCATCAGAACCCGAACGAGACGTACGAGCGTACCGACCCAAACATTGCAGGCCTTCGGCCCAGCTTGTGACAGGCAACAGTTCCTCATTAATCATGCGCTCCCGAGCCTACACGTCTCACACGAAAAATCCCACTCCTCTCAAGAGGAATGGGATTTTTAGACTCACCCGACCTACGCCGTTGGTGGGATTGGAGGCTGAGGCGCTGGAGATGGGTTTGGCAGGCCTTCACCTGGAGGAGCCTGTGGCGCTGGGGGCGTTGGAGGTTGTGGCGGAAGAGGTTGTGGCGGATTTTGGAAGCGGATCATAGTTGTTTGTGAGAGTTACGTGAGTAAGCTTAGTTACTGTAATCCGGCCTAGGTATTCCGTCGAGTTTGTAGCCGCTCCCAAGCCATCGGCAAAAGCGAGACCCCAACGATCGCCAAGACCACGAGACTAAAGTGATGTTGGATAAATGAAATACTTCCCAGAAAATACCCGGCCAACGTCAGCAATCCAACCCAAGCCACCCCTCCAATGAGGTTGTAGCGGAGAAACGTTTTGTAAGGCATTTCCCCCACCCCTGCCACAAAAGGAGCCAGCGTACGCACAATTGGGACAAAGCGAGCCAGGACAATCGTGCGCGCGCCATGTTTCCGATAAAACGCCTGGGTCTTTTCGAGGTACTCCGGTTTTAGAACTTTCCCTTGAAAACGGCGATAGACCTTGAGGCCGTACTTGCGACCAATCCAATAGTTAAACGTATCCCCCAAGATGGCAGCCATTATGAGGAGTGGAAGAACCACCCATAGAGACAGTGCACCGATCCCTGCAAACGTACCCGCCGCAAACAACAACGAATCACCCGGTAAAAAGGGCGTGACCACCAAGCCTGTTTCTAGAAAAACGATCAGAGCAAGTAACGCGTAGGTCCACTCGCCCTGGCTCGCGATGACAGCTCCCAGACTTTGGTCGAGGTGGAGAAACCAGGTAAGGATCGTTGAGAAAGCGGACTGCATAGCGTTTCCAGGGTACCTACTTCTTCAGGGTTTTCCAAATCTTTCACTATACGCGTTGACGAACATAAATCGAACAGGTGTACTAGTGCCATGGATTCGTTTCTTCCTGATGATCTTTCCTTTGCTGAACGGCTGGTTGCGCCAGAAGTCAGCGAAACCGAGCGCGGATTCGATCTCGCGCTTCGTCCAACGTCCCTTCAAGACTTCATTGGTCAAACCAAAGTGAAGGAAAATTTGCGCATTTTTCTTGAAGCCGCGAAGAAACGTGGAGAACCAGCGGAGCACATTCTCTTTTATGGTCCGCCTGGTCTTGGAAAGACTTCACTCGCCCATGTCATCAGCAAGGAAATGGGAGCGAACATCAAAGTGACGAGCGGTCCAGCACTGGAGCGCGTCGGCGACCTTGCCGCCATTCTCACCAACCTCGAACAAGGCGATATTCTCTTCATCGATGAAATCCATCGCATGAACCGCTCGATCGAAGAGGTGCTGTATCCAGCCATGGAAGACTACGCCCTCGACATCGTCATCGGAAAAGGACCAACGGCTCGCACGCTGCGTCTCGATTTGAAACGATTTACGATTATTGGAGCGACAACACGTCTCTCGCTTTTGTCCGCGCCGCTCCGTGATCGCTTTGGCGTAACCTATCACCTCGACTTCTATCAACCAGACGAAATGGAGGCTATTTTGCGTCGGAGCGCAGACCTATTGAGCATTCCTCATGAACCAGACGCGTTGCGCGCCATCGCTCTTCGCTCGCGCCGTACACCGCGTATTGGAAACCGCCTCCTCAAGCGCGTACGTGACTTTGCCCAGGTAAAAGCCGACGGAACACTGGTAAAAACGCTCGCCCACGAAGCACTTGAATCGCTCGAAATCGATACGCGCGGCCTCGATGAAGCCGATCGTCGTGCGCTTCGAGCTCTGATCGAAAAGTTCAAAGGCGGCCCAGTTGGGCTCGCTTCCATCGCCGCCACCATTGCCGAAGAAATCGAAACCGTCGAAGAAGTGATCGAGCCGTTCTTACTCCAAGAAGGGTTTATCGCCCGAACACCGCGGGGACGGGTTGCGACCGATCTTGCCTACCAGCATTTAGGGATGTCCGTTCCAATGCCGAATCAATTGAATATTCTGTAAGACCTTCCGCTCGTGAGTGGTCAGACAACTTCGTTTCCCGTATGATACGAGCATGTTTCCTCTTCTTTGGATCTTCTTTGCTTGGATCATCCTGGTTGGGATTTTTTGCTTAGCGTCGCTTATAACACTCGCGACAACGCTTCGCTACGGCCTCTCCTGCAGTTGGACGTACTTAGTTGCCGGGGCGTTTCTGACCGTATCGGTTGGCGTCATTGTTCTCACCCTTGGCTACGCCGCGAGCATCGATCTTCGCCAAGGCTTTGCCGTCTTCTCTTCTTTCTAACGGCTATGCTTGATCTCAAAAACCTTCCCAACGCCATTCCCGACGAAAAACTCGTCTACTTTTTGCGTCGTCACCCGATTACGCTTCTCAGCGTCCTTTTCGGCTACCTTTTATTGATCGCCTCTCCCTTCTTAGTTCTCTGGTATCTCAGATCAACCCAACTAGAATTTTTAGCAGACGTTCGCTTTCAAGCTATTTTGATCTTTGGCGGATCGATCTTTTTCTTATTTGCTTGGCTCTTCCTATTCCAACTCTTTCTCGATTACTACCTGGATAGCTGGATTGTCACGAATCGCCGCATCTTGAACATCGAGCAGAATGGCCTGTTTGGACGAACTGTTTCTGAGCTTCGTCTCTATCGCATCCAAGATGTGACAGCGATAGTCAATGGATTCACGAAAACCATGTTCAATTTCGGAGAGGTGGAAATCCAAACCGCTGGAGAACGTGAACGATTCATGTTTGAAGAGATTCCAAATCCAAATGAAGTAGCGAAAACGATTCTTGAACTTTCCGAAACCGATCGAACCGACCATATTGAAGAGGAAAAACTGGAAGAGTTTGGCGCGAGCAGTAAACCTCCAAAAGAAGAAAAGGCGGAAGTAAAACAGGTCGGACGAGCAAAATAACCCGTACAAAAAGAACGACGGCCGAGGGTGAGCCACCCCGGCCGTACTTTCGTTCCTCCTATTGCGCCGATCTTAGTCGTCGGCGGTGTCACCCCCTTCTGAGGCGTCCGCATCAGCCGCGTCAACCGCGGCGTCCGCGAGACGCAAAGTCCCGAGAACCAAGTCGACTCGGCAGCCGAGGGCGAACACGCCCACGACCGCCACCAGTAGCACCTTCTTCAACACGATCACCTCCTGGGTCTCAGTCGCCATCCGTGGCCGCATCCACAGCCGCCTCATCGTCACCGGCGTCAGACACGTCCGCGTCGGTGGAAGGTACGTCCTCGTAGATGATCCCGACGACATACGTCCTCCAACACCCTGACATGAGCGCCCCGAGGAGCACCCACATCACCAACACTGCCTTCATTCTCATGTCTTGCCCCTCCTGGGCACTCGCCGCGCTTACGGAATATGCGGCGAACAAAGAATCATAGTAAAAAGGCTAAAATAAAGCAAATTTTAGATCTAAACACTCGACAAAGAGCAGCTTTTGTGATAATGTTTTTTGTTTCCCGGTTATCTAACCCCTCTCTCCTCTTCCCGGGAAACGGAGGCCCTCATGACAGAGCGATACGACACGACCCATATCGAGAGTGACCACGAGGTCCCGGCACAGTTCAACTGGCCGCTCGTGATCACCCTGGCTGCCCTGGCGGGCTTCTGGTGTCTCGTGGGCGTGCTCGTCCACCGGGCGTGCTAGTCCACGCTCAACCAGGCGGCCCCCGCGCCCCCGAGCATACGGTATCCACTCCGCAGCTCGGGGGCATCGCCTTTTAAAACGACTTTCATAACCTTGACGAAGACGTGTGCGAACGCGTCGCCTCTCTTTGTCGCTGCTTTTTTCCAAAAAATAAGGTGTTTTTATAAGAGAAAAAACATCCCCATCTCGCCCACCTGTTATCCACACAGAAAACTTTCTAAACACTATATGTAGTGGTAGGATTCAGTTCTCACCACAATATATTGTGTTGGGAGGAAACAGGCGGAACAAGGGAATTTACGTGAAAGATCTTTATCTCACTCATCATTTCTCGCTATTTATGGGGTCACTTCTTCGCATCAAAAAGCGTGACGGCCGCATCGTCGCCTTCGATGCCAGCAAAATTACACAGGCGCTCTTTAAGGCCTTCACCGCCATCCGTGGCGGCGTGGAGTCGACGGTCTTAGAGCAGCTGACGCGCGATATCGTTGCCGAGCTCGAAAACCGCGTCCCAGCCGACGGCGTCACGTCCATTGAAGAAGTCCAGAACGTCGTTGAGCAAATGTTGATGCGTGATCGATTCTTTGACGTCGCCAAGGATTACATCCTGTATCGCTACGAACATGCAAAGAAACGTGAACAAGAGCCTCAGACCTTCCAGATCTCCGTTTTGAAGCGCTCCGGTAAGACCGAAGCCTTCTCGATCGACAAAATTCGGAAAACTCTTGAGTACGTCGCCAAAGATGCCGGTGGTGAAGTCGACATCGAAACCATCGCCCAGCAATGCGCTCAAGACGTCTACGACGGCATGAAGACGTCTGATATTTCCCAGGCCCTCATCCTCACCACACGCGCGTTTATTGAACGCGACCCCGCCTATTCCAAGATGGCGAGTCGTCTCTTGGCTCACAAAGTCTACAAAGAAACGGCTGGCGAGCACGTCGACTTCACTAAGCTTGATGACTGTTACCGCAATACCTTCATCAAGAACACCAAGCTGCTGACCGAGCTCAAGAAGCTCGATGAGCGTATGGTTCAGTTCGATTTGGAACGCTTGGCGGCTGTTTTGAAGCCAGAGCGCGATGACCTCTTCCTTTTCCTCGGCATGCAGACGGTGGCCGATCGTTATTTCTTGAACCACCCACAGACCAAGCAGCTTCTCGAGACCCCTCAAGCCTTCTGGATGCGTGTATCCATGGGTCTAGCACTGAATGAAACGCGTGGACTTCGTGATGACATGGCGATCAAGTTCTATGAATTAATCTCGACCTTGCGCTTTGTTCCATCCACTCCAACCTTGTTTCATGCAGGGACCTCGCACCCACAATTGTCGTCGTGCTACCTCACGACTGTCATGGATTCGCTCGACCACATCTTCAAATGCTTAGCCGACAACGCTCAGCTCTCGAAATGGTCTGGAGGGCTCGGCAACGACTGGACCAACCTGCGCGGGACGGGTTCTCGTATCAAGGGAACAGGTGTCGAAAGCCAAGGTATCATTCCGTTCCTCAAAGTCGCGAACGATACAACTGCCGCCATCAACCGCTCTGGTCGCCGCCGTGGGGCAACCTGTGCCTACCTCGAAACGTGGCACTATGACATTGAAGACTTCCTCGAACTCCGCAAAAACACGGGTGACGAACGCCGCCGCACGCATGACATGGACACAGCCAACTGGATTCCAGACCTGTTCATGAAGCGTGTGCGTGACGACAAAGAGTGGAGTCTTTTCTCTCCAGACGAAGTTCCAGACTTGCACCACATCTACGGCAAGAAGTTCGAAGCACAGTACGAGAACTATGAGCGTCTCGCTGAAGAAGGTAAAATCCGCCTGCATCGCAAAGTGAAGGCGCGTGATCTCTGGAAGAAGATGCTCGGCATGTTGTTCGAAACCGGCCACCCTTGGATTACCTGGAAAGATCCTTGCAACGTTCGCTCTCCACAAGATCATGTCGGCGTCGTACACAGCTCAAACTTATGTACCGAGATCACGCTCAACACGTCTGCGGAAGAAACTGCCGTCTGTAACTTGGGCTCCGTAAACCTGGCGCGCCACATCACGAACGGTGCACTCGACCTCGAGATGTTGAAAGACACTGTCATGACGGCCATGCGCATGCTCGACAACGTCATCGACGTGAACTTCTATCCAACCATCGAAG
>CAYQAL010000016.1:0-20842 GCA_964415465.1 uncultured Gammaproteobacteria bacterium
CAAAAAACCACCGACTATTCAGCTCGGTGGTTTTTTGTATCTTCTTAGATCATCTTCCGTGCTACTTCAAATGCCTGTGCGAATTCTCCTGTCGAGTACGCGAATAAAATCCACGGACATTGTTCGATGGCCTTGATCGATGTAGCAAGTAACTGCATCTTGGTTGAGATAAGGCGCCTCCAATCCGTTCCATTAGCTGTAAGCAAGAAGATAACCGGTGTCGGCTTGAGACCATAGCACGTCTCCCTCTGCGTGGCACGAATGATATTCTCGTGAAGCAAGGCTGCGACTTCAAGCTCTGTTCCATCACCTCCGAGAGGAGCAATAACAGCGACATCCCCCGCCGTGACCAAACGCAAACGATCATAGATATCGCTGGTCGGCTCTGTAAACACAGCACCTTTCACTCGCGCCCAGAGACCGTCATGCTGGAGTTGTGGAACACCAATATTTCGCTCAGCCGGCAGAGAATGCTCCTTGATGAACGCACAGGCAGTATCGCTCGCAGCTGACATCGCCCCACCCGCATACCCTCCGTGGATTACGCCAAACCCTTGCTCCAGGACATGCTGGGTTGCAGCCACCGTACATTGAAATTCTTGGCTATCACGCGCAATGGTAGATTTGCCGAGAACAGATACGAACCCAATCGCACCGGAAGCTTGTTTAAGCTCATGAATCATAGAACAACTTGGATGCCAGGAATGGTGTCGTTTGGTTGATATTGAAGAATAAGACCACAAGCAATTTCTCGTACCAACGCTCTATCCTTTCGTTCTGCTCGTAGGAACGCGTCTTTCGGCAGACTGAGATGCATACGCTCCTGCGTACTTGTGCGCTTCAATAACTCTTCTGCGACTGAATAGTGAATATCATAGATTTCCGGATAAGAAATCGAATGGGTGTAGATACCCGGAAGCACGTTCAACCGCTGCGCAAGTAAGCACTGAAGTAGGGCAAATCCAGCGACATCATACGGGAGACCAACAATGAGATCGTTGGCTCGCATGATGTTATGCAAGTTCAACCGCCCATCTAAGATGTTGACCGTAAACGCAAAGGGACATGGGATATTCTTTTGTTTCGGCCCCTCTAACCCATCTATCGCCGGGTCCCACGCCATCACCACTCCCTGACGAGAACTTGGATCACGTTCCAAGAGTTCAATCAGCTCCTCCAACTGATCGCGGCCAAAATGCTTGCGCCAGCGATAGCCATAGGCAGCCGTTACAACACCTTGGTCGTTCGTAAATGGACTCCAAATACTGGTAAACGATTCGAGAAACTCTTTTGGCCGCGTCTCACCGGAGATAAACCAGACCTGTTCAGCAATAAACAGGTCTAACGGAATTCTTCGAAGTGACAAAAGTGGAAATCCATCTTTAAGCAGATCGATCGAAAAGCTTACCGCAGGAAGCGCCTTTACTTCATGTCCTGTCCGTTGATTTTTGGTGGCACTCCCCTCTTCCATCACTCGACGTACGAGATCCTGATAAAGAGAATCGAATCTCGTCATACAGCCTTTCTCGCTCGAAGAATTAACGTATGTGGAATTCGCTTGGCAATCGATGTCAGTGCACGATGGTGGTTGATCCCTGTTCGTTCTGGAAGAGGCTCGACACAGGCTTCGATCACAAAACCAGCTGAAACAAGCGATTGAACGATTGTTCCAAGCGTCCGATGATACGAGTAGGCGCGCACAGATCGACCGGAGAGATTAAACGTCCATTCAAGCCTTCGCTCTTGGAGGTAGTTGAAGAATACAGATGCATCTCGATTCCGTTTCTTGCTTTGTAGCTTCGGATAATGCGCGTAGAGCACCGGATGGTCGAGGCTGAATGCCAACATTCCTCCTGGTTTCAACATGCGATAGAACTGCCCGAAGACTTTCTTCAAATCTTTGACGTACTGGAGCGCATAGCTTGAAACAATGAGGTCTACAGACTTAGGTGGCACCGGTAGACGAGACAGGCGGTTCAGATCTGCACGAATGAGTTTTGCAGAGAGACCTTTCTCAGCGAGCATCTGCTTTGAAAGCGTGAGCTGGACTTCAGAGATATCGATTCCTGTCACATGAGCCTGGGCAGCAGCGAAATAACACACGTCCGCTCCTGACCCACAGCCAGCCACCAATACGTTCTTTGCTTGGATTTCGGGCAATATGTTCAAACGTCGCTCCGTTGGACCAAATGGTCCCCAAATAAAGTCCCTGCTCTTAAATAAGGGTTTCATATACGAGCCCCATTGGTTTGCAACCGTATTCCAACTCTTTCGAATATCGATGTGTGATGAAGGCATATCAATCTGAGGTCACGTCGAGACCTGAACTCAGAGCGAGCCTCGTCTGGTCCGTGCGTGGACCGAGCTGTCTGACGAGAAAGACAGTGAGCCGTAGGAGGCCCGGTGGAAGGAATAAGAATCAGTAGGTGATCTTTACCTCTCCTGGAGAAGTCCTATTCGGAATAACAAGAAGACTAAGATACGCATCTGAACCGAATGTCGCGCGGTGCGTAACTCCCTCAATCTGGATCGTTGCAGGACCGGGATGGCCCGTGAGAAAGACTGAGGTAATTTCCTGAGTGATGGTATAGGTAACACACCCTTGTGCATCGACGCGGTCATTCAGCAACCGTCCGCTGCCGCTACCAATGGTATTTACTGCGGCCGTCGTCGTTGCGCCGATGCGCGCATTCGGCTGACAGATCTTCAGCCTGACCGGCGAGCAAGATCCCGCCGTGCACTCAGAGATCACAGAATTGTGCGGCGCCTTATTGTCACGACATGCCGTGAGAACCACGGAAAGAGCACACAGAATCGTGAAGAGTCTCATAGCGCGTTCCTCTGTCGAGTGGCGACGAAAGTCGAGGGTCATCTCCCGAGACTCGTGCCTTTACTCAACACGCCAGAATAGCAGGGATCAGAAAATATAGGTACCTTATTTACTACTTATATAAAGTATAAGTACATTATATTGCTTAATATAGCAAAATATTGTAGTATAAAAATGTAGCAAAACTTCTACATTCATTTCTTATATGGAATTAGCCAAGCTCCTTGAAGCGTTTCATCTTAAACCCAAAGAGGTCCAGCTTTATCTGGCGTTACTTGAACTTGGTGAGGCTACCGCTCCCCAGATTGCGGCTAAAGCCAGTATTCAACGGACCAATTTCTATGACCTCATTCCAAAACTCCTGACACTTGGACTCGCCAAACAAACGACCCGCGGGAAAAGACAGCTCTTTTCCGCTCTTGATCCAGAAGAGTTCGTGAAACTTGAAGAGCAGCGACTTGAACAACTCAAACAAGCTCTTCCCGAGCTCAAAGCGCTGACGAATACGGCTGTCGAGAAACCACACATCTTTTTCTATGAAGGCGCACAGGGTGTGAAACACGTGTATCAGAACATGCTCCTCCATAAAGGAGAGATTCGTCTTTTCACTACACCAAGTTTTGTCTCGAAGGAACAATTGAATCTACTCAAAGAACATGTCCCTCAGCGAATTGCACGTGGGAACAAGCTTCGTATGATCGGTGAAGTATCCCCCGAGAACGTTATGCTCCAACAACGCGATGCGCGTGAACTGCGCGAAACACGGTTACTCCCTAAAGATATCTACCATTCAAATGTCGAGATCGGTATCTATGGGAAAAAGGTGTACATCGTCGATTATCGCCAGCTCTTTGGGATGGAAGTGGAGTCCAGCGACGTTGCGAGCGCTCTGACGATGATATTCGAAATCGTTTGGAAAAGTGGGAAGATAGTAGATATCCATTAGCCCATCACTTATACTGAGCGTATCTACCCCCATAGACCTATGGAACGACGTACATTCTTAAAAGGCTTGGTCGGCACAGCAATGACGGCTGGAGCTCTTTACGCAGAAGATAAAATGGGTGGTCCGATCAATAAACTTGTCGAGAAAGGAGAAGAATCATACCACCTCTTCATGGCCAAGCGCCGTTTGGAACAGTTAAAAAACTATTCAGCCGAGGTCGCTACCTGGGACCTTCCACCAGCCGTCACTCCTGAAGACGCAGACTACCAACGTGTTGACGCATTCGTCGAACGAGTCAATACGTTTCAAGCGAGCCTTCAGATTCGTATCGATGCTCCACTCGGCACAGAACAAGCAAGCTTGCCACTCACACAGCAACACGAAGCGCGAGCGCTGCTTCTTGCTTCAACTCTACCTCGAGAACTGACTCGGATTGCCTCTTCGCTCGTTAAACTAGGCGGAACGGAAGAAGCACTAGGGAGAGTTGTTGCGAAACACCTAATCAACTCGTTCGCCACCTGCAATAGCCAAGGTCTCGTCTATGAAGCGTTGAAACGGGCCATTCAAGAGAAAGGTGGACGGATCACGTTCCACCGAGCACCAACGTATTACGCTTCTCGAGTCAGAGATTTTCTCCCCATGAGCGTCGAGCTTACCTATCAAGACATCGACCCTCGTAACCAAGAACAGGCGAGCACGCGAGATCGAGAAGAGATCAACGTGAATCGAGGTTGGTCAGAAGAGACGCGTGCTCGAGCATTTGCACAGCTGGCTCTCCACCCTGGTATCCGAGCATTCGCAAAACGAGAGGATCTTACCCTCGTCGAATATATTTCTTGGTTAAAGGCGATCCACTCGGAACGTGAAGTGATGGCTCAGCGAGCGGCGCCGCAACGTGTTACAGAATCTCTCGAAATAACAGCCGTTCGCTTATTGAACATGCACCGCGCACTCATGCGAACAAATATTTTGGATGCTGCCACGCAAAAAGTCATCCTTCTCTACGGAAACGATAACGATATCCTTCACGGAATTGAAGAAACGGGTTGGGAACGAATCGCGCAAGGTGTCGGCATTCCGCGAGAACGAATTGCAAAAATGGCCACCACTCAAGCTACGTCAGGCGAGCAGCTGGAAGAACGCTTTTTGCAAACCGTAAGAGCTAGCCGAGAAAAAACCTTTATCGCGATTGAAACACACGGATCCTCCCTTGGTATCACTACCGACAGCCGAGAAGGTCACGTATCACGCATCACTGTTTCGCGTTTTGCAGAAATTCTCCTTGAGCGTGTCATCGCGAGTCGAGACACAGACACACTGGAACAGGTGACCATTCTATTTGGCTCTTGCTACAGCTATAACTTCACCCGCAACCTCCTTCAGGAACTGCAATCGGCTTGGGAAACAATGGGCCGAGATCTGAATCCACCAGTCCCGTTTTCTCGCATCAAACTTCCGGCCATTATCGCCGGTTCTCAGAAAGACTCGTCTACGTTAAACAGCGCAACCGTTGAACACCTTTTGCTCCCACATCTTGAAGGGCTACGTGCGGATCACGCGCTGACAGGCGAACGCCTTCTACGGAATGTCCAGCCCAGTGCCTATGCAAAACAATGCGATCTCACCTTCTTTGCTCAAGGGAGTGGCGCAGAGTATGCTGCAGACGAACGAACGAGCAGTGCTGCCAGCGTGTAGCTTTCAGACGAGACAATAAAACAAAAAGAACACCGCTCATACCGGTGGTCTTTTTTGCATACCTGATTTTTATTTTGCGCGCTCCACGTACTCCCCTGTTTCCGTGTTCACCACAATCTCTTCACCTTGGTTGATAAAGAGCGGAACACGCGTCTTGATACCCCCTTCAAGTGTCGCTTCCTTTGTAACGTTACCGCTCGCGGTGTTGCCAGCAACGGCGTCCATCGTTTCGATGATTTTGAAGTTCATCTTACGTGGCAATTCGAGCGAAACTGGACGCTCTTCGAAGAGCGCGATGTGGACGTCCAAGCCTTCACGCAAGTACTGGCCCTGGTCGCCAACATCTTCATCCGACATCGTCACCTGTTCGTACGTGCTCTTGTCCATGAAGGTATAGCCCGTGTTGTCGTGGAAGAGGTACTGCATCGTACGGTGTTCAACTTCAACGGTGGTGATACTGTCAGACATCTTGTAGGTGACTTCGAGCACCTTGCCTGTCTGAACGTTCTTGATACGCGTACGCACGAACGCTGCACCCTTGCCTGGGTTCACATGCTGGAACTCGTTTACAACCCAAAGACCCTGCTGATCTTGGATGACGATACCTTTCTTGATCTCTGATGGAGAAGCCATAGATAAGACAATAGAATGACGAAACTTGGCCTAGTTTGGCCTAAAACGGTCGTTTCGTCAACCAAGCGTACCCCTAGTTTCCAAACCGCTCACGAATGGGAATCGGCATGATGTCTGAAATGGATTTTGCTCCCGTCAGTGCCATCACTAAGCGATCAACACCAAACGCGATTCCTGCCGCATCCCCCATCTTGGGCAAACACTCGATAAATCGATCATCAATTGGCCAAATCTCTTTGCCGAGGGACTTCCGAAGCGCTTGCTCCTCTTCAAAGCGGGCGCGCTGCTCAACCGGGTTTGAAAGTTCAGCGAATCCGTTTGCTAACTCAAGATCGCCGAAGTAGAACTCTGTACGCAAGGCGTAGCGCGAATCCGTTGGATTCTTCCGAGCGAGCGCGGCCATGGAAGCTGGGTAGTTATATAAAAAGGTCGGCTGAATCTGCGTCTTGGTTTTATCCGTCCAGCCAAGATACGGCTCGACCTCAACGAGAAAGATGCGGAAGAAGAGGTCATCCCACGTATCACTCTCACTTGTCACCATCCCACGCGCTCGAACCAGAGACGCCAAGGTGGCTTTATCTTCTAACACCGCGTCCAACTCAATACCAGAGTACTGCTTCATGGCCTCCGCCACAGTTAAACGACGAAATGGCCGATCAAGCCAAGCGCGATTAGCAATCCCCTGCGCTCCCGCTTCGGTCGAGAACCATTCGCGTGCAACTCGCTTTACCATTCCTTCGGTATCCACAAACAACTCCTCCAATCCCGCGTCACGGCGATACCATTCAATCATCAAAAACTCGACGTCATGCGTTCCATCCCATGGCTCACTGTTCCGAAAACACGGACCAAGATCATAGATCTTCTCAAACCCAGCCGCGAGCAACTTTTTCATCGCGTACTCTGGCGACGTGATGAGCGCGCCACGATGCTTTGTGCCGTTCTGTTCTTCGATAGAAGACCAGAGCGGTTCGAGGTACGGCTCCTGACCTGGAAGCCCAACCAAACGCGGCGTGTGAAATTCAAGAAAACCTTGGTCGTCAAAATAGCGACGAACGAACTTCGTAATATCGCCACGAGCAGATAACAATGCGTGATTCATAGAAACGAAAGACTCCTGCACCTTACGGCACAGGAGTCTTGTTGTTCAAGCTTAGCGAACCAAGTATGGGAGCAACGCCATGAAGCGGGCACGCTTGATGGCGAGCGCCAACTTGCGCTGGTGCCAACCACACACACCGGAACGCTTGCGAGGGACGATCTTGCCGAACGAGGACAAGTAGCGGCGCAAGGTGTTGGTGTCTTTGTAGTTCACTTCGGAGGTGTTGATCTGGCAGAAGTGGCAGGTGCGCACTTTTGCGAGCTTGGAATTCTTCTGGTTCATAGAGTGGTGCACGACGAGTCGAAACAGCTAGTACGCGTGCGGGATGAAATGAGTAATGAGACGAACAACCGACTAAAATGGAATGTCTTCAATGCGGATTTCCTGGTCAGACACGGAGCGATCGATTGGATCGTTCACGGCCGACTGCGGAAGCGCTGGACCCGAGGAGGAACCAGAGTTCATCGAGGAAGCTGGAGCTGAGCTTGGCATACGAGGCGCGCCATCCGAACCACCGCGGTCGAGCATGATCATGTTCTCGGCGACGATTTCGGTACGTGTGCGCTTCTGGCCATCCTGCGCTTCCCACTCTCGGGTTTGAATCCGACCTTCCAAAAAAATCTTCTTTCCCTTGGTCAAATACTGCTGACAGATTTCGGCGAGCTTACCCCAAGCCACAATGTTGTGGAACTCAGTGCGTGTCTGGCGCTGACCTTGTGTATCCGTCCACTGAGCATTGGTCGCAATCCCGAAGGACGCAACGGTTTGCCCGGTAGGCGTGTTTCGCACTTCTGGATCACGCGTGACGTTTCCGATGAGCTGTGCGCGGTTAAGGTCCATAGGAAAAGAGAATGAAAGAGTACGTTATTTGGTGCCGTCGAGAGCCGCATCGATCTTCTTGTCGAGATCCTCTGCCTTGGTCTCGCCATCCTTGGACTTCTCGTCCTTGGATTCGTCTTTTGCTTCACCGTCCTTCGCCTCGCCTTCTTTTGCTTCGGACTTTTCGGCATCAGCCTTTTCACGACGGCGAGCGCGCTCTTCTTCGACGTTCACTTCGGTGAACTGCACAAGGTTGAACTTCTGCTCTTCAACAGACGTCTCAGAAGCCGTGATGAGGTGGCGCAAAATGTCGTTTGAGATGCGAAGGCTCTCTTCGATCTTGGCGACAGAACCCTGCTCAGCCGTGAAGACAACTGCCACGTAGTAGCCGTAGCGCTGCTTGTTGATTTGATACGCCAAGTGGAGCTTACCGAGGCGCTTCACGAGCTCAACGGTCGCACCATACTTGGTAATAAGATTCGAGATCTTGGTCTCGACATCGCCGACTTCGGTTTCAACAACCGTTGCTGGGATGATGTAAAGCAACTCATAGCGAGCAGCCATACTCTTGGGTGACACGTCCCTTTTTCAGGGATTTTAGCGCTTGGACAAGGCTAAAACTGGCCGGTCACAGTTAAGAATGAAGTGCCGCTAGACTATAGATTCTTCGCTCGGTTGTCAATAATTACCGTCCTGCAGCGTATGCCTCAACTGGGACATCGACGAGGGCGAATCCCTGAGGGTAGCCTCGCTCACGAGCAGCAATCGCCTGTGTTTGGGCTAATTCTACGCGAGAGCGTTGCTCTGCCGTTGCATCTGGACGCCCATACCAACGCTGCAACAAGGCATGATGCCCGTGCGCTTCATGATACTGAGCCCGAAGCTCTATCCGTTCAGGGCTGCGAGATGCCTGATCGACAAAATACAGAGGCGCCAGACGCGTCAATTGACGGTCTAATTCTTGGCGAAGAAGAGCTGCTTCATCGGCACGCCCAACTTGCCGCCCGAGTACAATTTCTTCTCCGAATCCGGCAAGTCGGCTCTGCTCTTTCACGCGAACCAAATCAAGTTGCTGTTCAACCACACGTACCAATGATCGAATCGTGAGACGAAGCTTGTGTTCAGCCAATGATTCCGCTGGCGTAGACCCATCTTCGCCTGAACGTTCTGGCGGCAGGTTCATGAGTTGAAGGACAACCCCTTTATGCAGCTCAATCGCTTCTGCTAGTGAGTACTCTTTCTTTTCCATGGTCTGTTCAAATGCAACGTGCAACGCGAGTTTACGTAGTTCGGCCTCAACAGTGCGATACTGCTCCCGTGGAGGAGTTGGCTTCTCACGTTTTGACTGACCCTTTCTTGCATCTGGAATGACGCCAAGACGAATACAGGCTGCTCCATAGGCCATCTCATCCTCCTCCGTTTGCGCTACGAGACGCTGATACGCTTCCGCCAAGACCGAGAACCGTCGGTTTGCATCATCTCCAAATCGTTCCGAGAACCGCCGTTCTAGACCAATCTCATTTGGACGCTGTTTACACTTGGCCCATTCAGAGGCTGGTACGCCCAACGCGCTCAAGCGAACTTCCGCGGCGAGATCCGTTTGCACGAGATCACGATGAAGCTCTTCGTAACGGGCTACGACGCGTTCGTCATACAGTCGCTGGTGTCCATCCGCTCCGCGTTCAACGCGAACCGTCGGGACGGGTTCTGCAGGTTTCTTTGCAACAACTGGTCGTTTTGTCCTAAAAACTCCCGAATCGTCCTCTACTGGAACATACTCACGCTCAAACTGAGGCGCTTCAGGCACGATAACGGTCCGAGGAGGATGCGGAGGGCGTGGGTTGTTCAAACGCTGTTCAAAAGGTGCGCTGCCAAAGGCCATAGATAGCGGCAGTATACCGCGCTTTGCCTCACTAGGCTATGATCATCCCATGTCCACGTTTCTCGTCTTTGGAAGTCATCCCGCCTTGTCTCTGACCGAAGCCCAAGCCGTCTATCCAGACGCTGGGTTACGGTTAGTTGATACGGCCGCCCTTAGCCAAGACGCGCTCGATCCGGCTGTAGCCGTCGATCGCTTAGGGGGAACCGTGAAAGCCGGCCGTATTTTATTGGAGCTGAAACCGTCACAAGATCTCCTCGCTGGCCTGGTTGAGCTTATTCGTACCCATCCACGCGGTCGCAAAATCGTGTTTGGATTGACCGTGTTTGGAAAAAGTTCCGCCATTAACGATAAACTCCCGATTGAATTCAAGCGGAAACTTCAAGAAGAAGGGTTCTCCGCTCGCTGGTTTGCGGATAGTGATGGCAACGTCACGCCAGCTGCGGTGAAAAAAGCTGGGTTACTCGACGAAGGCTACGACATCTGTCTATTTGCTAATGGCGCCACCATTTCGATTGGTTTCACAGAAACCGTTCAAGACCCAGATGCTTGGACATTGCGCGACATGGGACGCCCATTCCGTGACGCGGAAAATGGGATGTTACCACCCAAGCTCGCGCGCATTCTCGTGAACTTGGCCGGAGCTGATACGAATCGCCACTTACTTGATCCATTTTGTGGCAGCGGGACTATTCCCATGGAAGCGGCGCTCTTGGGCTACACCCAGATCACTGGTTCAGACAACGATCCAATGCAGGTGAAAGATACGGAAGGCAACATGCGTTGGTTAGCAGATCGTGGATTGATTACCTACGAGCACTTCGGGCAGCTCCGATTTCTTGTGTCAGCTGCCGCATACGCTCATACCCGCGTGTCTGCACCGATTGATGTGATCGTGACCGAAGGCTACCTCGGAACTCCCTTAAAAGGCCGCGAATCGCAGGCTGTACTCGATAAAGAAGCCCATGCCATCGAGAAAATTTGGAATGATGCCTTGCCAACCTTTGGAAAACTTCAGCCACCCGGTGGCATTCTGGTGGGCATCTGGCCTGAGTTAACCTCAGCTTATGCACATGCTCAGGTGGATGCGACCAACGCAGCCAAGGAAGCGGGCTACGAATTCATCGGTCCGGAAAATCTGGCTTATTCAAGGCCTGAACAGTTCGTTCGACGAAAGATCATTGTTCTGCGAAAACAATAAAATATTCTAAACGCGCTGGCGCTGGTAGACTGGAAATATATGAACCTTCAACACGCGTTCAATACTCCTCCCGCTCCTGCCGCGAAGAAGCCCGAGAGAAAACGAGACGATGTTGCCGGTGATCCAAGCCTTTTAAAGGCACTCGAAAGCGTTATGTCACCTGCGGATCAATCACGATCAAACACTCCATCCAAAGGACTACCTGAAGGCATGGACGCGAAAACAGCCGGGAGAGCTCTCGCCTCACTCTTCCCATCCGAAGAGCCGACACTCCCAGGCTTCCCATCCCCGTTAGCTGCAGCCGAAACAGCCGCAAATGAGGAACGTAAAAAGCGTCTTGAGGCCGCCGAAACAGAGTTGATGGAAGCGCAGCGAGCACTGGCAAAAGTACGTGCCACGCCGGTTACCCCCTCTACCTACGAAAGCCATCAAGCGGATGTTCAGCAGGCTCTTGAAAACGAACATTTGGCACTTGAGACGTACAACCAACTCCGTCGAGAAGCGTTAAGAGAAGCGAACGAGGTCAAAGCTGGACTTACCCCAGAGCAACGGGAAGCCCGTCGGGCCAACGATGAAGCCATCAGAGAAGAAGTGGCGCAATTTGAAGCACGTAAAAAAGGGCTCATTGAAAGCAGTGCTGAAGACGCTCGAAAAGTGGAAGAACTCCGCCGTGCAGTAGATGCTGACGTAGATCAAGCGTTCAAAAGAACTTTTTACACAAAAGGGTAGAACAAAGAGCCTAAAAAGCCACGCCTCGAATGAGACGTGGCTTTTTTGTGTTGTCGTTATCCTTTTACGGGTAGATCTGTTTTCCTTCGTCGTCGTACACAAAGATCGCTTGGACGGGACAAGACTGTGCTGCGAGTAAAATCGTTTCAGCGTCTGCTCCATTTTGATCGACAATGTAGGCTTTATTTTCTTCGTCGAGCTGAAACACGCCTGGAGCAACCGTCACACAGGGGGCAGCGCCAATACAAATATCGCGGTCGACTTCGACTTTGGAAATCTTGAGGACTTTTTTGGCTGGGGCTGGGGAATCAGAAGCTGGCAACGCGGACTGCACGGGGGCAGCAGACAACGCTGGCTGCTCTGGAGCTGAAGGCAGGGCAGAACCTGGAAGCGGCTGAGTGTGGTTTGGCTGATTATTTGGCTCCATAGTATTTTTCCATATAGAAACGAAGGAGTTGCTCGGCTTCCGGAATGCAGGCTGGATCACCGGTTCCAATCTTCGTTTTCGCTTGGAGCTTATCAAAGGTGTCCGCTCCTTCCAAGACAGCCTCTTCAATATCTTTGTCCGTGACTTTGAGAACCTTGTCGATAATCCGGCCTTCTTCCACCTGAATACGATCGTGCTGACCGGTTTTGCGGAAGTAGTCGTTAATAGCGCTACGTAAAGCCTTGTCGCCCAACACAGAACAGTGGATTTTACGAGCTGGCAATCCACCCAAGCGCTGCATAATGTCTTGCGGACGAAGCGCCAACGCTTCATCGATTGTGACTCCCCCGTTTTCCGTGACCATGACAGATAGCATGGACGTCGACGCAATCGCTGAACCGCAACCAAAGGTTTTCCACTTCAGATCTTTGATGCGTTCGACGCCGTCCGCATCTTTTTCGATGCGTAACCAAATCTTCATCGAATCACCACACGCAGGCGAACCGACGAGACCAAGATAGGCATCGTGATACTCCTCCTCGTTCTCCAAAAAGTTTCGTGGATGAAAAAAGTGACTCTTCACTTCATCGGTGTAGAACCAGCCTTTATCTTTCGTTGTCGCTACAACGTCGCCCTTGCGAGCATCGTCGGTTGGAGCAGCGACTGGATTTGTTGGTTGAGCATCTGTGTTCATATATGTTGTTAGCAAAATGGTTCAAAGCAAGTATGTTCGCGAACGACCGAGCACTGTTTGAACCTCTTAGTTAAAATATTTCATATCAAGATTCACCGGGCTCATCTTGCGCAAACGTTCCACGACACCAGGCATGACTTCGATGACACGGTCGACATCTGCTTCCGTCGTTGAATGGCCAAGTGTGAAGCGAATGGATCCATGCGCTGCTTCGTACGAAAGACCCGTTGCGAGGATCACATGAGATGGATCGAGCGAAGTCGAGGCACAGGCAGAACCGGTCGAGACCATGATGCCTTCGGCATCAAGATAGAGCACGGCCGCTTCACCTTCGATGTCAAGGAAAGACACGTTTGCACTATTTGGCAGGCGCTCTGTTGGATGGCCGTTCAAGCGAGACTTTGGGATCTTGAGCAGACCTTCGACCAAACGATCACGCAGCACGGTAAGTCGTGCCGACTCCGTTTCTCGTTCCGCTTGGGCGAGTTCAAGCGCCTTCGCGAGACCAACAATCGCTGGCACATTTTCGGTTCCAGACCGGATGTTACGCTCCTGACCACCACCGCGAACCAACGGTTCAACTTTCACTCCGCGTCGAACATATAAAAGGCCAACGCCCTTCGGTCCATACATCTTCGACCCATTCAGCGTAAGCAAATCCGTATGAAGCAACTCGACGTTCAAATCGAGATACTCGGCGGCCTGACACGCGTCTGAATGGAAATACGGATAAGCTGTGGCATGCGTTTTACGCCAAGCGAGCAAGACGCGACCGATGTCAGCGACCGGCTGGATCGTTCCGATTTCGTTGTTAGCCAACATAATACTCACGAGCACCGTTCGTTCGGTGAGCGCTGCTTCAATGTCTTTCGGTGAAACACGTCCTTCGCGATTAACTGACACAACGGTAAGCTCAATCTCACCAACCTTCTGGGCATGCAGCAGCGGCTCAAGTACCGCATGATGTTCAATCGCACTCGTAATGACATGCGGCTTCACATCTGGGCCGAATTTTGTGGTGAGCCCTTTTTTTGCTGCACGTGGCACCCCAATTACCGCCAAGTTATCTGACTCTGTTCCTCCCGATGTAAACAGCACTTCTTCTTCGTGACCATGCAACAAGGTTGCAATGGTTTTACGTGCTGCACTTACCGCCTTCTTCGCTTCGAGTCCAACCGAATGAAACGACGATGGATTGCCATAGACATCAGAAAAATATGGCTGCATGGCCGCGAACACACGTGGATCAAGGGCGGTGGTGGCAGCATGATCGAGATAGATGACACGAGACATAACGTTAGACAGTAGGTTGAACGATATCGGCTAAGGTGGTTTCACGGACGGTTTCAACGACGCGTTGCTGCAGCACACTCCAGAACGAACGGCTTGTACACTTGCCTTCAGCCGGACAGGCGCCTGGTGCAAGTTGGCAACCGACCAGATGAATCGGACCTTCGAGCGCCGTCAGAATCTCTTCGGCCGTGATCGTTTGTGGCGCTCGCGTCAGAACGTAGCCTCCGTTTGGTCCCTTTTTTCCCTGAATGAGATTCGCTTTCTTTAAGGCGCTTGCGATCTCTTCTAGGTAGCCGTGCGATAGCTGCTTCTCGTGCGCCACGCCTACGAGGGTCACATTGCGTTTTCCGGCGTGGTATTCCTGAGCTAATTCAGCCATGAGGATGAGTCCGGCATGGCTTCGCTCAGAGATCTGGAATAAGGATGGCATAATTTCCTAGTTTATAACTAGGAATATACATCAAACTCTTTCCAAAGCTCAAGAAGAGGAGTACCGTTTGTGGGTCTATTTTGTCGTTTTGTTATTTTCAATAGACCTTTTTTCTATGGAACACCTCGAAATCGTCAACGAATTGACTGGCGAACCCCTAGGAGTCGTTCTTCCTCGTCCTCAAGCGATTCAGGAAAAGGCTTGGTGTAAATCCACGAATATTTACGTTCTCAATAGCGCCGGAGAGGTCTTGTGCCACCGCCGTCCACTCACCAAAGAGCGCTGGCCGGGCTACTGGATGACTCACCTTGGCGGGCATGTCGGAGCCGACGAAACGTACGAATCGAATGCCGTGAAAGAGCTGGGGGAAGAAGCTGGGATTCACGTAAAGCCAGAAGAACTCGTCCACTGGCGGACAACCCGCATTCCGCATGCACGCTTATGGACCAAGGAATACGTTGTAGTCGTTGATCGTCCAGCGGAAGATCTTCCTCCACAACCGGGAGAAATCGAAGAGTTCGCCTGGAAACGCCCAGAAACCATCATTCAAGAATATACAGACGGAGTGGGCTGGTGTGCTGGAACACTCGATTTTTGGACTGAATATCACTGCTTGCGCGCTGCCTTAACCGCCGCTCATAACCAAGCTGAACACGACGGAGCGCTCAACGAAATGACCAAGTGGCATAAACTTGGCGTCCCATACGTGGCGACGCTGTACAACGAAAAACGCGCCTAAAAACGAACGTCCGGCGCTCCCCTGATCCTCATAAGGGGGCGCCGGCTCGTAACCGCTCCGGAGTTGCCGGGGCGGTTTTGGTTTCAGTTGTTCCCGCCGGGCTCACGCCGAATGGCGTGGAAGTACCACTGGGGCGTGCCCTGGTGGTACTTCTGCGCCTCGTAGGCCTCGCCCGCGCGGACGCCGCGCGAGAGCAGCGCACGCAGCCCGAGGGGCTCCTTCGTCCCGGTCTCCCGGAGACGAACGTCAACCTCGAGCTTCTGACCCCGGAGGGCCAGGAAGACGAGGTAGCCCGCCTCGCCGAGCTCGTCCAGATTGGCGAGAACGACGTACCGGGGACCCCTGTCGGCACGGAGTGTGAGCACCGCCCTGACCACCTCGATGTACGGCGGCACCAGCGGTCGCAGGTCGCTCCCCACGTCGTTGGCGGCCGCCTCCACCTTGAGGTAGAAGGCGATGTGCTCATCAGCCGGTCGGCGTGCGAGCTCGTCGGGACGAGGCGCACCGGGGAAGACCCGACGGCTGGCCCAGGCGAACGCGCAGTCGATCGTCCGGAGGTCCTCCGACGAAGGCATGTCCGCGAAGATGTACTCCGGCTCGTACTCCGTTCTGGGACCGTCGAGCCCCGGGAACTCTTGTCGGGCCGCCGCACCCATTCTCCTCATCACCATGACTGGTACCCTCCCGTTCGTAGAAGAGCTACGAACTGCGTCCACAGCTTGCCTCGAAAATAATAAAATGTCCATTTTGGCGCCTTTTCAGCCAGGAGAGGGCTCTGTATGCTCCCTGTATATGACAAACGGCTATTCTCAGTCCGCCAACTACTTGTTTGAGATCGGTATTCACGCCCGAACCCCACGCAGCGGGTTTTGGAACCTCGGTTCTGGCACTCAATCCCTAGCAGAGCACACGTATCGCGTTGTTCATGCCGGTTTAGCCCTTGCAACGCTCGCGGGAGATGTCGATGTGAACAAGGTCATCCAGATGTGTTTGTTCCACGACGTGGCGGAAGGACGAACCAGTGATTTGAACTACGTCCATCAGCAGTATGTTCAATCAGATGAAACACAAGCACTTCACGACATCGCCTCCAGCGTCCCTTTCGGCGAGCGCATTGAAGCCTTACATCAAGAATACAAAGAACGTGTTTCGAGAGAATCCCTGATCGCCAAAGACGCGGACAACCTTGAGCTCCTCGTGTTCTTGAAAGAACAAAAAGATCTCGGCAACCCACAAGCGGAACGGTGGCTCATGGGCTATCTTGATCGCTTCAAGACGACTGAAGGTCGCACACTTGCCGAACAAGTGCTTGAAACGAACATGAGCGACTGGTGGTTCAAAGGAAAGGATGTGAAAGAATATTGGATCGATCGCAAGCACCACAAAAAATCTGCGTAGCCCGTTCGCTTGTCCTCTTCACTGCACTCCTCTACTCTATAAAGACTATGCGAACCCTTTTTTCGATCGTCGCCTGCTGCGCGCTGCTCCTTACCGGAGTTCCAGCGATCAGTCAGGCGGCAACAACGTACTTTACTGCCGGTGGAAATAGCTCCCTCGACGGGCCTCTCAGTCACGACTTTGTCGTTGGTGAAGCTGGCGGTGTCGACATTACCGTAAACCGCGGTCCAGCACGTTGGCTACTCGCGAGCGGTCGCTTTCCAAACGGGTTAAACCTTAGCACCGGCTCGTCCGTCACAGGAGACGCCTCCCGTTCTTTTACCAGCCTTACCGGAACACCCACCGAGGAAGGAACATTCCCCGTTCGCTTATTTGCGATTACTTCCGGCGATTCCTACGCGCTCGACTTCACGATCAACACCTACCGACGCACGCTCGCCATCGATCCAATCGGCGTTGCGCAAGGTCGCGTCGGACTTCCCTATTCTCAGCCACTGACAGCCACCGGATCTATTTCAATTGCTCCAAGTCTCTACTGGGGTATCACCGAAGGAGCTCTTCCTCCAGGCTTATCTCTTCACACGCAAACGGGTGTCATCAGCGGAACGCCAACGGTTGCCGGTACGTACAACTATACAGTGCGCATGAATGAGCTCACTGGCCGCATGCGTGTCGCAAATCCTCGCGCGTACCTGCATACGATTCAACCAGCTTCTACCGTTACGAGTCCTGTTCGCATCACAACACGAACGAACCCTGTCGATGGACGCGTTGGAAACGCTTATCCAGCTCAGATCTTCCGTGCAGAAGGCGGAAGTGGGTCTTACCGTTGGGCGATTACAAGCGGCACACTCCCACCAGGAATTACACTCGACCCTACCACGGGAATTTTGAGCGGAACTCCATCAACCGCTGGGAGCTACAACGCCGCGATGAAGGCGTATGACGCAACTTCAGATCTCAATTCGGACGTCTTATCGTTTACATTGGTTGTAAATGCAGCCGTCACGAGTCCAGTTATTACTCCCATTCTGACGCCAACCACACCAGTGGTAACCCCTACCACTCCTGTCGTCACCCCAAGCGGTGCTCTTGCCATCACAACCGCCTCTCTCCCAAGCGCAGCTGTTGGGACAAGTTACTCCACCTCTCTTAGTGCTTCGGGCGGATCTGGTTCGTACACCTGGAACTTTGCGAGCGGCGCACTTCCACCAGGCTTAACGTTGTCTGCATCTGGTGTCTTGAGTGGAACCCCAACAACGGCCGGTAGCTATACTGCTTACATTGAAGTCTTTGATGCGGTACGTACCTTCGTTGGACGCTCGCTTACTGTTTCCGTGGCTGCAGCGGGCACGACACCAGCTCCAACGCCAACCCCTGGTACTGGCACAGGAACAGGCTCAACGACATCTCCAGAAACAGCTACTCGACTCGCGAATCTTGCCCGCATCAATGTGAGCGTTCATGCCCTCGTCAAACTTCCTGACGACGGCAACCGTCTCACCCAGGAAGATAGTGCCGTGTACTACATTGGTGCAGATGGTCGCCGTCATGCCTTCCCAAATGATCGCGTCTTCTCAAGCTGGTACAGCAACTTTAACGATGTACGCGTGGTAAGCCAAGCTAACCTCGCGAGCATTCCACTCGGTGCGAATGTGACGTACAAACCAGGAGTGAAGATGGTGAAATTCACAACCGATCCAAAAGTCTACGCTGTCTCAACTAACCGAACATTGCGCTGGGTGGCCACAGAGGCGGCAGCAATCTCGCTCTACGGCTCAACCTGGAATCGCCAGATCGATGACATCGCTGATACGTTCTATACAGACTACAGCTTTGGCACAAGCATCAACGCTAGTTCTGACTTCGATCGCGCTGGACTCACCACTTCGATCCGTTACGTAAGCGACGCCTTACCTCTATAATAACGGTTAAACGGAATAGAAAAGACGCCCTAGGGCGTCTTTTCGTTTGGCTAATGATAGAAGCGCATTTTCCTGTTTTGAAAGACCGACAACACTTTTACCGTAATCAACTCTTGGCCTAATCGCTCATACAATTGTTGCACCACAGAACGCACATCTTCAGGCCGTGGAACTTCGACACCAACCTCGAAATCCCATTCACCGATACACTCGACAAAATACACAACCTGCTTGGTCTGCTCGGCAAACCGTTCCATCTTGGCTTTAAACGTCGTGCTGATTCCCTTTCCATACACGAGCAGTTGAAACGCACTCATCCCAATCCGCATGGGATCTACAGCGTAGATCGCCCCTCGTAAAATGGATTCCGCCTCTAAACGTTTCACTCGCTGATGGAGCGTTGAAAAGGCAATACCAAGCTTACTCGCTAGTTCTCGTTGAGAATACGTCGGATGATCGTTCATTCCCTGCAAGATTCGTTCATCCAACAAATCAATCTCACTCTTCGTATGTGGAACAGGCGTTTCCACCCGCATGGGCAGACCTCGCGGCGAAAGCGACCGATGATTAAATCGCACCAACCGAATACGCGCGCTAAACGACTTCTGCACGAACAGCGTGGGAAAACGACTCGAGATTTCTTGGATGAAGGCATGAAACTCAAACACCGTTTTGGCATACACGGCCGCGCAGTACTGAAACTCCCCACCCAATTCGATCAGCCACGTGACCTGTTTGGAACTCGTGAGTTCTTCCAAGAGCTTTGTCTGCTGTTCTCGTTCCAGTGACGCGAGCGAAAAATACAGACCGTAGTCTTCGTACCCCAAGGAAAACATATCGATGAACGTGAGTCGCTGTATCACGCCTTCGCGCTCCAGTCGGTGTATGGCGTAGCGAATCACATGCGCTGAGTAGTTAGTCTGGCGCTGAACATCTTCAATTGATACATCTGGCTGAAGCTCAATACAGGCCAAGATGTCGGCTTCTTTCTGGGAAAGTCTCATATTGAACTGACTATACCATTCTTTTGTGTTCAAAATAACAGTTTGTAGGTGATTGTTTTTAAAATGATCGATAGTAAGCGCAATAACCCCCGTCTATGACTCTCATCTCCTCTGCGCATACGTCGTATCGCTACTACTCGTTTGTTGGCATTGCCTTCGTGGTCATTCTCCTGATTTCAAATACGGTCGCCTCGAAGCTTATTCAACTCGGCCCGTTCTCGGTGGCGGGTGGCATCATTCTGTTTCCGATTAGCTATATCTTTGGCGACATTCTGACCGAAGTCTACGGCTATCGAGGATCGCGTCCGATCATCTGGGCCGGGTTTGCCGCCCAGATTCTCATGTCACTCGTCTATACGATCGTTCAACATTTGCCGGCCGCTTCGTTCTGGCCACATCAAGCCGCGTACGAAGCCATTCTCGGCAGCGTTCCGCGCATCGTCCTCGCCTCGATCATCGCCTACTTTGTGGGTGAGTTTTCTAACTCATACGTTCTGTCTCGTATGAAAGTCCGCATGCAAGGGAGAAAGTTATGGATGCGCACGATCGGTTCGACCATCATCGGCGAAGGAGTAGACAGCATCGTATTTGCCTTGATCGCGTTTGTGGGAGTCCTTCCACTGTCAGCCATCGGAACCGTGATCTTGTCAGGCTATGCGCTCAAGGTTGCCTACGAAATCATCGCCACCCCTTTCACCTACCGCATCGTCGCCTTCTTGAAACAAGCCGAGGGTGTCGATGTCTACGATCACAATATTAACTACAATCCATTCCAAAACTAAAATCACTCCCCGAAGGGAGCGACTTTAGCCTCTATGTATATGTATTCAGTTGATTGTCATTCCGCCATGCTTGATGGGGAACGTAACGCTGTTTGAGCGGCAAGGGCTTACGGGACGAACGCTGCCGTAAGACGGTGAATGAACGAGCTCTGCATCCGAAGACCGAGCAAGGAACAAAGCACTGAATAACGGGCAGTCTCGTCCGCGTAAGCCTTGCATGTGTTACTACGAGGCAGGTGCGCGCTTGGGTGCAATTGCCGCTTCGCTCGCCCCAAACGCCTTATTTCTTCGCAACGAAGTCGAGCTTGAGCGTCGT
>CAYQAL010000017.1:0-18621 GCA_964415465.1 uncultured Gammaproteobacteria bacterium
GACAGTGGTTACTGGTATTGAAATGTTCAACAAGTCGCTTGACTCCGGTTTGGCCGGTGACAACGCTGGATTGTTGCTTCGCGGTACCAAGAAGGACGAAATCGAACGCGGTATGGTTTTGGCCAAACCAGGTTCGATCACTCCACACACCGAATTCGAAGGGGAAGTCTACGCGCTCACCAAGGAAGAAGGTGGTCGTCACAAGCCATTCGTAACCGGTTACAAGCCACAGTTCTACATCCGTACGACCGACGTGACGGGTGAAGTTCAGTTGCCAGCCGATGTTGCTATGGTCCAGCCAGGTGACACCGTTAAGATTATTGTTAAGCTCATTACCCCAGTCGCTATCGAAGACAAGATGCGCTTTGCCATCCGTGAAGGTGGTAAGACCGTCGGCGCTGGTGTTGTGACCAAGATCGTCAAATAAGCTAATACTGGGGAGGTTTTCCCGCTTCGCTCAAACATCGCTCGATGTTCGACGAGGTGGGGAAACCTCCCCTCCATTGCACATGTCCGATACTAAGACCAAGGCAGCAGCTCCTGTGAAAACAGCCGGCGCCCATCGTGTGCGGATTAAGATCCGTGCCTATGATCACAAGATCATCGATCAGGCGACGCGCATGATCATCGAGACCGCTGAACGGAATGGTGGAACAGTGGTTGGCCCAATTCCGTTGCCAACCGAGAAGAAGAAGTGGACCGTTAACCGTTCCACGTTCATCTACAAGAACGCACGTGAACAGTTTGAGATGCGTATCCACAAGCGAATCGTTGATATCTTGGACCCAAATCCAAAGACGATCGACTCGCTCACGTCTCTCAACCTCCCAGCGGGTGTCGATGTAGAGATTAAAATGTAAGAGTGTCTGGTTCCCAAGGAGTAAGTTGTCTGAGTGGTTGCAAAATCGCTCTAAACAAAGTGTCAGAGAACGCTTTGTGACATAACCTCCCTGCAGTGAATCGTGAAGATCCGAAACGTCAGGTTCAGCCTTTGGTTGAGACCGGGAGTTTGGAGACAAACGATTGTCTGCAGACTCCCGGTTTTCTTTTTCATTCATTCTCGCGACCAATCCGATCGCATATGAAATTCATCCTCGGTAAGAAACTCGAGATGTCGCAAATCTACGGGGCAGATGGAAATCTGATCCCGGTGACGTTGGTGCAGGCGGGTCCATGTGTGGTAACGCAGGTCAAGACAAAAGACACAGATGGCTACGAGGCAGTGCAGGTTGGGTTTGGCACGTCTCGTACGCTGTCTCGTCCAGAAGCTGGTCACTTGAAGGATCTTCCTCAGGTTCGCCACTTGTCTGAGTTCCGCACGGCTGATGTCGCGTCCTTCAAGCGTGGTGACGCGATTGAAGCAGGCACGTTCCAGGTAGGGGACAAGGTTCACGTTCGTGGAACGTCGAAAGGAAAAGGCTTTCAAGGTGTGGTTCGCCGTCATGGTTTCCATGGTCACCCAACTTCGCACGGTCATAAGGACCAGGAGCGTATGCCGGGTTCCATTGGTGCCGGTGGTGTGCAGCACGTCTTGAAGGGTCGCCGCATGGCAGGTCACATGGGTGATGAATCCGTGACTGTCAAAAACTTGGTAGTAGTCGAGATCCGCGAAGGCGGCATCATCGCTCTCAAGGGCGCGGTTCCAGGAGCTCGTCATTCTTTGATTGAAATCGTTTCCGCTTCCTAATATGGCTAAGACATCGATCTACAACTATCAGGGACAATCGGTCGGCCAGATGGAATTGCCGGACCGTTTGTTTGCCGTGACGCCAGATCCAGCGTTGGTTCACGAAGCCGTCATTGCTCAGCGCGCGAATGCTCGCCAAGCGATTGCCTCGACCAAGACCAAGGGTCTCGTGAACGGTGGTGGAAAAAAGCCTTGGAAGCAAAAGGGAACCGGTCGTGCCCGTCAGGGTTCGATTCGTTCTCCGCAATGGAAGGGTGGAGGTGTGGTCTTTGGTCCATCGTCTGAGCGTAACTTCTCGCTCAAGATGAACCGCAAGGCCAAGCGCAAGGCCTTGTCGATGGTGCTCACCGACAAGCTCACGCGCGAAAAACTCATTGTGCTCGAGGCGATCGCCAAAGAGCCAGTGAAGACCAAGACGTTTGCAACAATGATCCAGAAGCTTCCAGTTGATCGCACGACGCTCGTTGTGCTCGGCGCTTCGGATGCAGTTGCCGTCCGCATGGCTCGCAACCTTCCTTCTGTGAAGGTTGTGACTGCGAACAGTTTGAACATGCTCGACCTTCTGACCTACCGCTCGGTGGTCTTCATGAAGGACGCTATCTCGGCGTTGGAACAGATCTACGCCTAAACCTCCTATGGGAATTATTGACCGCATTCGCAAGCAGCCAGCCGACAAAAAGGCAGCTGCTCCGAAGACAAAGAAAGCAGCCAAGACCGAAGGAGCTGAATTGACCGTGAAAGCCCCAGCGACCGTGTTGCCAGCTTGGATGTACACGATTGTTGGTACGCCTCGTGTCAGTGAAAAAGCCTCTCGCTTGGTCCAGTCTAATACCTACACCTTCAACGTTCCGCTTTCGGCTGAAAAAGTTGCGATCCGCAAAGCGATTGAAGCTCGTTATGGAGTGAAGGTTGTTGCTGTCCGCACGGTGCGTGGTCCAGGGAAAACGGTCCGTCGTGGACGCGTTGAAGGCCGCCGCTCTGACTGGAAGAAAGCCTTGGTCGAATTGAAGCCAGGCTCATCGATTGATCTCTCCGCGTAATATGCCTATTAAGCAATACAAGCCGGTCACCAAAGGACGCCGTCTCTCCTCGGTCCAGGATTTTTCTGACATCACGACCAATGAGCCAGAGAAATCGCTCATCTCGTTCCGCAAGAGCCGAGCTGGTCGTTCGAATGGAAAGATTACGGTTCGTCACCAGGGTGGCGGTAACAAGCGCTACACGCGTGAAATCGACTTCGTTCGCTCGCGTTACGACATTCCTGCCAAGATCGTTTCGATTGAAGACGATCCAAGTCGTGGTGCTCGTATCGGCCTCGTGAACTACGCCGATGGGGTGAAGAGCTATATTCTTCTTCCATTTGGCTCGAAGGTTGGAGATACAGTCGTGTCTTCCAAGACTGAAGCTGAAATCTCTGTTGGAAACCGTTTGCCACTTGAAAAGATTCCAGTCGGTACGCAGGTTCACGCCGTTGAGCTCAATCCAGGTCAGGGTGCCAAGATGGCCCGTGCCGCGGGTGCGCTCATCAGCTTCATGGCGATCGAAGGCGATACCGCTATTTTGAAGATGCCATCTGGTGAAGTGCGCAAAGTGCCAAAAGCTTGTTCCGCCACGATCGGTACCGTCTCTAACCCAGACTGGCACTTGGTTCGTTGGGGAAAGGCTGGTCGTATGCGCCACCGCGGTATTAAGCCAACCGTTCGCGGTAAGGTGATGAACCCAGTTGATCACCCACACGGTGGTGGTGAAGGGAAGCATCCAATCGGTATGAAGTTCGCCAAGACGAAGTGGGGGAAGCACGCGCTCGGTGTCAAAACGCGCCGTGCTCATCGCTCGTCCGATCGTCACATTCTTACTCGCCGTCGCGGGAATACGCTCTAATCTCCTATGTCACGCAGTCTTAAGAAAGGTGCTTTCACCGATCCAAAGCTTCTCGCCAAGGTCATCGCTCAGAAAGCCGGGGACAAATCCCCAATCAAGACGTGGTCTCGTGCTTCGACGATTACGCCTGAGATGGTCGGGAAGACGATCGCTGTTCACAATGGTAAGACGCACATTGCAGTCATTATCGTTGAGAACATGGTCGGTCATAAGCTTGGTGAATTCTCGCCAACTCGTAAGTTTGTCCGCCACGGCGGAAAACTCGCTAAGGAACCTGCGCCAGCTGCGAAGCCAGCCGCTGCAGCTCCAGCCAAGAAATAATCTATGGACGTTCACGCATTTCTCCGTTCCCTCCGCATGTCGCCACGCAAAGTGCGTTTGGTGATTGATGCGGTTCGTGGAAAGTCTGTGAAAGACGCGGATATCCGTTTGTCTCTCATGAAAAAAGACGCGGCTCTTCCGGTCTTGAAGTTGCTCCGTTCGGCTGTGGCCAACGCTGAGCACAACTTCAAGTTGTCGGCAGACTCGCTCTACATCAAGACGATTACCGCTGACGGTGGTCCAACCTTGAAGCGCTCCCGCGCTCGCGCCTTTGGTCGAGCCGCGCCTATCCGCAAGCGCACCACGCACATTTCAATTGTTGTTGCTGATCGTGCGGACGCGCCTGTAACGCAGGTTGAAAAGAAGGTGGCTAAGCCAGCTGCTAAGAAGAAGGCTGCACCTGCTAAGAAGTCGTCTTCCAACGCATAATCTCTATGGCACACAAAGTTCATCCATTTGTTTTCCGCCTCGGAACCACTACCCAGTGGCCATCTCGTTGGTTTGCTCGCAAGCAGGCGTTCAGCCAGCAATTGCATGAGGACCACGATATCCGCGCCTTCTTCATCAAGGAATTGAAGGACGCTGCCTTGAATCGCGTTGATATCGAACGTTCGCGTGGCAACATTACCGTTACGCTTCACACGGCGAAGCCAGGTGTCGTGATCGGTCGCTCTGGCGCCGGGATTGAAGAGCTTCGCAAGAAGGCGACCAAGCGCTTCTTCCCAATGCAGCGTGGCAAAATGCTCTTCAATGTGGCTGTGCAAGAAGTTGCTCGCCCAGGTGTCGAGTCGCAGCTTGTTGCTCAGGGTGTCGCGCAAGACCTCGAACGTCGTATGGCGTTCCGCCGTGTCTTGAAGATGACACTTGAGCGTGTTCGTAAGGCTGGCGCGCTCGGTGCACGTATCTGTGTTTCCGGACGTTTGAACGGTGCAGAAATTGCTCGCACAGAAAAACTTGGTTGGGGGAAAATTCCTCTGACCAACCTTCGTGCAGACATCGACTACGCAACGGCTACCGCACACACGATCGCTGGTTCGATCGGTGTGAAGGTCTGGATCTATCGTGGTGATATCTTCGCTCAGGATCGTTTGTCGCAGTATCAGCCAAACACGCCAGCTCGTGGTCGTGGTGATCGTTCCGGTGACCGTCGTGATGGCGGCCGCCCTCGCGCTCCACGCTCCATGTCAGCAGCTGCTCCAGCACCTGAAGTGTCTGAAGCTCAAGCGGCTTAATCTGACCCACGCTTATGTTGATTCCTAGCAAAGTAAAACATCGCAAGTGGCACAAAGGACGCGCTCGCAACATCCGCACCGCTTCGGACAAGGTTGAGATCGCCTTCGGATCGCACGGTCTGAAAGCAATCACTCCATCCTGGGTCTCGAGTCAGCAGATTGAAGCGGCTCGTCGTGTGCTCACGCGTTACATCAAGAAGGGTGGCAAGATCTGGATCCGTATTTTCCCAGATCATCCTGTCACCAAGAAGGGAAACGAAGTTCCGATGGGTGCGGGTAAAGGAGCGGTTGACCACTACGTGGCGGTCGTTCGCCCAGGAACGGTGCTCTTCGAAATGGACGGCATTCCAGCTGCAGCTGCAAAAGAAGCCTTGGAAAGCGCTGCCTTCAAGCTCGCCAGCGTCTGTAAATATATTGCGAAATAACTATGGACCTGAAAGAGTTGCGCACCAAAAATTCGGAAGAGCTTGGTCGTTTGTTGGCTGAAGCTGAGCGTGATGAACGCGAACTTCGCCGCAAGCTTGTCCTCCGCTCTCACCCAAAGACCGCCGACGCTTTGAAGTCGCGCCGTCTCATTGCTCAGATCAAGACCATTCTTGCTGAGCAGACGCGTTCTACTACCGTATGATGACTACTTCTCCAACCACCTCCCACCGCCGCCTCCAGGGAATCGTTGTATCGAACAAGATGCAATCGACGACCGTTGTGCGTGTCGACCGCCGCGTTGCGCACCCGAAGTACGGGAAGTACTTCACGGTGTCGAAGCGTTTCAAGATTCATTCCCCAGGAGTGACGCTTGGACTTGGCGATATCGTCCAGTTCGAAGAATGCCGCCCAATTAGCCGCGATAAGCGCTGGCGCTACACTGCAACCTTGAAGAAGGCTGCCTAATTCCTCCCTTATGATTCAACACCGTTCGATGCTCGCCGTCGCGGATAACACTGGAGCTAAGCTCTTGCAGTGTATCCACGTACAAGGCGGCTACAAGAAGCGCTATGCGCGCTTGGGAGACGTGGTGACTTGTGTTGTGAAGGAAGCGACTCCACGCGGCGTCGTAAAGAAGTCTGATATCGTTCACTGTGTGCTTGTGCGTACTCGCAAGGAGACGCGCCGTCCAGACGGATCCTACATCCGCTTTGACGAAAACGCAGCGGCGATTATCGACCCGAAATCACTTGATCCAAAAGGTACGCGTATCTTTGGTCCAGTCGCTCGCGAATTGCGCGGTCGTGGCTTCTCCAAGATCGTGTCCTTAGCCCCTGAAGTGCTCTAACCCTATGGCGACACATCCAGTAAAGACCGGCGACACTGTCGAAGTGATCGCGGGAAAAGATCGAGGGAAAACTGGGAAGGTGCTACAAGTGTTTCCTCGCTTGGCGCGCGTTTCCGTGCAGGGAATCAATCTCATGAAGCGTCACATGCGTAGCCGACGCGCCGGAGATAAAGGACAAATCGTCCAGTTCCCAATGCCAATTCATCTCTCGAACGTGCGTATTACAAGCGCGACAGAAGCTTCCGCTGAAACCCCTTCCGAAGAGAAGAAGGCTCCAGCTAAGAAGACGACGACGCGTAAGGCCAAGACCTAATCTATGATCACCCTTAAGGAACAGTATCAAACCCAGGTTGCTCCTGCGCTCCGCGAGCAGTTTGGGATCAAGAATGCGATGGCCCTTCCGAAAGTCACGAAGGTCGTGCTTTCTGTTGGCTTGTCGCAGGCGATCAAGGATCCAAAAGTGATGGAAACGGTTGAGCAGACGCTCACTCGTATCACAGGTCAGAAGCCAGTGAAAACGAAGGCGAAAAAGTCCATTGCGAGTTTCAAGATTCGTGAAGGAATGATCGTCGGTATGATGGTCACGCTCCGTGGTCCACGCATGTGGGACTTCTTGACGAAGCTCACCCGCGTCACATTCCCACGTATTCGCGACTTCCGCGGAATCAGTGCCAAGTGTATCGATGCGCAGGGGAACGCCTCGATCGGATTCAAGGAGAACCTCGCGTTCCCAGAAATCCGCCCTGACGAAGTTGAGCGTGTTCATGGTCTTCAGATTACGATCACGACAACAGCCGGTGCCAAGGATCGCGGTCTCGCGCTCTTGAAGGGCCTCGGTTTCCCATTCCAGAACTAATCCAACGATCCTATGGCTACTGAAGCTCAAATCGCCAAGTCCAAGCGTGCGCCGAAGTTCTCTTCGCGCAACGTACGACGCTGCTGGCGTTGTGGACGCACCCACGGATTCATCCGTATCTTCGGCCTCTGCCGCATCTGCTTCCGCGAGATGGCGAACAAAGGTGAGATCCCAGGCGTAACCAAGTCCAGCTGGTAATACCCCACGTTATGTTTACTGACCCGATTAGTGATTTCCTCACCCGCATTCGCAACGCACATCTCGTGCGTCATGACGTGGTGACTGTGCCTGGTTCACGCATCAAGCGTGCCATCGCTGATATTCTTCAGCGCGAAGGGTACATCGAATCTGTTGAAGAAAAGACCGAAGGTTCCAAGCGTACGATGACGATTCGGTTGAAGTACGTTGGTAAGATGCCAGCGATTCACGAACTCACGCGCATCTCGAAGCCAGGTCGCCGTGTATATCGCAAGAACGACGAGTTGCCTCGCGTTTTGTCCGGCCAAGGTATGGCCATCGTCTCAACATCGGTTGGTCTGATGACCGATCGTGAAGCGCGTGCGCGCAAGTTGGGAGGAGAAGTTTTGTGTGAAATTTCCTAGCCCACTCCTATGTCACGTATTGGAAAAAAACCAGTCCTTCTCCCTGCCGGCGTCGACGCAACCGTCGAAGCTGCTCAGGTGATGATCAAAGGACCGAAAGGGACGCTGCAGGTCCGCTTGCCGGCTGCGGCTAAGATTGAGACGCAAGCTGATCCTCGCGCCTTGCTTGTGACGGTTAACCGTCCAGACAATGTGGAAGATCGTGCTATCTGGGGACTTGTTCGCCAGCTGCTCTCAAACGCTGTTGATGGCGTGCAGAAGCCGTTCGAAAAGTCGCTCGAATTCGTGGGAGTTGGATTCAAAGTTGCCTTGGAAGGCCGCAAGCTCGTCATGGACTTGGGCTTTTCCCATCGTGTTCCATTCGAATTGCCAACTGGCATCGATGGAAAAGTCGATAAGCAAATTTTGACGCTCACCGGAATCGATAAAGCACTTGTTGGAGAAACGGCTGCTCGCATCCGTCGCATTCGTCCACCAGAGCCTTATAAGGGTAAGGGTGTGAAGTATGTGGACGAAGTTATTCGCCGCAAGGCTGGTAAGACCGCTAAGTCGGCTGGCTAATCTGTTATGAAGACCTCACTTGCAAACCAACAAAAGGCGCGCCGTATCGCACGTGTTCGCGCGACCATTTCCGGAACGGCTGAACGTCCACGTCTCGCCGTCTTCCGCAGCCTCGCGCATATCTCTGCGCAGGTGATTGATGATGTCTCTGGCAAGACCCTAGCCGCCGTTCGCGACGTCGAACTCTCGGATGCAGAACGCAAAGGCAAGAAGAAGAGCGAGATCGCTCAGGCGGTCGGCCTCCTTCTTGGCAAACGCGCTATGGAAAAGGGTGTGAAAGCGGTTGTCTTTGATCGCCGCGATAAGCAATACCACGGTCGTGTCCGCGCTCTCGCTGAGGGTGCACGCGAAGCGGGTCTCACGTTTTAATCTATGATGAACGAAGAACAGCAACCAATCCAAGCTCCTGCAGACGCAGCAGCCCAGACACCTGCTCCAGCTGCTACCCCAGCGGCTCGTCCGTTTGGTGGTGGTGCGCGTGGTCCAGGCGGCGGTTTCCGTGGTGGAAGCCGTGGCCCTGGTGGTGGTCGTGGCCAGGGCGGTCGCGGCGGTCGCGGTCCAGGTGGCCCTGGTGGCCGTGGTCCTCGTCGTGATGGCCAGGCTGGAGATGTTCCAGCCGAAGCAGATTACGATGAAAAGAACCTCGAAGTCTCCCGCGTCACTCGTGTGACCCAGGGTGGAAAGCGCATGCGCTTCCGCGTTTTGAGCGTCATCGGAAACCACAAGGGACGTGTTGGATTTGGTCTTGCAAAGGGATTGGACGTTGCCGCTGCTTCCTCCAAGGCTGCTACGAAAGCCCGCAAAGCCTTGCTTACGGTGCCTCTCGTGAATGATACGATTCCTCACATGGTCAAAGCGAAGGCAGGAGCGGCCGTCGTCTTGCTGAAACCAGCCCCAAAGGGTGCTGGAATTAAGGCCGGTGGTGCCGCGCGTGCTGTGCTTGAAATTGCTGGCGTGCCAAACGTCGTTTCGAAACTCCTTGGATCTTCCAACAAGGTGAACACTGTTCGTGCCACCTTTGCGGCTCTCCGTATGCTCCGTTTGCCAACCAAGGCAGAAGGATCGAAGCAGGAGAAGGAAGAAACGCCTAAGGCCTAACCTTGAATTGTATGTCACTTAGTCTTCACACAATTGCCCCGAACGCCGGCTCACATGAGCGCTCGTTCCGCATCGGTCGTGGTCACGGCTCTGGTCGTGGTAAGACCGCTGGAAAAGGAACCAAGGGTCAGAAGTCTCGTTCTGGTGGCAAAGGCGGACTCATTATGAAGGGGATGAAGCAAATGCTTCTCTCCTTTCCAAAGGTCCGTGGTTTTCAGAGCTTCCGTTCGAAGCTTGTTTCGATTCCTGTTCAGCGCTTGGATGTGTTTCCAGATGGAGCAAGCGTGGACTTGAAGGCCTTGCAGCAAGCGGGTCTCTTGCATCGCGACGAAGTAAGCGCCAAAATTATTGGCGGAACGGCGCCAACGCACAAGCTCACGGTGGTCGGCCTTCGTATGACGGCAGCTGCAAAAGAGCTGATTGAAAAAGCGGGTGGTTCGGTTGTTGCTGGAGAACGTAAGGGTAAGAAGCGCGCTTAATTCCTTGTCGTGCCCTCAAGCCTGAGGGAGACTTCCTCTATGTGGGAGAAACTACTCCGTGCGTGGCAAGTCAAAGAGGTTCGACATGGGCTGCTCTTCGTGATCGGCATGATGGTGATCTTCCGAGTGGTGGCTCACATCCCATTGCCGGGTGTCGATATCGTGGCGCTGCAACAGTTCTTTGACGCCAACCAAGTGTTGGGTGTCTTGAACCTGTTCTCTGGCGGAACGATTCGTACTTTCAGTATTGTTGCCTTAGGGGTTGCTCCGTATATTACGGCGTCGATCATCTTGCAGCTCTTGGCTGTCATCATCCCTCGTTTGGAAGAAATCCAGAAAGAAGGGGAGAGTGGTCAGCGTAAGATTAACCAATGGACGCGTATTTTGACCGTGCCACTCGCCATTATTCAAGGTGTCGGGTTGCTATCATTGATGCGTCAGTCACAGGTACCAATTCTTACCAAGAGTGATCCAATTCACATCGCTGCGATCTTGGTTGCGGTGACGGCCGGAACGTTGTTCCTCATGTGGATTGGTGAATTGATTAGTGAAAAGAAGGTGGGAAATGGTGTGTCGCTTTTGATCTTCGCGGGCATTTTGGCTGACTTGCCGAGTTCACTTGGTCAGTTCATTACGACCTTCGATTCGTCACAGTGGCTCATTGTCGTGGTGTATGCGGTGATTGCGATCGCGATGGTCGCAGGCGTGGTCTTTGTCACAGAAGGTCAGCGCAACATTCCGATTCAGCATGCGCGTAACGTGCGTGGTCAAAGTGCCACGATGGGTGGAGCAGCCTCGAGCCTTCCGCTTCGTGTAAATATGGTGGGAGTCATGCCGATTATCTTCGGTATCTCCTTCCTGACGTTCCCGACGATGTTGGCTCAGCTCTTCTCTCAGGCGAGTAATCCAAGTTTGCGCAGTGCCGCTGCCTGGATTCTCACCACCATGCAGAACCAGACGATCTACGGCATTCTCTACCTGATTCTCGTGGTTGGGTTCACCTACTTCTACACGGCGGTTGTGTTCCATCCAGAGCGCGTCGCTGAAAACTTGCAGAAGCAGGGAGCCTTTATCCCGGGTATTCGTCCAGGTGCTCCAACGGCCAACTTCCTTCAGGGAATCGTTGGACGTATGACCTTGGCGGGAGCTGTCTTCCTTGGCATCATCGCGGTTTTGCCAATTTTGGCTCAGGGTCTGACGGGAACGCAGACACTCGCCATTGGTGGAACATCTATGTTGATCGTTGTCTCGGTTGTTATTGAATCAGTAAAACAGATTCAGTCACAAGCGACGATGCGCGAGTACGACACGTACTAATGCGAAAAAGATTAGAAAAACGAGCCATTTTGGCTCGTTTTTCGTTACGTGGGGTATTGCCTCATAAGTTGTCGAAACCCCTTATCTCAGCTATTCTTCAGCCATATGCAACGCGAAGATGGACATCTATTTAAGCTGCTTCCACCGCCAGCCCACCTTCCGCAATACACGGATTCTGCCTTAAAAAGCGTCTCCTATTTTGGGCACACAAACTTTGTGAGCGGACTCTATCGTTCACGAACCGTGTTTGGGATTAAACGCGCCGATCGCCGTCGTCATATTTACCTGATTGGAAAGAGCGGCATGGGAAAGACACGCCTGCTTGAGCAGTTGATTCGCTATGATATTGCGGCGAACGAGGGAGTGGGTGTCATTGATCCGCACGGAGACTTGGCGAAAACGTTGCTCGACTTCATTCCAAAGTCCCGTCTCCAAGATGTCGTATACGTTGATCCGGCTGATGCAGAATTTCCAATTGCCTTTAATCCATTTGCACGTGTTGATGCAACGCAGCGTCAGAATGTAGCTCAAGGGTTGGTCGAAATTTTTAAGAAACAGTTCACGAGTAGCTGGTCGCCACGCATGGAGCATTTGTTTCGTTTTGCAACGCTTGCGATTTTAGAGCATCCAGATGGAACGCTCTATGAGCTGCTCCGACTCTTAACGGATGCCCAAGCTCGTCAGCAAACGATCGCCCATCTCACCGACGATATCGTGAAGCGCTTTTTTGCCGTTGAATTCGCAGGCTTTAGTCAGAAGTACGATCATGAAGCGATTACACCGCTTACCAATCGCTTAGGGCAGTTCTTTGCAGATCCACTTCTTCGGTCTATTTTTACCAAAAAAGAAAATAAAATTGATGTTGAGTCAATCATGAATGAAGGAAAGATCCTGATCGTGAACACATCGAAGGGGTTATTGGGCGAGGAAAATAGTGCTTTGTTGGGTGCATTTTTCCTCACAAAAATCAATCAAGTTGCCATGGCGCGTTCACGGATGGAAGAGGAGCGTCGACGTGAATTCTACTTGTACGTAGACGAATTCCAGAATGCGGCTACGCAATCATTTTCCTCCTTATTTTCAGAATCACGTAAATACGCGATCAATATTACAATCGCTAATCAATACTTAGCGCAGATCCCCCCGAATCTACTCGAAGCGATTTTTGGAAACGTGTCTACCCTGATTGCGTTTCGTTTAGGTGGGGCAGATGCTGACCGAATGGCGAAGGAATTTATGCCACTGGTGGAGCCGCACGATCTCATCAATCTAGGCGCGCGCGATTTCTATATTAAGATGTCGGTTGATGGGCAAACCACGGCGCCATTTTCCGCGCGTACATTAGACGTGGTTCCAACCAAGCAGTCCTATGCGGACGCTGTCATTGAACTTTCGAGAAGCTTCTATAGTGCTACCGCTATGAAACAGTCGGTGGTAGCGGACTCACCCTTGGTCACGCCTGTTGTTCAAGAGATGACTTCAGCGGAAGATGTACTGCCTCCACCGGTTGTCTAACTTATATGTCGCGTAAGCATGTTCGGTGTGTCTTGTTTGGTCCACAAGGGGCCGGAAAGACGACGCAAGCAGAACTCCTCTCCGAATGGTTTGGAGCGGCGATGTTGAGTTCGGGCCAACTGCTTCGAACTGAAATGGGGGAAGGAACGCCGCTTGGCCAGCTTGTGACGCGTTACGTCGAACATGGCGTTTTAGCGCCTGATGAAGTTGTGAATGCCATTTTCCGTAAGCGGTTTACCCCAGAGATGAATACGAAGCGAGGGTTTTTCTTGGATGGATTTCCTCGAAATGTAGAACAGGCGGCTGACTTGGATAAATACGCCAAGATCAACCTGGCCATCCATTTTAAAGTGTCAGATGCAGTTGCAGAGTCGAGAATGTTGGGACGTTTGTCGTGTGTCTCATGTGGAGCGGTCTATCATGAAACGTATGTCCCTGTTGTGAAAGCAGGTGTTTGTACGATTTGTGGCGGAACGGTGGAACGTCGAGAAGATGATGCGGATGATGGATCGGTACGTGATAGGCTTCTCGCATACCACTTCATGACGGAGCCGCTTATAACGTATTATCGGCAGCAAGGAGTACTCTTGTCGGTAAATGCAGATCAACCGATCCCATTTCTCTTTCAAGAACTCGTAAAAAAGCTCACAAAGCTCGGGTTTGTCCCCATTTCGTAATTCCAGTACGCTAGCTATCCCATGTCTCTTATCAAAACACCTCAAGAAATTGAGCATCTGAAAGCCGGTGGAGTGATCCTTTCGGCTATGTTGCGTGAGTTGCGAGCCAAGTGTGTGGCGGGTGCGGAAACGGCTGAACTGGATGCCCTCGCCCGAACTCGCATGCATGAGCAGAACGGAAAACCGTCTTTTTTGGGCTATGCTCCGTCGCATGAGTACTCGCCATTCCCAGGGGCCGTTTGTATTTCTATCAACGAAGAAGTGGTTCATGGTTTGCCTGTGCCATCGCGTACTATTAAAGAAGGAGATGTTGTTGGATTGGATATCGGTATGTGGCGTGATGGGCTGGCGACGGATATGGCGACCACGGTTATCGTCGGCGATGTTTCTGAAGATGTTCGGGCGCTTGTAAAGGAGACGCGTGCGTCTTTGGAGGTTGCATTGTCGACGGTACGAGCTGGGAAGTGGATTCATGATATTGGGAATGCGATTGATGATTATTTGACGCCCAAAGGCTATGGAATTGTGCGCGATTTGGTTGGGCACGGCGTGGGACATGCTATCCATGAAGAGCCACAGATCCCACACTTTCGAGATCGGTATGCGCCACGCGTCAAAATGCAGGAAGGAATGGTCTTAGCGATTGAGCCGATGGTGACACTCGGTACGTGGAAAGTGCGCGTGAAGCGGGATGGTTGGACGATTGTGACGGCGGATGGCAAGCCGGCTGCACACTTTGAGTTGACGATTGTCGTGACAAAAACAGGGTACGAACTGGTGACGCCTTGGCCGGATATTTCCTAAAAGAACCATGTATGCCGGAACTGCCTGAGGTTGAGACCATTCGTCGACAGCTTCATGCGCGATTACAGGGAGCGACGATTGAAGGGGTAGAACTTATTCGCAGTGGTCGTGAGCGTCCTCTCGGAAACGCGTTTGCGCAAGCGGTAACGGGACAAACAATCATATCGGTCGATCGTCGAGCGAAGTTACTCATTTGGCGCTTACAAGCGGGTCAGGCCCTGGTGGCGCATTTAAAAATGACGGGGCGTTTTTTGTTTGTCGATGAGTCCTATGCGCCCACCAAGCACGATGCGATTCGCTTTTCTGGTCGAGATAAGACAGGAAAGCAATTTTGGTTGATCTGGAACGATGTGCGCAAGTTCGGCTTTATGGAAGTTGTGACAAGCATGGAACTTGAGAAAAAGCTAGCAGGATATGGACCCGAACCGCTTGAATGTTCACCAGTTGTGTTAGCCGAGCGTCTTCAGTTGCCGAAGACACGCGTACTTAAGGCGGCGCTGCTCGACCAATCCTGTATCGCTGGTGTGGGAAATATTTATGCCGATGAAGCTTGTTTTCGAGCAGGTATTCACCCGAACCGTCGTTTAGGAGTGTTACAGACGAACGAGCGTCTGCGCTTAGCCAAAGAGATTCAGGCTGTATTGACGGAATCGATTGCGCAACAGGGGACGAGTGCGCACACGTACGTCGATACCACTGGTTCGCGTGGTGGTTTTGTGGCGCTCTTACGCGTCTATGATCGTAAAGGAGAGCCGTGCGTGAACTGTAAAACGCCTATTCAAAAACTGCGTCTGGTTCAGCGGGGAACACATGTGTGTCCAAGCTGTCAAACCGAATCGACTTAAAAAAGTGTGCGTGGCTGCTATACTAGAGACCTATGCTGCGCCTCTCAGTGATCGCTCTTTTGGTCCCTTCATTGCTGTTTGGATTCATACGGGAAACGCGCGCGGCGTTTTATGATGTGGCGATTGAAGCAGCGGATATCTCTTTTTCTCCGCCTGAGCTCATTATCGGTACGAATACCCGTATTTATGCGACTATCGCGAATGTTGGACAGCGTGATGTTGAAGGAGCTGTTCGTTTTTACGAAGGAGAGAACTTGATTGGCTCTAAGCCATTTTCTGTACGCGCCGCGGTGCGCCCAGAAGATGCGTGGGTAAGTTGGACACCACAGACGTACGGAGCGACAACGATTCGGGTAGTAGTCGAAAATGATGATGCCTTTGCAGATGGGGTGCCGGCAAATAACACCGCGACGCTCTCTGTTTTCGTCGATCGAGACACGGATCGTGATGGGGTGCCTGATCGTGAAGATGACGACCAGGACAATGATTTGATTTTGAACACGGATGAGCTTGCGCGTGGAACAGACCCGCTTCGAGCGGATACGGACGGAGATGGGGTAAATGATCGTACGGATGCGTATCCACTCGATCCGCGTCGCTCGGTAGTGCCGCCACCGACTCCACGTGTTACGCCAACGCCTACTGCTCCGGCAGCGCGTCGTCCAGCGGCCGCGGCGCAACCGATTGTTCGTTCCACTGAGCAGGCCTCAGTTCCTGCTATAGATGTGGTGAGAACGACAACGTCTGTGATCGATGTCTCTGCGATGGAGGCGCCTACCACGACTATGGTTTTAGGTGAAACGATTCGTTTTGTAGAAGCCACGACAACGGAAGAGCTCGCATCTCGTTCGCCGGAGAGCGCTCGGCCAATTGCACGTTCTTCGAATAGCTGGAACTGGGTGTTGGTAATAGCGGCCGTTGCTTCTACTGTCGCAGCGGGATTATTTGTTTGGCTCGGTCGGCAACGTGACTCCGACGTATGAGGCGATTGTTTGTAGCGAGCGTAGGTCTGGCCTGTGCGTGTATTTCGCTTGGGAGCGGCTGTGTTGAACGTGTACAAACAGTGTTTCCTTCGGATTCTCCGAATGAGGTGTCGGTTGCAACGAGTTCCGTTTCGACGCTGAAATGGGAAGTGAAAGGCCGAGGAGTTGAGCGGGCGAGTGTGGAGTTTTCAACATCGACTGCGAGTACTCTGATCTTGTATCGTTTTGCCTTGGCCGACCATCTCTTTTCTTTTGAACAGGCAACCTCGGGAGCGGCTGTTTCAGAGTGGGCGAAGCGTTTGCCGGAAGCAACTTTTGTCTCGAATGGTGTGTACTTTCATGAAGATCAATCGCCAAGCGGTTGGTTAAAAACGGACAACAAGGTGGTTAGTTCACGTTCTTTTGATCTGGATAAAACGGCGCTCTTGGTTCTTCAGCCAAAAGTAGAGATCAAAACGACGCCAGAAGGTCAGACGACATCCAAGCGTACCGCGCTCGAAGCCGCTCAAAGCTACCCACTCTTCATTGCGAATGGGGCGGCAGTGATAAAGACCGATTCCGGAAAGACGTCTCGTCGCACATTCGTGGGGATAGATAAAGCGCACAAATACTTGTATATTGGGCTGGTCCCCTATACGAGCATTTCTCTCTATGAACTGGGATTAGCGCTTAGTCGGTTGCCTGTTCCCTGGGAATCAGTGTTGAATCTTGATGGTGGTCCTTCGTCTGGTATTTTCTTCCGCGGACCAGAGGGGGTTGAACTCGTTGATAGCTATGTTACGGTGCCAAATGTACTCGTCGTTACTCCTCGTCCCTAACCATGGTTGAAGCGTTGATGAATCAGGTACTGGCGTTGAGCCAGGTGGTCCCTCTGCCGATATTTACGGTCGTGGGTTCGTTTGTGGAAGAAATTATCTCACCCATTCCAGCTCAAGCGATCATGCTTTTGGGGGGATCGTTGGCGCGGGTGCAATACGCAGGCATGTGGATGCTGGTGCTCATGGCGTTTACAGGCGCGATCGGGAAGTTATTGGGCTCGCTCGTCTATTATGTGTTCGCCGACAAGATTGAAGATATCGTTGTTCCACGCTACGGAAAATATATCGGCGTGACACATGAACAGTTAGAGTTGGTCGGAAAGAAGCTCGGGAAAGGTTGGAAAGATGATGCCGTCTTGCTCATCCTTCGTTTACTGCCGGTTGTTCCAAGTGCGCCTGTGTCGGTTGCGTGTGGATTGTTTAAGATCGATTTACGTACGTTTATCATCACAGCTTTCTTAGGCTCATTGTTTCGCAACCTATTTTATTTATTGATTGGCTACTACGGCTGGGATGCCTATCAGCGTTTTGTGCAGTCACTTGCACAGTACAAGGGATCATTTAGTGTCATCGTCGCGCTTATTCTTGTTGTAGGAGCTGGGTATCTGGCGTATCGCTCGTGGAAAAGACGTCGCCGATGAATTACTATATCCGTGTCTATGGATACGTCCTTTTCCGCTGTGCAAGCGTCGCTGACGCCAGCGGATCTTCGTGCATTAACTGACCAAGTGACACGGGGGGTCTTAACGCCGCTTCAGGCTTCTGAGCGTGTAGCTGTCGGTGGAGTCTTGTTGACACACGATGCAGAGGCATTTTTTGGTGAAGTGTTGAAACATGGCGGTGCATCGGTCGCGAACCTCATTCTGGAGCACCTTCCGATGCTGCGTGTCGGGCACACTTCAACTTCTACGGCAAGATATCTTGGGACATTGCTCCTTGATTATGCAACTGATCCGGATGTGAGTCGGAAGATCTTGGCGTGGCATCCGAATTTTATCGATGTTCCAGCTGTTCTCGAACATATTTCCATTCAAGATGAAACAGATCTTCACTTCTACCAAGATCTGCTTTGTACCGTCGCAAAAGAAGTTCGGGGGTATTCAGCGGGGGAGCGAACGTCTCGTTTATTAATCGCTCTTTTACATCAGGCCCCAGAATGGATTGGGCAAGTCGTTTCGGCGCTAGACCGGGTTCAAACGGAGCTCGATCTCGATCTGTTCTTAAAGGCGGTTGCTGAGTTGGGTGTCGCCAAAGAGGCACTCTTTCCTCAGTTGCCTTTGATTGGACGAGTCTCGTCTAACTGGTCACGGATCGTCGAATGGACACTTCGGACCTACTCAGAGCGTCGGATTGAAGCCTTGGGGAAGCTTCTTGAGCAAAACCGAACGAATTCCTATTCAATCGAAGGAGCCTTTGTTCGCTTAGCAAAAGAGGTGGTGGTTCAAGAATTGCCAGCCTTTGTTCAGCTCTTGGAGCGATATCGTCGGCAGGAAGATTGGCCGAACAAGGTGATCATTGAATTGTTGTATAATCAACAGCTCCCATTAGAAGTGTTAGTTGATTCGCAGCGATCTTTCTCTTTGTATCGAAATATTGTTGCCAGCCTGTCTTCAATCTTCGATCGTACATCAGACGGAGAGACGTCGTTGGATATCAAACGTCTTTTGACACG
>CAYQAL010000018.1:0-5792 GCA_964415465.1 uncultured Gammaproteobacteria bacterium
CGTCACTTTGTTTGATTCGCCTTCGACCACCGCCTGAAGCGTCGCTCGGTGCGCACCCGTTCCCGTATCAGACGAAGACACAGTAAGTGAACCATCCGTCGCCATCTCAAGTTTCACATCGTAGATTCCTTGGCGAGAGAAGAGCGACGATGCACGAATCGCACGCATGAGCTCAGTACGCTTTACGCGACAATGCGTACGGAACTGCGTTGGGATAATGCGTTTGTAGTCCGGGAACGAGCCTTCAATCAAACGCGAAACCAACTCAACCGATCCAAACGAAACCGCCAACTGATTCTCCGCCATCGCCCAATCGATTTTCTCTGGCATCGCCACATCATCTTTGTAGCTCGAAAGGATGCGGGCAATTTCCTGCACGGCTCGGGCTGGAACAATGCACTTGGCTTCAGCCTGGTTCCCACCGGTCACGAGGTTTAATTTTCGTTCTGATAAACGATATGAATCCGTCGCGGCTAACATGAGCGTGCCGGGTCCTCCGGCTGAATGGAAGTAGCAAGCGACACCTGCGAGCTCGGGACGAGAGTCCGAAGCCGACACTGCAAAGGCAACCTGCTGAAGCGCCTGACGGAGCGGCTCAGCTTCCAGCTGATAAGCGCTTCCCTTGGCTAGCTTTGGGATCAGTGGAAATTCTGTGGCGGCGATTCCTTTGATGTTCGTTGCCTTCCCATCCGCTTTAATCTCGAGTCCATCGTTTGTGAGACTGAGTTCAACCTTCCCTTCACCCAACAGAGAAACATACTCCTGAAAGAGTTTGGCTGGGACGGTGTATTCGCCTGGCTGATCAACGCGTCCTCGGACGATCACCGAGATCGCCATCTCAAGGTTGGTGGTTGAGATCTTCAACTGACCGCCCTCCGCTTGGATCAGGACATTCGCAAGGATCGGGAGCTGAGCGTTCTTGCCGGCGATATGTCCCACGAGAGAGAGACCTTGGAGAAGATTTTCTTGAGTACAGGTGCAAACCATATATCGGTTATCTTAGAGATATAGTCTAGATAAAACAATGATAGTAACCATAAGGTCTGTGGATGGTGGGGAAAAGTTGAACGAGCGCTTAACCAAGCCATTATTTAATGAATACTTTTCCTCAATGAATGCGCACAACCTTGGGGACTCGCTGGGGGTAGATGAGGATAGATTTAGGCCTCAAGACTTATCCGTTGGATACACCCAGGCCATCCACGGACTTATCCGTATGGATATGAACATGCGCGTAGCCTGGGGAATGGGGTGGGGAGAAGCGGGGATAAGGTTATCCACGGATGGGAAAGTCTGGGGATGAAACAGGGGATAAGTCGTTCATCCTTGAACAGAACGAGGGTTTAATGTTAGGAACAGGGTGTGATCGGGAGGACGTGATGCAAGTAGTGATGGATCGGTGGTTCGCATTCCTCATCATCCAGGAGGCGGCGCCGGATGCGTGTCCGTTTACGTTCCGGGTGATTCCGCTCGAGGAGGCGGAAGAAGCGGTTCGGTGCTTCAATCAGGCGCCGGAACGTACGGATGGGCGACGAGCGCTGCAGGTGGTCCGGCTTCAGATGGGCCACGAGGCGTTCCAGCGAGAGTCTAGCCTCCTTCAGCAGCTGCTGAAGGAGCTCTACGATGAAAGGAGAGATGTCGAAGGGGTGGTGGTGCCCATCGGCGCACTGTCGCCGAAGTTGCTCCAGCTCATCATCGGGCCCGTTTTCCAGGCAGGTACTACCTGGAGGAGGGGTACGGACCCCTAGACTTGGGGGTGACAAAGAAAAGATGGGGGGACTGGCCGCCGACAGCAGCGCTTGCTCCGGCGGCGTTGTTATTTTAGAAAATGCACAATGCATAAAACAAAAACACATCCCATCGGATGTGTTTTTGTGGTCCTTAAGCGTTGTTGGTCGAGTAGAGTCGTTCACGGATCACGCCGAGGTCCCGTTTCAATTGTTCATCGCTCTTGATAAGGCCGCCGATCTTGTCGCATGCATGCATCGCCGTCGTGTGATCACGACCGCCAATGTGATGACCGATCGATGGATACGAGCACTTGGTTTCTTCGCGAAGCAAGTACATTGCGATCTGGCGTGGGAGGGCGAAGCGTTGTTCGCGACTCTTGCCAAGAATGTCGTCGAGGCGAATATCGTAGTAGGCGGTCACGATCTCGATCAAGTTGCGTGGCGTCACCGTACGCTTCGCGATCGTTGGGCCAAAGCTCTGAAGCAAGGTCTGAACGGATTCGTTACTTGGGAGCAGGTTCTTGAATTGGTGGTAGGCGATGATCTTGTTGAGGGCGCCTTCGAGTTCGCGCACGTTGGATTGAATGGCGCCGGCAATGAGATGAAGCAAATCGGTGCTGAGCGCGTACTGCTTGTCGCGTGACTTGGCTTGGAGAATGGCAACACGGGTTTCGAAGTCTGGTTTGGAAATGTCGGCCATCATGCCCCACTCGAAACGTGATTGAAGGCGGCTTTCGAGCGTCTGAATATCGCGTGGTGGACGATCTGAAGCGATGATGATCTGTTTATTGTTCTGATGCAGCGTGTTGAACGTATGGAAAAACTCTTCCTGCGTCTGCTCCTTTCCGGTCAGGAATTGAATGTCGTCGATGAGGAGTACGTCGGCAGTACGGTAGAGTTCCTTAAATTCGCCGGCGCGACCGCTCCGAACCGCCTGAATGAACTCATTTGTGAAGCGTTCACAGGTAACGTACACGACCTTTAGCTGTGGCTGAGTGGTCAAAATGTGGTGACCAATCGCTTGAAGCAGGTGTGTTTTGCCCATTCCAACCCCTCCATAAAGAAAAAGTGGATTGTAAACCTGACCCGGTTTAGCAGCCACGGCCATCGAAGCGGCGTGGGCGAGTTCGTTCCCTTTTCCAACGATGAACTGCTGGAACAAATAGCGAGGATTCAAACCGATGTCGGTGGCTGGATGGGTTTCAGCTGATCCGTTTACATCACTTGTGACGGCTTGCTGCTCCGCCATGGTGGGCACGTATTCAGCCATCGCTTCCTGAGCGATGTTTTCGATTGGCAAAACGGTCGTATTTTTGACTTCGACGCGGTAGGTCACCTCGCGGACGCCGTGGTTGGTCGCGGAGCGAAGCGCTTTGACGATCGCTTCGTGGTATTTCTTCTCGAACCAGGCTTTGGTGAACGCATTTGGGACAGCGATCACAGCCTTTCCGTTCTCAAGTGAGCTAATAAACGTATCTTTGAACCACGTCGTGAAATTCGCCTTTGAGAGGGTGAGTTCGAGTTCTCCGAGGGCGGATTGCCAAGTCGTTTGGAGGTCCATAGACAGGTGGAAGAGAGGAAAAGAAGAGAACAAAGAAGGAATGAATGGAGTGGATGATTTCAGCCGTGTGGATACCTGTCAAATCTGTGGATCAAGTGTGGATAATGTAACACAATTTTTGTAAAGCAAGAATGAAACAGTCCTAAAGCGGCTATCACAAAAACGACGTCCAAATACAGCGGACGTCGTTCTCGAGTTGGGTGAACAACTTGTTATCGAAGCTCAGGTATGGCTTGGATCGCGCGCTCAGCTCGCAGGTCGGACAGGGTGAGTTGTCGACCGCCACGTTCCTGTAGTGCTGGCAGAATCGTACTTCGCCAATACCTGTAGGTCTGCTCACGCGTGTTCCCAGCGTTTATTTCTTCACTGCGCCAGTCGGTGCGTTTGAAGGCGTCAGCGATCGCCGGAATCGCATCTGGACGAAGATCGTAGATGAGATAATTCAAATCGAGACGCGGACCCTTATCTTCCAGATGGCGCGTGAGGTTATAACGAGCCACAAAGCCTTCGTGGTTCAAAAGAAGGGTAAGCGAAAGCAATCCCAAGGTCAGCGCGCTCCCAGCAGTCAGTAGCTGATAGATATTCCAGCGTTTTTTGAGACTCAAGAGGAGAATGGCGAATAGCAGGATCACCAAGACCAAGAACTGCATTCCCCATGAGCGGCTGAGGGTGAGTCCATAGGCGTCCACGTACAGCCACAAGCGTTTTCCGGCCGACAGGGTGCTGATGATCGAAGTGATCGCGATGACGGCACTCGCCCAACGAATCCAGCGATCTTCCATGTTGCTCAAGCGATAGACGGCGAGGAGGATGAGAAACGCAAAGGCAGCCGCTCCACAAAGCTGTTGGTAGCCAGAGACGGCGTAGTCGGCATAGGTACGATCCTGAGCCAGGATGTAGCTCGAGCCTTGGAACAGATAGAACACTTGGAAGCCAGCAAACAAGATGAACAAGGCGCCGATAGCGAACAAAAAACTACGCGTTGCGATAATTTCTTGAAACGGTGAGCGAGCCTCTTTCACCACCGCTTCTTCTCGTGAGCGTCGCGCGATGCGCCAGAAAAAGGCCGAGGCAAATAAGGTAACCAATACATCGAAGATCAAACGGACAACGTTATCGCTGATAAAGTCGAACGAGATCCAGTTTTCGACCACCGATCCAAAATATTTGTCACCCTCCAAGAACAAACCCATGAAAATCAGGAGAACTGGACCCGCTACAATCAGACCGATTCCAATTTGCAATAATAATTTTGAGTTGATGCGTCGTTCACCGCCTTTTTCTGTGAAAAGCAATTGATACTGACGGAACGGGAGAGCGGCCTGGATAAAGACTGCGCTCTTCCAAAGATGGATGCCTTTGCGCCAATCAGTAGCAGGGGCGGTGAGCCAGTAGGCGAGCGCGGCTAGGCTTCCAATAATCGTGAAGAAAGCGATAACGCGTGTGAACTCACTCGCATACAGTGTCACAGCCAGACACGAGCTAAGCAGAGGAACAAGAAACCAGAGCGCCCAGCGGTTTCGAAGCCCGTTTGATTCTTGCGTGATCAGGATGATTCCGCCCGTGACAATGAGCGTGAAGAGAGCAAACGGCCAACCGGTGACCGCGTGTGAGAGGAAGAAGTGGAAGCCGACGCCGACCGCGGCGGCGGCCCCAAACGCCCAAGGGCGGATCGAGCGGGCGAGCTCGGGTAAGGAACGAGGAGAAGAGGTGTCCATAGTACAGAGAGCAACGAGAGATCCCTTTAGGGTATGACGAATCCGGCTTTTGGTCGAAAAACCCGCTAGCTTGCCAAAAACGAAGGTTTCCCGTATAGTCCCAGCCATTCTCCTATATGGCAACCAAGCGAACATACCAGCCAAAAAAGGCCCGCCGCGCTCGCGTTCACGGATTCCGTGCTCGTATGGCGACTCGTGGAGGTCGTGAAGTGCTCTCTCGCCGCCGTGCGAAGGGCCGCAAGGCTGTTGCCCTCATCAAGGGTCAGTAAATTTTAGAGTAGGCATGCTACCGAAGACCCATCGGCTCCGCCGGATGCGGGACTTCGCCCTGCTCTCGCAAAAGGGGCGCGTCGTGTACGGACCCCTTTTTACGTTGCGCTTTCGAGCATCCGAGACGTCAACCAGGATTGGGTTTGTTGTTTCGACCAAGATCTACAAGCGAGCGCATGATCGGAATCGAACGAAACGCCGCTTACGTGAAGCGATCCGGTTGCTCCAAGCATCTTGGCCAGAGAAACAAGATATTCTCATCATCGCTCGACCAGAGGCGCGAGACGCAGCCTTTGAAGACATCAAAGCAAGTGTCTTGAAAGCGTTTGAGAAAATGCCAGAAGCAGCGCTGAAACCCATCCCAAAACGGAAACCAAAAGCCAAGAAAAAGAGCTCAGTCGTCTATAAAGAAACAAAGGCGTAAGCTAGGGGTATTCGTGTGCTGACATTCGTTCGCTATCCCTTCATCGGGCTTCTCCGTATCTATCGAGCGACGCTCTCGCCAGATCATGG
>CAYQAL010000018.1:5892-12054 GCA_964415465.1 uncultured Gammaproteobacteria bacterium
ATGAAACGACTCCTCCGTTCCAAATGGTTCTGGGCGGTGATCGTTGGAAAGTATCTGGTGTCAGCGCTCGTGCTGGCCTACATCACCTCTCCGACGGGGCACTTGTTCCGGTAACTAACCCTATCCAAAAACCCTCCACCACCTAAGCATGGGGAGGGTTTTTGGTTTGGCCAACCAGGGAAGGGCTAAGAGAGGTCTTGTTCGTTTAACTTTTCGTTGGCTTCAACCGTTGAAACTGGTTTGCTCATGACGAACAGTTTTACGATCGCCCAAGCAACGAGCCAGTAGACGAACATGGCGAGCAGGGTGCTCCATTCGATCGTACTCGCGGCAACGCGCAAGCTCCGAAAGACAGCGACAAACGGAGCGACGAAGGGAGCGGTGATGCTGTAAATGAACGAGGTGAATCCGGCCGCAGCGTTTGCATTCATGGCGCGAAGAACGAAGCGGAAGGCAAGTAAGGCTTCAATCACACCGAGCGCGTACCAGACAATTTGTGTTCCTCGATAAAGTGGCGTGACACGTGTGTCGTACGCAGCCTGATTGGTTGGAAGAGCGTGGCGATAGATCATATAGAGAGTGTTTACTGATTTAAGTCTCTGCTATGTCTGCAACGAACCAATTTCTAACGTACCGCCATTTGAAAAACACGTCAATCCAAAGCGGCTAATAGACGCGACTCAATGTCTTTTGTCGGATGGGAAATTTCCAGGGTCTTGTATTTGCTCGTGTGACCTTTGAGGAGGGTAATACAAGAGGGAGCGATATCGAGGTGATGGGCGAGAAAGCGAATGAGTGCTTCGTTTGCTTTACCCTCGATAGGCGCTGCGGTGAGACGGATTTTGTAAACACCCTCCTCCTTTCCCACGATCTGATTGCGGGCAGCGTTAGGTAGGAGGCGAACACGTATAATCATCTCTGAACGGTTATCCCTTCTTCGCGCGCATGTCTTTGAGCAAGGCCAAATCTTCTTTACGGAATTCATCCGGCTCTGTTTCAAGGTACAAGTTCATGTGAGCGAGTTTTGGATGGTTCACGATCGCCTTGAACCCATCGAGGCCGATGAAGCCTTTTCCTAAATGCTCGTGACGGTCTTTGCGTGCGCCGAGTTCGACTTTTGAATCGTTACAATGGCTCATTTTTAATTTCGAAAGGCCAATAATTTTATCAAACTCGCTAAACGTTTGGTTCACTGTTTCTTCGGTGCGTAAATCATATCCGCTCGCAAACGCATGCGCCGTATCAAAGCAGATGCCGAGTTTTGGATGATCGACGCCACCTAGAAGAGTAGCGACTTCTTCGAAACGATCGCCAATAACCGCACCTGCTCCGGCAGAGATTTCAATCAAGAGCTCTGTCGTACCCTCGTACTTTTCGTAAATTTCTTTGATGCCGTCAATGACGTATTGCTGACCCTTTTCTTCACCGACCTCCTTCGCGCTTCCTGGATGGAACATGACGTATTTTGCGCCAAGCACGCTACCGCGTTCAAGCTCCTCGCGCACGATGCGAATGGAATTTTTGCGAATACGGTCTTCCGCATTCGCGAAGTTGATATAGTACGGGGCGTGAATGACCCATTCTTTGATGTCATGAGCCTTGCAGTTCGTATGGAACGCTTCCACCATTTCTGGTGTAAGTTTTGGGGCTGGACCGCCCTGTGGTGAGCGAGAGAAGAATTGAAACACCTCGCAGCCAAGTTCTCCTGCATTCACTGGACCGTTTTGGAGACCGCCTGCGACCGAGACGTGAGCGCCGAAATACATATGTGAACCCACTCTACTCAAATCACCCTTGTTTGTCAGGGAGGGGTGGTATACTCGCCCGAGGTATGAGGCTGTCTGTTCGAAAAGTGAATGGTATTAACATAGCACTTCTTATCGTGAGTGCGTTGGTCGCCTTTCGTTTTCCGCTGGAAACCTTTTTAGGGGCATATGCATTTTTGGGTCCACTTCATTATCTAACTGAGATTTCGTGGCTGGAACAAAAGCGCTATTTTTTGCCGAGTAAGCAGTGGATCTTGGGACTCGTTTGTTTATGTGCGTTCGTCTTTCCACTGGGCTATCTGTTTGTGAAGGTGGCAACAGTGAGTATGGTCGCGGTGACAATTGCCTTTTTGGGAACAGGATTGTTCTTGTATGCCAAGCAACAAAAAACAGCTTGGCTTTTTCTTTTTGTGGGAAGTGTTGCGCTCATCACAGCGTTTTACGCTTCGCTTACGGTTCTGCGTTCAGTGGAATTGGTCGCCGTTCTTCTGCCGACGTTGGTACACGTAAGTCTTTTTACGGGGCTGTTCATGTTGAGTGGCGCGCTGCGTGAAAAGGGGTGGAAAGATCTTGGGTTCGTGACATTCGGACTCTTCGTGCTCTGTGCAATTGGTTTATTCGTGTCAGGTGCCTGGGTTCCGAGTTGGGGTGCTTCGGCCGCTGCGCGGCCTCTCTACAGTGCGTTTTATGGTGTGAATGAAACCGTGCTTCGTTGGTTCACGAGTGATGTACCGATGTCTGTGAGGTTGTTTGATTCGGCACTTGGACTAGGACTCATGCGTTTTATCGCGTTCGCCTATCTCTATCATTATCTCAATTGGTTTTCGAAGACGTCGATCATTCAATGGCACGCGGTCTCGAAGCGAAGGGTAGTTGCCATTCTCTGTATGTGGATTATCACGATCGGGGTGTATCTAGTGGATTATCGAGTTGGGTTCCTCGCGCTGTATTTTTTAAGTTTGCTCCACGTCTTTTTGGAGTTTCCATTGAACTGGAAAACGCTCACTCAGCTGCCTGGCCTCGTGAAGCAGCGATTCGGTGTCTCTCTTTCAAAAACAACTGCTTGACCAGTTACGCAAAAGAATGGAATGATTGATGTATTAACTTCATCGTTCACGTTTGCGCGAGCGCGCGTCGTACGGGTCTCTCTGACGAAAGAGGACTCTGTTGATCGTACTCGAACGATGAATGTAGCCCCCTCTCGTCAGAGAGGGGGCTTTTGTATCTCATGCAACTACGCATGAGATCTGGCCCAGAAAGGATGAATCGAACATGAGTGAATCTGAGTTGTCGGAAGAAGAGTGGCTGAAGCGCTGGAAGGAGGAGCTCGTCGCCAAGGGATGGACGCCTCTGTCGGACGGAGTGCTGTTCTTCGCTTCCGCCTGCGAGCGGCACTATGGCTTTCGCCGCAGTTCCTTCACCTGCCCGCACTACGGGTTGGTTGACCACGTACACGTGACCTTCGTGGAGGACGAGGGTGGCACGGCCTATCTCTGGCCGGTCGCGCGTTCGCAGGAAGCGATGCGTCTCCTCGCGGAAGCGCTCGACGCCAAGGGCCACCTGAAGGGGATTCGTGAACTCCTCATCACGCACTCTGCGGTTCAACGGCTGCCGGAAGTGGCAACGCCCGAAGAGCTCACCGAGATCCGCGAAGCGATCGTCTCGGGAAGGCTCACGTCCGGTTGGATCTACGAGTCCTAACGGGTGACGCGCCATCCTCATCTACCTGAAAGGAGGTGAAAAAGAAAAACGCCAGCAAGTGCTCCCTTGCTGGCGTCGTTCCCGTTGCGAACGTGTTTACTCCTGCTCCTTCTTTTCCTTTGAAGCTTTTTCTTTCTTAGCTGGTTTATCTTCCGTCACATTCTTTACACACTTGTCTTTCAGCCATTCGAGCGCTTTGCGGTTGCGCATTTGGATCATGACGTAGTCGCGGTAGTCAGGAGACGTGACACGAGCACGCGTTTCGTTGTCGCCTTTGCGAAGCGAGTTCAAGATCGCGTCAATCTCTTCGTCAACTTCTTCGTCTTTGACCTCGACACCAGCCTCTTTAGCGAAAGCCTTGATCAAGACAGCGGACTTGATGCGGCGTACAGCTTGAGGGGCGAATTCGATCTTGAGATCGTCTGCGGTTTTCTTGATGTTGGAAAGGTAGTCTTCCCACTTCATGCCCTGCTGGTCGATGCCCTGCTGCAATTCAGCGATCATGCGACGCACTTCTTCGTTGACCAAAATTTCTGGGATGTCGGTGAAGGTCGACTTCTCGGTGAGCTGTTCGAGCATGGCGACTTCAGCGGCTTCGTCGGCTTTCTGGTTGGACTCGTTCTCCATGTTCTCGCGAATCTTCTTACGAAGATCAGCGACATCCGTTGCGCCAACGGCTTTTGAGAACTCCTCGTCTACGGCTGGAAGCTGGAGTTCAAAGACTTCTTTGGCTTTCACATTGAAGTTAATGTCCTGACCCGCGATGTGCTTCTGGTAGTGCTCCTTTGGGAATGGGAGGGTGAAGTTGCGTTCATCGCCAGCCTTGATGCCGATCAATTCTTTGGCGAAACCAGGGATGTAATGCTCTTCGGACAAGTAGACGCGGTAGCCAGCTCCAGCGCCACCATCGATGATAACGTTATCTTTTTTCATCTCGAGGTCGATCACAACCAAGTCGTCAGCGGTCGCAGCGCGATCAACGGCGGCTTCGCTGCGGCGCATTTTGCGGATTTGCTCGATCGTGTTGTCGATCTGTGATTCGTCGATCTTGGTACCCTTGCGCTCGATCGAGCAGTCCTTAAGTTCTGGAAGTTTGGTAACTGTTGGTTCGACTGGGGCGATGACGGTGAACTTGATTGGCTGATCTGGCGTCATCTGGTCGACGTTCACGTTTGGTGAGCCAACAGGGGAGAGTTTGTTGTCGACAACAGCACGTACATACGATGCACGAACAATGCGCTCTAGGGCGTGTTCCAAGACGACCATTGGTCCATAGAGGCGCATACCATCCGCGAACGGGAGCTTGCCTGGGCGGAAGCCTGGGACTGGGCGAGCGGCGGACAATTCTTTGACCGCTTCTTCCATGTATGGACGCGCTTCTTCAACGCTAACCGTAAATTCCAGTTTTACTTCAGACTTCGGGAGTTGGGTGACGACAATTTCAGGCATAAAATGGGGAAAAAGTGGTCTCGAGCGTACGAGAAAAAAACGCTGACGTCAATTTACTGAATTCTCGTTTAAAAACAGTCGCACCCACAATCCGAGGTGGGGGACCGTGGGTGTAGGGTGGCGGCTGTAATTACAGCTGCGCGCTCTGGTGCGACGGGGGCGTCGCCAGAGAAGGAAGATCGGCGGCCCGCTTGGGACCGACCGAGGGCTCTGCTGCACAAGGCGGCGGAGCGGTCGGCTGATCGAACAGCCGAACGGTGGTTCCGGGCGGCGCGAGGACCGCCGGGGTGTTCTTGAGAGGGATGCCATAGCCGATTTTCGTCGGCGGACGATCCCACTCGCCGTTCCGAATACTTTCTCGAAGTCGGTTGCTCAGCATTGCGTCTGCCTAGCCTCCAATAGAGAAGCGTCTGCTTCTCCAAAGGACCTGTCAATGCTGCTTTCGGTGCATAACCTGTGCTTGCATTTTTCTTGAGTTGGGACGTTGCCTTTTCGGTCGATTCCCCTTAGGATGGCCCTCGTCTATGTCACTCCAAATTGGAATCGTTGGGTTGCCGAACGTTGGGAAATCGACCCTGTTTAGCGCTGTTACGAAGAAGCAGGTCGATTGCGCCAACTACCCGTTTTGTACGATCGACCCGAACGTGGGAGTGGTTGAAGTTCCGGATGAGCGCCTGAAGCGCTTGGCCGAGTTCGATAAGAGCGCGAAGGTTGTGTCAACGGTCATTGAGTTCGTTGATATTGCTGGGCTCGTGAAGGGCGCATCAGAAGGCCAAGGTTTAGGCAACAAGTTTTTGGCACACATTCGTGAAACAGACGCGATCGCTCAGGTAGTTCGTGCCTTTGATGATTCGAACATTCTGCACGTCGATGGATCGGTAAACCCACAGCGCGATGCGGAGACAATTAATACGGAACTCGCGATCGCAGATTTGGATAGCGTTTCCAAGCGTCTTCAGAACGCAGAGAAGCAGATGAAGTCGGGAGCGAATAAAGTGCTTGAAGCCGAGATGGCTGTACTAAAAAAAGCGCTCGCTGCCTTGAACGAAGGAGCGATGTTGCGTGATCTCGAATGGACAGACGATGAGCGCCTCATTTTGAAACCATTTTCGTTCCTGACGATGAAGCCGATGCTATACGTCGTGAACGTCAGCGAATCGCAATTACAGGATGGATCATGGAAAGAGCGTGTTCAGGGGATCAAGGGCGCCTTTGTCCCGGTATGTGTAAAAATGGAAGCAGAACT
>CAYQAL010000018.1:12154-16840 GCA_964415465.1 uncultured Gammaproteobacteria bacterium
AATTGGAAAGACTATTTGGATAACGGTGGAGAAGCGGGTTGTCGTGCGAAAGGTCTCACTCGTGTCGAAGGCAAGGACTACGTGATGCAGGATGGAGATGTGTGTTACTTCCGGGTGAATGCGTAGTCGGTGCGATAAGCTAAGCGAACGGAAGACGCCACCCCTGCAAGGAAGAAGGCCGAGAGCGGCGTTTCCGGGGTGGCGTTGGTGTGACCGAGCGCGTGAGCGCTCGGTTTGGTTGTCAGCGGTTGGCTCGTTCCAGGATCTGGTAGAGCTCACCGTGGTCAGTGATCCGATCTTGAAAGCCGATGAGCTGGCGGGTCGCGACGTGGACGCGACCCTCATCGTTGATCGTGTAGCGGACCAGGCCGAGCGCGCCAGTGGGGCCGAGTAGACCCCGGTTCCGGCCATGCAGGTCGTATTGGGCGGCCTCGAGCAGGCCTACCACATGCGCCTCCGTGATGTCCTGGGCTCGTTCCACGGGTTCCCGATCCGGACCCTTTGCGTAGATGATCTCAGGTTCGCCGAGATGCAGTCCACTGCGCGGGTTGATCTGGAGCAGGCTCCGCCAGGGGGAGACCCAGAAGCCTTGCCGGGTGTCGAGCGATCGAATAGCCCAGTGACCCTCGAGGTACCCGATCTCCCAGCAGGAGGCAGTGTGTGGCGGGACGGCACCCCACCGGCACTTCTCGAAGTACCAGAGTCCTCCGACGACTGCGACGAGCAGGATCGGGTAGTAGACGAGGGCGTCGGTGGCGATGAGTTCGCGCGCGTAGGCGACGCCGCCAACGAGCATCACCAGGGCCGCGGCCAAGGTGAGGAAGGCTCGCTGCTCGCGAATCGGGAGAATCTCGAGACCAGACTTCTGGGGCATGGCTACCTCGGTGTGTGGGAAAGAATGCGTTGCGTGCCTCTGTAAAGCGATTCAGAAACGAGCGACAGGGAGTGTGGCGATTGCAGACGGTTTTTGTCAAATGACATGATCGTGTACCCTACAGCCAATTCCCCATATGTCTACTTCTTCCTCTCGCCAATCTGTCCGTAAAGCGGTTATTCCGGTGGCTGGGTTTGGTACGCGCTTTTTGCCGTTTACCAAGGCCATGCCGAAAGAAATGTTGCCAATCATCGACACGCCCGTCATTCAATATGTGGTGGAAGAAGCGGTAGCATCTGGGATTACGGACATTATTTTGGTAACGAGTTACGCTAAGCGCCCGGTGGAGGATCACTTTGATACAAACTCTGACCTTGAGGCGTGGCTAGAGAAGCAGGGAAAAGAGGAGCAACTCGAACAGGTGCGGAAGATTTCAAGCATGGCGAACTTTATTTATGTTCGTCAGAAGGGGCCGTATGGAAATGCGACGCCAGTGGCGAATGTGGCGCATCTCGTTGGAGATGAGCCGTTTGCGGTGATGTGGGGTGACGAGATCTTCCGGGGAAAGCGTCCACGTTTGCGCCAGATGATGGATGTCTTTGAAACGTATGGTGATCCGGTGTTGGGGCTTATTCCAACCGACGAAGAGGGGACGAAGAAGTTCGGTATCATCGATCCAGCCGAAACGATTCGTCCAGGGCTCCATCGCTTAAATCGCGTGGTCGAAAAACCAGGGCCTGAGAAGGCGCCGTCCCGGCTAGCCTCGATTGGTTCGTATATTCTCACGCCAGATATTTTTGAGATCTTGAAAACGTTGAAATCCGGGCACGCAGGCGAATACTTTTTACCAGATGCGATTCATGAGCTGATTCAGAAGCGTCCGGTGTATGGCTATGAGTTAGAAGGGACGTGGTTCGATACGGGATCAAAGATTGGGTGGTTAAAAGCAAACATCGCCATGGGTCTGGAACGAGAAGACTTAGCGCCCCAAGTCAGAGCCATGCTACAATCGCTTTGACCTATGCCTCGTGCTTCGTTCTTTCTTCGTTTTGGTGCGGTCGTGTCGCTCCTGGCTCTGCTTGGAGCGGGTTGCGGCAAGGCACCAGATCCAACCGCTGCAGAAGCGTCCAAGCCTGTCGCGTTGGAAATGTGGGGGGTTGTTGATGACACGGATGTCTATCAGCCGGTCATTGATGCGTACCGCAAAGCGCATCCGAACATTCAGATTACGTATCGTCGGTTACGTTTGGAGGAGTATGAGCAGAAGCTGCTCGAAGGGTTCGCGGATGATCGCGGTCCAGACCTCTTTTTGATTCATAATGATTGGACAGGAAAGTATCTTTCGAAGATTCAGCCAATGCCAAAAACGGTAAAGATCGGATCGCTCACGGTTTCCGGTTCCTTTGGCACGAATCGCAGCTGGACGTTAGTGGAAGAGCCGACCATTTTGCTTCGCGACTATCGTAACCAATACGCTGACGTCGTAAGTCACGACACAATTCGTCGTGTTGCGACGAACATTCCAGAGCCAGGCATGGCGCCGATCATGGAAGACAAGATTGTCGGCATGCCGATCTCGGTTGATACGCTTGCCATGTACTACAACAAGGACTTGTTGAATGCGGCAGGCGTGTTGGAGCCAGCCACCAATTGGATCGACTTCCAGGCGCAGGTGCAGCGGATCGTGAAGTTGGACCAAGACGGGCAAAACTTTGCTCAGATGGCTGTGGCCTTGGGAACGGGTAACAACATTTCCCGCGCCGTCGACATTCTGACGATTTTGATGGTCCAAAATGGCGCGAAGATGGCCAACGATTTTGGTGTCCCAACCTTTCACGTGATGCCGATGGAGTTATCCAGCATGCGTGAAGAGCCACCAGCGTACTCGGCGCTCTCGTTCTACACCGATTTCGCTAACCCAAATAAGGAGACCTATACCTGGAATGCGGCTCAGCCGGAATCACTCGATGCTTTCACCCAAGGGAAGACCGCCTTCTACTTTGGCTATGCTTACGACCTCGCAACGATCAAAGCGCGCGCGCCGAAGTTGAACCTCGGAATCGCCAAGTTGCCACAGGTTTCAGAGAGCTCAGAGAAGAACATGGCGAACTACTGGTTCTGGACGGTGGCCAAGAAATCGCAAAGTAGCGATGCTGCTTGGCATTTCTTGAACTATCTGACGAAGCCGGAGAACTCGAAGTTGGTGTTAGACATCATGAAGCGTCCAGCCGCCCGCAAAGCGCTCCTTGCTCCACAGCTTGACGATGAACAGATCGGTGTTTTTGCTTCACAGGTTCTGACGTCACTGTCTTGGTACAAGGGGAATGATCCAAACACGGTGCGCGAGGCGTTTACGCAGCTGATTGCTGATACGTTGAATCCACGCGTGGAGCTGGCTGTCTCGATGCGAAATGCGGTCGCACGAATTGCTCAGACCATCCAATAGTTTCAAAGCGTCGCTGAATCAGATATCATAGGGAGGAATTCTCTATGCTCGTTCTTTTTCGGTGGCTCAAGCACGCAGGCGTCGCAGGCCTGTTCGCGTTCGTTGCTGCGCTCGGCGTCGCATCCTTGCCTTCGGTGGTGGATGCGGCGTCTTGTTCGTTTCAATGCGCAATCCTGTATAACGAAGCATCTGGAGCTCCGTCGTCGTGTAGCACCGCGCGAGACTGTGCAAATGATTGTCGGCGCCAATGTCAGAACTTTGGGTGGTATCCATCAACCACACCTCCAACCTGTACTCCGCTCGCTGGACGGTCGGGAGCGGGAGTTTGTACGGGCTGTAACTGTATTCCAAATCGCATTATTGAGTGTCCGGTGGGTGAAGAAGGGAATGGAAGTTGTGGACGAGACTGCTTCACGTTATGCGGTCCGGAAGGAACGGGCGGTCGAACGGTGCTAAGCCCTGCGCAGCGCATTGCCTGTCGAGCAAGAAATCCATCCCCAACATGTGTCGCCTCGAACGCGGATAACTGCCGTACCTGTGTTCGAGATTGTATGAACGGTGCGGCGATGAGCGGGTCAGCGGGTGTCCCGTCGGAATGTTTTCGAGCGTGTGAATCAACCGCGCAAGGGGAAGCAGCTCCTGCCTGTCGTGGGATTCCACAAGAGCAAGCAATTCAAGGCCTAACCTCGGCTCCAGATGGAGCGATCAGTGGTTCGGGTGAGCGACGAAGCCGTATTCAGTCGGGTGTTTCGCCGTCGGCGAGTGAGGCGGCTGCATTGCGGCCAGGCGAATGTGCGGATCGTGCCGCTCGAGCGGATGCGGCAAATGCTTCTTTAATCCGTATGGTGGAGGCACAGGATCCAAGTTACGCCTCAACAACCTGGACGTGTCGGCGCATGTGTTCCAATACACAGGAGTCGAGCTGCGTGCAGGGCGGGTGTCCAGGGGATTCCACCATTCGGTGTTGTCCACCAGCGCTCGGAATTGCGCCAACGCTCCAATGTGGAGCAGCCGGAGCGACTAATGGAGCCACCCCTGGAGCAAACGGAGGTACAACGTCGGACACTTCGTCGAACTCCACGGGAGATGCGGGATCATCTAATACCGGAGGCACAAACACCGGTAGCGCTGGCGGAGGAAGTACGGTAGTTGGAGCGAGTAACATCGTGGCCGATTCGGGCGGGCTTACGCGTCTCATTTTGCCGTCGTGTATAGAAGATGGTTCCTGCCAGTTGTCAGATTTCATGCAGCTTGGACTAAACCTCGTGCGCTTCTTGTTTGGTATGGCGGGCGTCTTACTGCTCGTCGTCTTCGTCTACGCTGGAATCGAGTACTTGATCGCGGCGGATGCCTCGAGTGTGAAATC
>CAYQAL010000019.1:0-4127 GCA_964415465.1 uncultured Gammaproteobacteria bacterium
AGCAGCAAGAATCCCCACGCGTTCGCATCGGCAAAGACAAATGGATTGTGACGCAATACCCCTTGAACCAGTGCCGTTGCCAGAAGCAACGCCAGAGCAAGGTATTCCATCTTTCCTCGGAAGAGTGTCTTCCAGGCTTTCCAGTGACCTAGATAGAACCACTGAATCCCCCAGCCAGCCAAGAACGCACAAAATAATATAATACGAACAGATACGCCGCCGTTATTTACTTCATCCCCAAAGGCTTTAAACAAGGCGCCTTTTGAACCAATCAGATACTCTGCTGTCAGCACTGCAAATGCGTGCGTTGGTCGGAGAAGAGCGAGCGCGAACATACCGACCCCTAAGGCTAGACAGCCAATCGTATTCACTCTTGGTTGAAATACGACCAAAAAGGAAACAAGTTCGATCAAGAGAATCACCAGAAAGGGCGCAAGAATTGTCTTTACGTACAGTGGCAGCGCCTCGTTTTTGATGCCGCTCGCTGGCGCTAATCCATGTTTTTTTCGAATAATCTCTTCCGCTGACTGGTACTTTTTCACTGCTTGAGGTGCCCAACCCAGCTTCTTCCAGGGAAGCGTATACAAAAAGGATGGGACCCATTGGCTGTATCCTGTCTTACGAGGCTCAACAGAAAACAGAACGTCAGACAACCCCATCGCCTTTGATCCACGCTTCACCATCGTGAGCCACAAATCCCAGTCTTGGAACTTCTTGAGCGACTCATCGAAGCCTGGAAAGGCCGAGCGGCGAAGCAGCGAATTCATATGGATGAAGTTCGCTTGCTCAAGCCGTGCCGGACTGAATGGCACGAGCGAAAACTGCCACCCAAAGTCGTAAGCGCTATAGACGATATCGATCTCTGGATGCGTTTCGAGTGTCGTCTCGAATCGCTCTAACATTCTTGGCTGTAGCTCTGTATCAGCGTCTAAAAAGAGCAAGTAGTCACCCGTCGTATGTCGCGCCCCTTCATTTCGGGCAGCTGGCGCTCCTTTATTCTGTTCAAACCGAATCAATCGCACCGGAAAGGCAAAGTCTTTTTGAACAGGCAGAATCTTCTCTTCAAGACCATCAGTTGATCCATCATCAACCACCACCACCTCATCTGGAAGGCGCGTTTGGGCACTAAGAGAGACCAAGCAGCGTACACACGCGTCTGCGTGCTGATACACCGGGATAACAATCGAAAGTCGTGACATAGATTACAGATGAGAGAGGATTTCCCAACGAGTGGACCAATCCGCCGTTTTTTTGATGCGCTCTTTTCCCGCTTCACCCATCCGCTTACGCAGTGCTGGATCATCCACTAAACGCTGAATAGCCGCTCGTAAGGCTGAAAGATCATTTGCATCGACCACCAAACCCGTTTCTCCATCGACCACCGTTTCAGGCGCTCCTCCGTTCTTTCCGACAACTACCGGCAATCCCGCAGCCGACGCCTCTAAACAGACAATCCCATAGCCTTCGACATCATCCCCTTCGGCGCGAACGGGAAACACACAGATATCTGCCGCGGCATACGAGAGATCACGGGTCGCATCATCAACTGCACCCAAGAGCCGCATGCGATCACCTAGCGGCTTCGCGAGCGTCTCTAGACGACTTCGATCTACTCCATCACCAATACTCACTCCTCGCACCTGCAGAGGCAAAGCGTGGAGTGCTTCAATCAAACGATCTACCCCTTTACGCGGAACGAGTCGCGCCGTGTGTAATAAAATAATATCATTCGGATTGATCCCTAGCTGTGCACGTGCCTGCTCTCTCGACGGAAGCGGATGCGGAACATAGCCCGGCGTAAGAAGATGCGGCTCTCTTCCAGGAAAGAGTATGCGACATTCACTAGCTACAAACTCAGAGTTCACGCAGATCGCCCGAGCACGACTCACAATACGTCGCGTGAGCCATCGCTTCCACCAGGAACGCTGCGACAAACGTAGATCTAACCCATGAAACAACACGACGTAGCGTGGTCCACCAACATACGAAGCGATCCAAGCCGCTGTTCCAATCGGGAGAACGTGGCTTATAAAAACGCGTGTATCTGGATCCTGCATCGCCACCTCACGCATCACGCCTACCAACGGCCACCACGAAATGAGTCCTCGACCAAAAAACGTTCGACGCTCCACCGGCTCGCCAGGATCTCCATGCTCTGTTGGAACAATCACCTTCATCTGCCCAGCGGATGCCCGTACGAGATCAGACAAATAGCGAGCGACTCCCCCTTTCAGGGGCGGATAGTCATGCGTCACGAGCACCCAGTGCGAAGCCATAACAAGCTCTCAAGTGGAGAGATCTAAGACCCAGCCTCTTCGGTTGAATCGGGTGGCGGAACTGCCCGGCGTCGTAAAAACCCCCACACCGCAACCAAATCATCGACCAAACAGAGACGTAACAAGAAGAGTATCGCGAGGGAGACCGCTCCTCCAAAAATGAGCTGAGCGATAAATGGAAAGCTGGCCGCCAAAAAGCGTGTCGCAGCCCAGATAATTCCCGCACCGACCAGACCACGAATGAAGAAGGAGACAAACCAACGAGCCTCTGGCAGATCTTTTCGAGCAAACCATAACCCAAGCGCGAGAAGCATCCAGAAAGATACGACGCCCGCATACGCCGCACCTAATGGCCCGTAGGTTGGCACCAGTACCAAGTTCAACGCCACATTGATCACCATCGTCACCCCCATCGAAATCGTTTTCTGACTTGAACGACGCGTCGCATTCAACAACGATCCAACGGGAAAATCGAGGAAAATTGGGATCAAAACCCAAGGCAACACCATCATGGGCGCAATCGCTCCTTCATAGGGACGGCCGTAGAACGTAAGAATAATCGGCTTCGCAAGCGCAGATAACAAAGCTGACAGCGGCACGCTCACCAACATCATTAAGCGCATGCCATTTTTCAAGGCCTTGCGCAGCCCCTCATGGTTCCCCGCTGCATAGTCCGCGCTCATGGCTGGATACAACGCCGCAACGAACGTTAACGGTAAAAACTGCAAGGCATACGTCAGCTTATACGCGACCGCATATTGCCCAACGGATGCGTGACCAAAATACTGACGCAACAAAAGCGAGTCGGTATAGGAATAGATCTTTACAAAGAGCCCAGCCAAACCAAACGGAAGGGCAGCTAACGCAATCGCCTTTACTGTCACACGTTCAGCCTGAAGCGGCGTCGCATGACGTTTGACAGCATGATACATACTCCAGCCCAAGTTCCAGAGACTGCCAAGCAAGAGCGCCACCACCAGTCCCACCACACCCCCTCCTAAACGCAGAATCACAATCGACGAGATAGCCGTTGTGATCTGACAGATCAACATACCAACCGCTTCAAATCGCAGATCACGTTTTCCGCGGAGTGCTCCGTAAAAAATCAACGAAATTGAATCGGCCATCAAGACAAAACACGCTACGCCAACCGCGGCAAAGATATCTGGTTCAAGCGCCGTTTGAGACAAGACTGAAGCAAGCAACAGATAGCCTAAGGAACAAAGAACCGCCAGCGGCAACAAGAACGCCTTGATTCGCAAGGCTCGACCCAAAAAAGCTCGGCCCTTTTCTTCATTCGCCGCCATTTCACGAATAACCACCGGTGTTAACCCAAAGTCCGCTAACACAACGAAAATCGACGTGATCGAAACCGCATAAAAATATTTCCCCGTAACAACCGGTCCAACCAATCTGGCGATCACATAAAAGGCCAGAAACGACACGAGTTTTTGCCCAAGGGTAGCCGCCATGAGCCAGGCGGTATTGCGGGCGACCGTAGAAGACATGTGGCTACGGTATCAAAAGTGCTTTGCATTCACAAAAAACCAAATGGCAGCGAGGAAAAAGATAGCGAGGGCCAAAAAGGGTGCAACATCCTCAAAACGCATAACGGGACACCCAATATACTCTGAGCATCCCGTTTATTCAACTTTTTGCTGCATTTTATTTAAAAGAAGCACCCACCTTGTGTGAGTGCTTCCATTTTCTGTAGCTGCGTGATTAACGTTTGGACCACTGTGGGGCGCGACGGGCCTTCTTAAGACCGAACTTCTTGCGTTCCTTGGCGCGTGGGTCACGAGTGAGGTTCCCAAGCTTCTTCAAGGTCTTGCGCCAGACTGGGTTGAGCTC
>CAYQAL010000019.1:4227-15570 GCA_964415465.1 uncultured Gammaproteobacteria bacterium
CGGAACAACACTTTCTGCTCCATCTTCTTACCGGTATATTCAAGCTTATCAGCGTTGGTTACACGAACCACGGCGCCAGAATCGATATGTGGGGTGTAATCCGGTTTGTTCTTTCCCATGAGGATCGCAGCGATCTGGGTAGCCAAGCGACCAACAACCTTGCCGGTTGCGTCGATGGTAACCACTTCACGCGTAACCTTCTTCACAGGAGCTTTTTTCGTAGTCGTAGGCATACTTAGGCAACGAGTTGGATCTGGGCCATTTCAGCACCATCACCTTTGCGGGATCCAAGTTTAATAATGCGCGTGTAGCCACCTGGACGCGTGGCATAGCGAGGACCAAGCTCTTCAAGAACCTTGTCCACAGCGGATTCGGTCATGAGAACCTTCATGAGCTCACGACGATTGGTGAGCGATTTCACACGGCCACGGGTAATGATCTTTTCGACCATTGGACGGACAGCCTTCGCTTTGGCAAGCGTGGTGTTCACGTGTTCGTAGATCAGCACGGAGGTTGCCAAGTTGCGCAACAGTGCGCGACGTGGACCCGCCTTGCGATCTAGAGTTTTTCCTGTTCGACGATGTCGCATAGTAAGTAAGTGGGGGGAGCTCCTAGGCAGCTTCCGTGTAGGAGAGCTCCTTCAGAACGTTCACGTAATCAGTGAGAATACCGACACCTTGGTTGACGGCATCGATTGGATCGAGAGATCCGTCCGTTTCAACCTTCAAAATGAGCTTGTCGTAGTCGGTCTTGTCACCAACACGAGTGGCTTCGACTTTGTACGAAACGTTGACGATCGGGCTGTACAGAGCGTCGATCGCGATGGTACCGAGCTCAAGCTTTTCCTTCACGCGCTCTTCCGTTGGACGGTAGCCGCGGCCCTTGCCGATCCAGACTTCCATGTCGAAAGAGGCGGAGTTATCAGTGAGCGTTGCAATGTGCAAGTCTGGGTTCACGATCTCGACCAAGGCATCCTTGGAGAAATCAGCGGCCGTAACCGCACGTCCACCCTTCACCGACAACGAAAGCTTTACAGGCTCATCAGAGAACACCTTCGCACGAAGCATCTTGAGGTTCAAGATGATTTCGAGAATATCTTCTTTGACGTGTGGAGCAGTTGAGAATTCGTGATCAACACCCTTGATACGTACTGCGATCGCAGCAGCTCCAGAGAGTGAGGAGAGAAGCACGCGGCGAAGAGCATTTCCCAGAGTTGTCCCGTAGCCTTGCGCACATGGTTCAACAACCAGCACCCCCTCATGTGGGCGGTCGCCACGCATGAATTGAATTTTGTTGGGTAGCAAAAGGGGTTCCAACATAAGTGGGAAAGAAGAGGGATTATTGACGCGAATAGAACTCAACAATGAGCTTGACGTCGAATGGTTGCTGCAAATCCTGACCAGCAGGAACAGCCGTTACTTGCGCTGCAAATTCTGCAGGGCGCACAGAGACCCACGAAGAAGAGTCCTTCTTTGCCAAGACTTCTTCGATCCCCTTCCATAACCCTTTCTGACGCTTGTTCTCACGCAACGCAATTGTATCACCAACCGCGACACGATACGAAGGGATGTTTACCTTCTTTCCGTTCACCGTGAAGTGAGCGTGAGAGACCGCTTGGCGAGCCGCCGCGCGTGTCTTTGCGAAACCGGCTCGGTACACCAAGTTATCCAAGCGACGCTCGAGTAACGAAATGAGTGTTTCACCGGAGTTTCCACGCTTGGAAACAGCTTCGTCGAACAAATTGCGGAACTGACGCTCACTCAAAGCGTAAATACGCTTCGCCTTCTGCTTTTCGCGGAGCTGCTTTCCGTAGTCGGTAAGACGAGTACGGCTGGTTGGACCATGGACACCTGGACCGTATGGACGGCGGGCCATGCTCTTTGTGTGCGCAGAACGGTCTGAGAGAGGAATTCCTTCGCGGCGAGAATGTTTCGCCAAAATCTTTAACGTCTTCATAAAAGAATATGGATGTTAGACGTTAGATGCGACGCGCGCGAGGTGGGCGGCATCCGTTATGAGGAACTGGGGTCACGTCTTTGATCGTAAGCACGTTCAAGCCGTTGGCGTTCAATGCGCGGAGAGCGCCCTCACGACCCTGACCAGGACCAGTGATGTAGACGTTTACGTCTTTCAACCCAGAATCCTTAATTTTTTCTACCAAGTCGCGAACGATGACGGACGCGGCGTAAGGAGTGGACTTTTTTGGACCACGGAAGCCTGCGACACCAGCGCTCCCCCAACCGATGACGTTGCCGTTCATGTCGGTGGCAGTGATGATGGTGTTATTAAACGTGGCCTGAATGAAGACCTTGCCCTGCGAAATCTGTGGGCGGTTCTTCTTGGCACCTGTCTTCTTGGATTTGGACTTAACGGTCTTGTCTGCCTTAGCGGACTTCGCTACAGGCTCAGTAGAGGACGTCAAGTTCTTGGCTTCATCGGACATAGACTGTCGTGAGGTCTAGAAATGAGGGATGGATTATGTCTTTTCGAGCTTGCGCTTACCGGATCCCATCGTCTTGCGGACGTTACCGCGAACGGTGCGGGAGTTGGTGACGGTGCGCTGACCACGAACGGGAAGGTTCTTGATGTGGCGAGAACCACGGTAGGAACCGATTTCCTTCAAACGCTTGATGTGTGAGAGAACTTCGCGGCGAAGGTCGCCTTCGACACGGTGGTTCTTTTCAACTTCATCACGGAGCGTGTTCGCCTGAGCCTCGGTCAAGTCTTTGACACGAATGTCAGGAGAGACCTTGGTGGTGGCGAGAATCTTCTTTACCGTTGCTGGACCAATTCCGTAGATGTAGGTCAAAGCAATTTCGACGCGCTTCGCGCTCGGGAGGGTGACGCCTGCAATACGAGCCATAATGGATTAGCCTTGACGCTGCTTATGTTTAGGATTCTTCGCACAGATAACATGCACCCGCCCTTTTCGGCGGATCACCTGACAATCGCGGCAGATGGATTTCACAGAGGACCGTACCTTCATAAAATATGTATTTCGTGGGCTATAATCTATAGGTGATTCGACCTTTTGTCAAATCGTAAGGGGTCATTTCTACCTGAACTTCGTCTCCTGGGGTGAGACGGATGCGGTTCAGACGCATCTTGCCAGACAGATGGCACAGAATGACCTGACCATTCTCCAATTTTACACGGAACGTCGTAGCGGGAAGATTTTCGATAACCTCGCCTTTAACGACTACGAAGTCGCGATTGGCAGCTGTATGGTTACCGGCCATAGGAGAAACGTGAGAACATGAGAAGAATAAATGGGTTACAGGGAAAAAATTAAGCTAAAAATACAGGATTCAGACCAGCTTGTCAAAGAGCGGCTGGGGATGGATCGCCTGCTACGGATTCAAGGTCTTTTTGTCGAATAGGGAAGAAAAAGAGCACAACCAAGCATAAAATAACACAGAGAGCGAAGACATATCGACTATCCTGCAGAACTAACGCACCCGAGAGAAAGAAGAGCGGAATATCCAAAAGCGCCTTCAGAACGTAGAGATTTGAGAGGGTCGTGGCGCGGCTACGGGATTGGATGCGCCGGTTCATGGCATGGGAGAACATCGGTTCTCGAATGGAAGCCATAACGATCGCGATGCCAGCACTCACAACCAAGAGAACTGGGGATTTCGTCAAGAAGATCATCCCGAGGAGGCCTAAGACGAGCAGAACGGTGGTATAGGCAACCAACCGGACAGGCGTGAAGAGCTTTTCCAACTTCTCCAGAAAAAAGGTCAGAACCGTTTCAGACAGCTTGAACCCAACATAGAAGAACCCGATCCAGAGGGCTGGGACGCCATACTGCAAAAAGTACGGCGCGTAGATCTTCCAAATCAAGAACCCGCAGATGAAGACGAGGATCTTATTCAGAGCTGCACGCAACAAGAATGGCTCGGAGCGAATCGTGCGCAGACTTTGCCGGAAGATCCCCTCTTCTTCCTTCAGCACAGCTTTGACATGTTTTGGTTCGCGCAATTGAAAAAGGAACAAGAAGGCAATAAAGGCACCGACAGCATTAATCAAGACAAGAATCTGAAACTGCGACTCCAACAAATCTTTTGCAATCCAAGCACCGAGAGCGGGAACAAAGATCTTCATACCATTGTTCGCAGCGCTCAATCGCGCCTTGTAGTGGTTCATGTGTGACTCTTGTCCGGTTTCTTGGAGCGTATCGTACAAGAGCGCCTCTTCTGTTCCAGAAAAGCAGGAGAACCCAAACGACATGAGCGCAACTTGGATACAAAACGCCCACATCCCCTGTGCCCAGAAGGCAAAGATTGATGAGAGCAGCGTGATAAAGGCGCCTAAAAGCAAGGTTCGCTTTCTTCCAACACGATCTGCCAGATAACCGGTTGGGATTTCAAAGAGTAAAGTCGCGACCGACCAAGCAACACTTAAGTAGAAGATTTGATCTACGCCTACACCACGATGGATATGAAACAGCGTGACAACCGCATTCAACGCCTTCAACTCTAAACCGAGCTTCGCAAATGCCAACCAGCGAGGATTTTTCTTTAGCTGTTGAACACGGTCCATACTCCTAAACCTTTGGACCCGTCACCGTGGCTTTGATGCGGCGCACACCCGCTGACACCGCTTCTTCTTTTTGGATCTTGAATGAACCGAGTTCGCCGGTATGTTCGACGTGAGGGCCGCCACAGATTTCTTTACTGAAGTAGCCGCGAGCTTCGTCACCGACTGAGTAAACCTTGATCTTGCCACCAACTTGCGCGTACTTATCTTCGAAATAGCCAAGAGCACCTGCAGATTTCGCTTCTTCGGTCGTATGCTCGGCACAGGTCACCACAAAATCTTTTTCAATCGCTTCGTTGACCTGACGTTCGACTTCAGCCACTTCTTGGTCGGTCATCTTTTGTGGATGCGAGAAATCAAAACGAAGACGTTCAGCAGTGATGTTCGACCCTTTTTGCTGAACATGATCACCGAGGACGTTCTTCAACGCGCGGTGAAGCAGGTGAGTTGCCGTATGAAGCCGAGTCGTTTCGGCGGATTGGTCGGCGAGACCACCCTTGAAGGCGCCGGCTGAAGCGGTGCGAGACAATTCCTGATGCTTTTTAAACTCTGCTTCGAAAGCGTTGCGATCGACTTTCAACCCCTTCTCCAAAGCGAATTCTTCCGTCAGCTCCCAAGGGAACCCATAACTCGAGAAAAGTAAGAACGCTTGTTCGCCCGTGAGTGAACCGCCCTGGATCATGCGCTCAGCTTCACGCAAACCCTTCTCTAAGGTCTTGGAAAACTTGTCTTCTTCTTTGGCAATCTCGGACAGAATGAAGTCCTTTCGTTCGGCTAGCTCTGTGTAGTAATCCGCAAAAGAATCAATCACGATCTGAGAAACAGAGGCCGCAAAGCTACTCAAGCCCAAACGACGACCTTCGCGAATCGCCCGACGTAATAAACGACGCACGACATAGCCTTGACCAACGTTCGATGGGACAACGCCACGCGGATCACCGATAATGAACGTCGCTGCACGAAAATGATCCGCAATGATACGGAAAGCACGCGTCGTCGCAACGTCTTGTTGATAGCTCTTGCCTGAAAGTTGCTCCAAATGCGCCAAGATCTGTCTCAAGCCGTCCGTGTGTTTGAAAATGTCTGGGTCGTTTTTGACCGCCATCAACATACGCTCGACACCACCACCGAAGTCGACGTTTGGCTGCGGGAGTTTTTCAAAACCGGTTTCTGTCTTGCGGTACTGCATGAAGACATTGTTACCGATCTCGAGGAAACGGCCACAATCACAGTTCACGTGACACGGTTCGTTCGCCCACTCTGATTGCTCATGGAGCTTGAGTTCGGCGCCAAAGTCCCAGAACATCTCCGTATCTGGTCCACCTGGTTCGCCGACCGGCATGTTCGATGGAACACCCGCACGGGACCACCAGTTCTTTTTCTCAGGATAATAAAATATTCTTCCATCGCGCATCCCCTGCTCTTCGGCAAAGTCGAGCGCTTTGGCCTCGATGCCTTTTTGGGCGAACAAGTCTTGCCAGAGTTTTACCGCTTCTTCGTCACGCTCGATTAGTTCATTACCACGGAAGACCGTTACATAAAAACGTGATGGATCGAGCTTCAGCTCATCGAACAAAAACGAGAACATCCAGGTGATCTGCTCGGTCTTGAAATAGTCACCTAGCGACCAGTTTCCGAGCATTTCAAAAAACGTTGTATGACGATTGTCCCCTACTTCTTCGATGTCTTGGGCACGGAAACACTTTTGCGAGTCGACCAGACGCTTACCCTGTGGGTGCGGCTGACCGAGGAGATAGGGAACCATCGGCTGCATGCCGGAGCCGGTGAACAAGGTCGTCGGATCGTTTTCTGGGAGCAAAGACGCCGAAGGTAAGACCGTATGGCCTTGGGCTTCAAAGAAACGTAGATAGGCTGAACGCAGCTCAGACAAAGTCATAATTACGCACAGGGTAAAGAATTTCCCCTCCATGAGCAAGCGAAGACAAACACATGGAAGAAAGAGGTCTCTCGACCGACGAGACCATGGTGTTCGCAAAGCGATTTGCTGAGGAGGGAGAGAGACCTCTTTCTCCGTACTCCACCGCTGTTACTTCGCAATAAGCGGAGGAGCAAACAACCGCTGATTCAGCGATTCAGCCTGGTTCACAAACACTTTGAGCAAAGAAGCGTCCAATTCGGGCACTTTTTCCGAGGACCAAGAGAATAGGAGGAAGGCTTTGAGATCGCTCGGCGCGTCGGAAGGTACGACCAGCAAGTCACGGCCATCTTCAGAGCGAATAAATGCATGCGACAACTTCTGCTCACAGATTGAGCGAAGGTCTTTGTTGGCGACACGAATCGATTTTCCCCCTTGAATGACGTGGAAAAATTCGCGATCGGTACGCAAGTGAGACAGCTCAACGAAACGGAGCAAAACTGTCTGCGCGTCTGCAGCAGCAGCAGCGTGAGCTACGAGCGCACCAAACAACTCACGTACGACCTTTTTCTCGCCCAATCCAACTGAGGCTTCATTCGCAGCTCGCTTGAGCAACTCGAGCTTGCGATTCATCGAGCCGATGTAGGCGTAGGATTCAATAAGCTCAGATTTCACGCGTACATATTCATCTTGCACCTGTTCCTGCTCTTTTTCACGACCTTCCATGAGACGTTCATAACTTGTAAAAACCAACAATCCAGCCAAGCCAAACACGAAAATTGTCAATTCTTCGAGAGCGGTCTCTGACAGACCGAAGTAGCCTCGTGTGTAAATAGACGGAGACAGAACGGCGAACGCAAAGCACACGAGATACACGAGGTAGATCCATTCCAACCGGAGCGGACGAATTGCCATACGTAAAACCGTTTTAGACAGAAGAGTCGAGTAAAATCCCTCCACCAAGACACTCGGCTCCTTGATAGAGCACAGCCGATTGACCAGGGGCGAGCGCCCACACCGGCTCCTTAAAGCGTAACGTGAGCGTAGCCGAATCGACAAGCGTCAAAAGCGCACACGCCGGCTCTTGTCGATAGCGAATAGCGACCTCGACTTCACACGACTCACCGAGCGCAACCGGCGCCTGATAGGTCCAATGGAGGTCGCCAACCTGGGCCGTTTGAGTATAGAGCTGCGGATGGGTACGCTCCGGGACAACAATCAGGTGGTTCTTCGCGCGATCTTTCGCAGCCACATACCAAATAACCTGACCATGCGAGACCTTCAACCCCTGGCGCTGACCAATGGTATAAGCGTCCAACCCGTCATGCTGGCCGATTACCTCCCCCTCTGCCGTTACGATTTCCCCTGGCGCTGGTGGAATACGCTTTCGGAGAAATTCATGAAAGTTCAGCTTTCCCACAAAACAAATCCCTTGGCTATCTGGTTTGGTGGCGGTTGGAAGGTCAAACTTCGCAGCCAGCGCTCGGACTTCGGTCTTTTTTAGATGACCAACCGGAAAAAACGTCTTTTGCAAGGCTGCCTGAGAGACACGATAAAGGAAGTAGGATTGGTCTTTATGTTCATCCAACCCCTTGAGCAGATGCGCCGATCCATCCGTGTCATGACGCACCTGGGCATAATGCCCGGTCGCTACGTATTCAAAACCAAGCTTCATTGCCTGTTCAAAAAAGAGCCCGAATTTAATCTCTTCGTTACAGAGTACGTCTGGATTTGGCGTCTCCCCCTTTTCATAACCCTGAAACAAGCGGTCCAGAACACGTGCACGATACTGCTTCTCAAAATCAAAGGTTAGAAGTGGAATGCCAAGCTTAGCCGCCACTCGAAGCGCATCTCGTCGCTCACCACGCCACTGACACTCCCCCGTCCAAAGATCTTTCGTATCAGACCAATTCTTAATAAACCCACCCACCACTTCGAATCCCTGCTCAACTAAAAGCGCCGCAGAGAGACTCGAGTCAACTCCGCCTGACATCCCAACAAGGACACGCTTTTTAGGTGATTGATTCATGAGTAGAAATAGATGGTTCGCTAGGGCTGTACGTCCTAGCGAACACCCTCCGTCTTTGCAGCCTTCGCATCTTTCGCAACACGTACCGCCGCCCGGCCTTGGCTGAGTTTTCCATTCGCTTCCTGAACCGCAAGCTGTCCACACGCAGCATCGATATCTTCACCGAAGGTAATACGATGCGTCGCCGGAATGTGGAGTTCATGCAAACGGCGCAAGAAATCGATACGATCCGGACGCGCCGTACCCTGATAGGCTTCGGTCTCGTGATATTTGATAAGGTTCACATGGAACAAGCGACAATCTTCCCCAAGCCACTTCGCAAGCGCCTGCGCATCTTCTTCGCGATCGTTGATCCCTTTGAGTAAAAGGTATTCAAACATGATCTTGCGGTTCGTCTTCTCCATGTAGACCTCAAGTGCCGCACGAAGCTTGGCTAATGGATAGGCCTTGTTCACTGGCATAATCCGCGAACGAACCTCGTCGATCGCTGAGTGAAGCGAGATCGCTAAGTTCACCTGGTACGGTTCATCTGCCAGACGAAGAATTCCGGGCACAACGCCGCAGGTAGAGATACTGATACGACGTGCACCGATATGCAGACCTTCTTCGCTATTCATGAGACCAATCGCACGCATCACCTCGTCGAGGTTATGCATCGGCTCACCCATCCCCATGAATACGACGTTACTCACCTTCGAATCATGCGCCTTCAACCAGCGCTGGACTTGAATAACCTGCTCGATAATCTCTTCAGCGGTGAGGTTGCGCTTCAGCCCCATGGTACCGGTCGCACAAAACGAGCAGGCCATCGCACAACCGACCTGTGAGGAAATACAGACTGTATCGCGTTCGTCTTCGTGACGCATCAAAACAGTCTCGATCTTTTTGCCATCTTGGCAGGCAAAGAGCGATTTCACCGTATCGCCTTTTGGACTCTCCTGAACTTGGACGATGGTGAGCTCATTCCAAGGAATCTCTTTTGCCACTTCTTCCCGGAGGTTCTTGGGAAAGGTTGTTACCTCGTCCCACGACGAAGCAAGCGTATGAAAATACGCTTCTTTGACTTGCTTTAGGCGGAACGCGGGTTGTTTGCGCTCGGCAAGCCAAGCGGCTAATCGGTTAAAATTCATGTACACGCCAGGCCCACTGCGCCAGACGTTTCGCGGTCTGGAACTGCGCATCCTTGGTTGGAGCTCCAAATACCACAATTATGACGTCCTTGCCAAGTTCCGAAGAGCCATCGGCCAGCTCCGGACGGAACCGACCGACGAAGTTATACATTGACTCTTCAAGATAACCCGTTTTCCCACCCAAGACCCAAACGCCCGTATGTGGAGCCAATAATGGGTTGGTATTCTTAATCGTTCGAACCTGACCAACGGAGGCGATACGGACTGGATAGGTCTCGACAGTGGCGGCACGACGGATCTCTGGCAAATTGAAGGCCGCTTCGGACAGGAGCGCCATATCACGAGCCGTTGTCATGTTCTTTGGGTTCATGCCAGAGGCATCGTAGAACACGGTGTTCTTCGCACCTGCTGTTTTTGCCACTTGGTTCATACGAGCCAAAAACCCCTTCATCGTAAGACCACTTACACGAGCTAAGGCTGTTGCCGCATTGTTCGCGCTCGCCGTGATACTCGCATAGAACAGGTCGCGTAAAGGAATGCGTGTTCCAACATCTACACGTAAACGGCCTCCACCCACTTCATCCGCTTTTGTAATCGTAACAAGCCGCTCCCATGAACCTGGTTTTTTCAAAAATGCCATGGCTCCAGCGAGCTTGGTTAAGCTTGCCGCCGTATGTGGCTTGTCTGGCTTGAAGGAATACAGTACTTGATGTGTCTTCGGGACCATGACAATGGCAGCCGCGAATTCATTCTCGTGCGGAATGAATGGCTCCCACTGAAGACTCTTTGTGACAGGCGCAGCTGAAGCCATCCCTGCTCCGAAGATTCCAGGAAGCAGCAATAGGATGGCGCACAAAGAACGAAAACGCCTCATAGCACGTATCAACGTGCGACAATTGTAACTGGCGTTCCGATGGGCGTCCATTCGTACACTTCCTTGGCGCTCCCTACCCCCATACGGACACACCCATGGCTCGCCGGCTTCCCCAAATGAGCCGCGCCTTCTTTTTTCCCACCAGGCCATTCAGGGAGCTCGTGAAATCCATGCCCACGCCCACTGAAGTGCATCCAATAAGGCATCCAGAGCTTAGCGGAATGCGACCAGGCCCGTGGATGCTTCTGGAGAATCTTGAATGTTCCAACTGGAGTTGGTGTTCGTGGCAGTCCGGCAGAAATGCGGTGAGTCTTAATCGTAATTCCCATGACCTGTTGCGACAATTCCTGTTTTGCAAGATTCACTTGTAGGGATTTAGGCAAGAGATCACGAACGGTTGAAGTCGGTGAGTAGGCTTCCATCACCTCTTTTCCATCCTGATAGGTATCACCATCCGTATCTGGATTGAGCGGATCAGATCCAAACGCCAGCTCTAAGCGATCAGACAACCCATCACGATCGGCATCCGTTTCGACGAGTGCGCCTTTTCCAGCTGGATTGAAACGCTTTTCTATTTCTAATCCATCGGTGAAGCCATCCCCATCCGTATCTGCTTTTAACGGATCTGTTTTGAATACGCCCGTCTCCCACACATCAAGCAACCCGTCTCCATCGGTATCAGAAACAGGCAACGCGACCTGAGCAGAAGCTGTAGCGCCTACCAAAACACAACCAAGACTAACGAACAAACAACAAGACCACGAGAGCCGCGAGGAGAAGGCGGTAGACCACGAAAGGCGTAAAGCGCCGGCGAGAGACATAAGAAAGAAGAAAACGAATAGCAAAGATTCCAGACCCTAACGCCGCCAAGAAGCCTACGACAAGCACCACTGGA
>CAYQAL010000020.1:0-14977 GCA_964415465.1 uncultured Gammaproteobacteria bacterium
CGTTTAGCGCTGGTTGAAAAGGAAGCGCTGGCTGGCCAGGTGAATAGCAAGGCGAGTAATAATAGCCAGACGCTGCACGTGGGGGACATTGAGACGAATTATTCAATTGAGAAGGTGAAAAGCGTCTATCCGGCGGCCATGATGGTAAAGCGGTATGCGGATGGCGTATCGGAAGAGCAGCGAGCACGTTTTTTGTTTCCGACGCAGAAGCTGGTGATTGGCGTTGGCGAAAAGGAGGTGGCGAGTTTGGAACGTCGCTTCCAGGCGTTAAAAGCGATTTTTCCATCGGTTCGCTTACTCTCACGGGAGCAGGTGGCAGAGGTTGAGCCTAACGTCGTCGAAGGTCGCGATCCAAGGGTTCCGTTGAATGCGATTGCGGCAGAAGGGTATGCGGTTGATTTCGAACGTCTGGCCCAAACCTTCGTCGAGAACGTCCAAAATCAGCATTCCCAGGTAGAAACCTTCTTCGGTCATAGGGTCGAACAGCTACGCAAAGTTGACGACGGCTACGAAGTGGTCACGAAGCAGAAAACCTTTCGTACCCGTGTCCTGGTGGTAGACGCTGATTCATACAGTTTGCTCTTAGCGAAGCAGCTCGGCTACGGTACAGAATTTTCATTGATTCCCATTGCGGGCAATTTCTATTTCTCTCGACCGCTTCTGAAGGGTAAAGTCTACACGGTCCAAGAGCCGAAGCTGCCATTCGCTGCGGTGCATGGAGATCCAGACGTACGCGTGCCGGGAAAGACGCGCTGGGGCCCGACGGCGCGCTTTCATCCCGTGCTCGAAGCGCGACGTTTTGCGACCTCGCTGGATTTCCTGCGTTCTTCTGGCTTTCATCGCTGGCAGACCTGGGTGAGCTTTGTTACGATTTTGTTTGATCCAGTTCGGTTTTTCTACTTGCTCGAGAACATGCTCTACGAACTTCCAGTCATCGGAACCTGGATGTTTCTCAAGCATGTACGAAAAATCGTCCCAACGATCAAATACAGTGATGTAGAGTTGGCGCGTGGCTATGGTGGTATGCGTTTGCAGCGTGTCGATACCAATCAACGCGAACTGCTGTTAGGAGAGGGGAAGATCCTGGGCGAGAACGTGATCTTTAATATGACTCCATCGCCTGGTGCGAGTGTATGTCTGTATAATGCGATGCGTGATGCGGTGAACGTCGTTGAATTTTTGGGTGGTGAGGCCATGTTTGATGAACAGCGCTTGAAAGCAGAGCTCTATCAACAAGTTGAAGCCGATGCGTCTGATAAAGACATCTCTCTCAAGGCGACGTACGTTTCTTAATCTCAGTCTTATCTACACGAATATGATCAAGCTCAAAGTCATTTCAGGCAGTGTGCGCGAAGGGCGATTCAGCGAGAAAGCGGCTACTTGGATCGCGGACTATCTCAAGAAACAGGAGGGAGTGGAGGTCGAGGTTCTCGATTTGATGGATTACGCGCTGCCATTTTTTAACGCAGCTGTATCGCCATCGATGAAGCAAGCGCCCTACGACAACGCAGAAGTAGAACGTTTTACGGCAAAGATCGCAGAGGGTGATGCCTTCGTCATCGTGACGCCAGAATACAACCACGGCCCATCTGGGGTGTTGAAAAACGCCATCGATTGGGTGTCGCGTGAATGGAATAACAAACCGGTTTCGTACGTGAGTTACGGCAGCGTCGGTGGGGCACGCGCGGTTGAACAGTTGCGGCTCGTCGCGATCGAGCTTCAGATGGCTCCTATTCGTGAAGCGGTACACATCCCAGGCGATAAATTCTTCCCGGTCTTATTTGGAAAGGCGGAGGCGAGTGAATTGTTTACGCATATGGAAAAGCAAGCAGAAAAAATGACGACACAGCTTTTGTGGTGGGCGAAGGCGTTGAAGCAGGCGAGGGGATAAGCTCAATGGTATGAACGCAGCCAACATCGTAGACATCGTCGGTCTGTTCCTATTTCTCGCCGGATATGTCCTCGGACTGGGCGCGGTAACCGTCATCGATATTCACGGCTTTCTTGGCCGTACCTCTTCGTATTGGACGGAAGCGACTACACGTACGCATAAAGTGACCAAGCCACTTATTTGGGCTGGTATCGCCTGTACGATGATTGGCGGTCTGATCTTTTATCGAGGTCACTACACGGCGACGATTCCGCTCATCCAGGCGGCGATTGCTGTTGTGCTCATTCTGAACGGTTGTTTTCTATCGTTCCGTGTGAGCCCCTTTCTTTTAGAACGTGAAAAGCACGGAACATCAAAAGAACTTCTCCCTGCTTCATGGCAACGAAAGATTATGGTAAGTCTGCTCTTTTCTGATCTGGGCTGGTGGGGAAGCCTACTGCTTTTGGTTGTCTATCTTGTAACGACAAAGATATAGTGAGTGCATATGAACATGTTTAAAACAGTGAAAGCAACAACAGTGGCAGAATATCTCGCCGCCGTTCCTGAAGAGCGAAAAGAACTGATCGAGTTTTTGCATACGTTCATTCAAAAAGCGGCACCTACGCTCAAACCTCACTTTGCCTATAACATGCTTGGTTATGGCTCCTTTCCTTACAAAAACTACAAAAAAGAGCTGATTGAATGGCCGGTTGTTGCGTTAGCTAATCAAAAGAACTACGTCAGCGTCTATGTCTGTTCTGTGGCTGATGGAACATACGTAGCTGAAACCTTTGCAAAAGAGTTAGGTAAAGTGAGTGTTGGAAAGAGTTGTATTCGTTTCAAGAAATTGGAAGACGTACACTTACCAACACTCAAAAAAGTGATCACATTCGCCGCGAAACACCCTGGACTTCGAGAGGGCTAACACTGAAAAGAAAAACACCCGATCAGGGGTGTTTTTCTTGATTGAGGGACAGGCTATTTTACGGTTCCGATCTGGAAGCTAGCTAAGGCTGACAGTGGGCCAGCCTGACCGCCGTGCTGACCACTGAAAGTGCTCGTTCCGTCTTTTCCGCACAACGAGAGAATAGCTCGTTCACCACCTGGGTGGCGCGCGATCCAAGCACTCAGGTCGTATACCTTGCCTTCAATGACGGTCCAGCAGCTTGATGCGTCTTTATGCTGTGCGACTTCTTGGAGGGAATAGGTTTTGGCTGCTGGAGCTGATTCGCGTGGAGGTGCTGTTGGCGTTGGCGCAGTTGGTGGAGTTACGATTGTCGATGTTGTCGGCGCTGGCGTGACAACGGCAGTCGTGGTCGCTGTTAGTTCTGCCGGGGCCGGTGCTGGCGCTTCTGTGGTTGTAGTGGCAACAGGAGCGGGAGGGGTTGGAAGTGGAACGACAGGTGAAGAAGCGGTCTTTGTTCCACAACCAGCGCCAAGAAGAGCGACTGCTGCTCCCAAGATGAGCGTAGAACGGACAAGGAAGGAAGAATTCATAGGAAATAGGGAAGTCCAGACATTGTGGTATTCGAGAAGAGGACCGTCAAGAATGTGTTATACTTAGGCTACCCATCTATGAAACCTGAAGGAAAAGAAAAGTGGTTTTTTCTGGCCTTGCTTGCGCTTACGGGCGTGCTCGTGGCTTTGATTTTTCAGCCATTCCTCTCTGTATTGGTCGTCGGAGCTTCGTTTGCGGTGATCTTGTATCCGGCTTTTCGTTGGTTCTGTGCTAAGCGTGTTCCATCGGGGTTATCGGCGTTACTGGTCACAGCGTTGTTTGTGGGCGCGGTCGGAGTGCCGGTCATTGGGATTGGCGCAATCGTTTTTCACCAAACGCAGAACGTCTATCAAGAGCTTTCGAGTGGGCAGGGGCTGGGCTCGCTGCTTGATGCCGTCGATCAATCCGTTCAGAGGATTCTGCCAGCTGGCTACACCATCGATCTACGTGAACAAGCTTCCAGAGGAGCTGCACTTATCGCCACTAATGTAGGCAATGTCTTCGCTTCGACGATGTCGATTTTGCTCGCCGTTGTCTTGGTCTTCATCAGTATTTTTTACTTCCTCAAAGATGGCCCGCGTTGGGTGCAAGAATTGATTCGTATTAGCCCGTTGACCGATCGAAACGATGAAAAGATTCTGAAAAAACTCGCCCAGTCTGTACAGGGGATTCTTCAGGGTTATTTGTTTATCGCGTTGATTCAAGGTGTCTTAATGGGGTTTGGTCTTGCGATTTTCGGTGTGCCAAACCCAGCGTTATGGGGACTTGTTGCGATGGGAATGTCGTTGCTTCCAACTATTGGAACGGCGGTTGTCTCTGTCCCAGCGATTTTGTTTCTCTTGCTTACGGGGCACATTTGGCAGGCGGTCGGGTTGGGATTGTGGGCCGGATTGCTGGTTGGTATGGTCGACAACTTCCTCAGTCCGATGATCGTAGGCAACAAAGTTCAAATTCCACCCCTCTTCATCCTATTTTCCGTTTTAGGAGGGATCGCGCTTTTGGGGCCGGTTGGGTTATTGGTTGGTCCGTTAGCTGTGAGTTTGCTCCATACGCTCTTTGCGATCTACAAAACCGGCATCTCAACCACCAAAGTGTAGGTTCGTTAGCTCCGTTTTCGCGTACAGGTTTTGCACAGACAGCCGTGCGGTTTGATATACGCGTTAAAATATTCTTTTCCGTAATTGTAGGTAATCTCATCTCCGGCTTTAATTGGTTTTTTTGAGTAAATAAGAATTCGATTTCCATAGCCACGCGCTTCGGAGTTGGGACGGCAGGCGTGGTTTACGTAGCGTGCGATGTTTTTTCGCGTGGCGCCTAGAATCGTTTTTCCGTTTCCCAGATCAAAGAGATAGCGTCCGGCAACCTTGTTGGCGACTTCATCTGGAACCAGCTTTCCCCAGTATTCGATAATAAAGCGTTTGGCGGGAATGTCTTCCGCGGCGAAGAGACCAAAGCCCGCTGCACTGCGTCGAACACGAAGGGAAAAGGCGGTTGGACGGGGGAATGGGGTAGCAGGCATAACAGCGACGAAGGATAGGGAGACGAGTATACCTGAATTGACTGAATACAACACGGGGTCGCTTGAAGAAGGTGCGCCTTAGGCGTTACCATCTTTCTATATGAAAAACATCGTCCCACATCTTTGGTTCGACAAAGAAGCGCGTGAATCGGCTGAGTTCTATGTGTCGGTGTTTCCAGAGTCGAACATCACGAATATTCATACGATCAAGGGTACGCCATCAGGTGACTGTGACATTCTTTCCTTCGAGCTCTGGGGTCATCCCTTCATGTCGATCAGTGCTGGGCCGTACTTCAAGATCAATCCGTCCATCTCATTTATGGTGAACTTCGATCCGGCGCAGGACGCACAGGTCGCGACCCGCATCGATGAGATTTGGAATAAACTAGCTCATGGAGGGAAAGTCTTGATGCCACTTGCGGAGTATCCCTTCAGTAAACGGTATGGCTGGATTCAAGATAAATACGGGGTGTCTTGGCAGTTGATTTTGACCAGTCCAGAAGGGGGGAAGCGTCCAACGATTATGCCGTCTCTCTTGTTTACGAAAGAGGTCTGTGGCAAGGCGGAAGAAGCGGTGGACTTTTATGTATCGATTTTTAAAGACGCGAAGCGCGGCATGCTGGCTCGGTATCCGGCTGGCATGGAGCCTGATAAGGAAGGGACGATCATGTTTAGCGAGTTCACCTTGAACAACCAGTGGTTCACGGCGATGGATAGCGCACGAAGCCACGAGTTCGTGTTCAACGAGGGCGTGTCGCTCATGGTGAATTGTGACACCCAAAAAGAAATCGATTACTACTGGGAAAAATTGTCTGCTGTGCCAGCGGCCGAGCAGTGTGGGTGGTTGAAAGACAAATACGGTATTTCGTGGCAGATCGTGCCTGCGAATATGGACGAGTTAATGAAGGGGGAGGACGAGGCTGCTACGGCACGCAAAACCCAAGCCATGCTCAGCATGAAGAAACTTGATATTCAGGCCTTAAAGAACGCGTAACCCATGTCTTCTTCGTCACGCTCGAACTGGCTGGTCATTCCCTGGATCCTGCTCTCTGAATGCGCAGGACTGCTTGGAATGATCTTCACCGCTTCCGCGATTCCAACCTGGTACGCAACGCTTGAAAAGCCAGCCCTAAATCCACCGAGCTGGGTTTTTGGACCCGTTTGGACGATCCTCTACGCGTTGATGGGGGTTGCGGCATTTCTCGTCTGGCGGCAGGGGTGGGAGAAAAAAGAAGTGAAGCAAGCGCTGGGGGTGTTTGGCGTGCAGTTGGTTCTGAACGCTGTGTGGTCGATCTTGTTTTTCGGTGCTCAGAATCCGTTCATCGCGCTGATAGATATTTTATTATTATTGTGCGCGATTGTGCTTACGATGGTGTATTTTTTTCGTGTGTCAAAACCCGCGACGTATCTGCTGATCCCGTATCTTGCTTGGGTCAGCTTCGCGACCTATCTTAACTGGTCGATCTACCGATTAAACTAACACTCTATGCAAACCATTCATCTTACGACCTTTATTGCTGCTCCTCGTGAACACGTGTGGGACGTCATGCTATCTGACGCAACCTACCGTGAGTGGACGAGCGTGTTTATGCCCGGTTCTTACTATCGCGGAAGCTGGGATCAAGGGGCCAAGATTCTATTTCTTGCGCCAAATCAAGATGGGAAGGGTGAGTCTGGGATGGTGAGTCGAATTGCAGAAAGCCGTCATCCAGAGTTTGTCTCGATTGAGCATCTCGGCATGATTGAACATGGAATTGAAGATACGACCAGCGAAAAAGTCCAGAAATGGGCCGGTGCACACGAAAATTACACTTTTGTAGAAAAAGACGGCGGAACCGAGATTGTGATTGATATGACGATTGCCGAAGACGAGAAGGCCTACATGGAAGACGCTTGGAAGAAAGCGCTCGTGCGCTTGAAGGAATTAGCGGAGCAAGGTTGAGCTGCTAGGGCTTGTGCCGTTGGTTGTTGATGACGCCTGCAACGCTTCCCATTCCGTGGGAAGCATTTCTTGTAAGAAGGCAATGACGCCATCTGCGATGCCTTGCGCGGAGCGTTTTGGATTGTTTACGATGATTCGACGATCATTCACGTTTGTTAAAAAGCCTGTTTCGACAATCGCCCCAGGAGTCATCGGATGAATCGAGTGATCATAGCGACGCCAGTTGAAGGCGTAATAGCCACGCATAGTATTCGTGATGTTTGGATCGATGAGGAGGTTTGTGCTTGAGCCATAGCGAGCCTCGATCAAGCTCGATAAGCGAGCGGCGGTGCCTGTGCGGTCGCGTCGTGGGGCAGCAACTTTGTAGCCAGAGACGCGCGTATCAGTGTTTCCATCCGCGTGAACTGAAATAAAGGCATCGGCGAGATAGTCTGGCGGAATGGTGGTTGGGAGGAGATCAACAACGATTCCTTGTGCTTCTAAGAGTTTCTTCGTTTCTTCTGCGATGCGTAGATTTGTTTCCCATTCCGTGGTTCCTCCCGCTTGTGCGCCGGTGTTATCGCGAAGGCCTTCCTGCTCGTCCGGTGCGTCTGCGGTAAACCAGTGACCCGCTTGAATCCCAACCCGAAGCGGTCCAGCTGGCCGCTGCCAGTTCGCGTACGGGTCAGTAAAAAAAGGAAGCTCGAGCAATGGGGTGTCTGTATCTCCCATATCTAGCTCCATTCCTGAAAACGAGCCAATCGTTCCTTTGGCCTGATGGGTAATGATGGAGGCGGTGATGATAAGTCCAACCACGCCAACAATCGCGTACGGGAGCAACTTTCTCATGTGAGAATGGTTACATGGATAGAAATAGTGTTTCAAGCTACACTGATGGGTGATCGGATGTGAAGAAAAACAAATCAATTAACCGCACTACTCTTATGGCAAACTGGGATAATCTGGACAGTCGTGGGAATGTGGAAGATCGCCGTTCCTTTGGACCAGCGGCGTTGGGCGGAGGCTTAGGTGTGGCGGGTGTCATTGTCGTGGCCGCGATTCAGCTCTTGGGAGGAGGAGATGTCTTGGATGTGCTGTCACGCGTTGATCTGAGTCAGCTTCAGCCTCCCACCGTGTCAGAAACAGGAGAGTTCGAAGGGCAAGATTCGTATGAAGTCTTCGCTTCAACGGTGCTTGGTTCGAATAACGATCTGTGGTCTGGGGTCTTTGCCGCCAATAATCAGACATACCGCGCTCCAAAGCTCGTACTCTTTCGAGGGGCAACCCAGTCCGCCTGCGGAGGAGCGACCTCTGAAGTTGGACCGCACTATTGTCCGCTCGATTCGACGATCTACCTCGACGAAACGTTTTTCGACGAGCTTCGAACACGTTTCGCAGCCAAAGGGGGTGACGTAGCGGAAGCCTATGTGATTGCGCACGAAGTCGGTCATCACGTGCAGAATCTCCGTGGAACAATCGACAACGCTCGTGACAATGAGTCGTCAATAAAAACCGAGCTCCAAGCCGACTGTTTCGCCGGCATGTGGGCCCACTCGATTCGCGATCGGAATGTGTTTGAGCCGGGAGAGATCGCAGAAGCGATGGACGCGGCGGCTGCCGTAGGCGACGACCGCATTCAAAAAGCCACAACTGGTCGCGTACATCCAGAAACGTGGACCCATGGTTCATCCGCTGAGCGTGTCCGCTGGTTTACGCAAGGCTACGAAACGGGCTCGATCGCCAATTGTAATACGTTTGCCGAGTAAAATTGGTGCTTATACGCCTAATTTTTGCGCAAGTACTCCTTGCGTGTGCAAGGCAACAATGTCGTCGTAGCCACCGACAAACTCGTTATCAATGAAAATCATCGGCACGGTTTGCCACTGATATTTCTCTTGCAGTTCATCGACCAAGTCTGGCTGTTCCCAGAGATTTACTTCTTCGTAGCTCGCTCCGAGGGAGCTCAAAAGCCGCTTGGCAGCCCCACAATACCCGCAAACGGGAGAAGTATAGATTTTTACAGGTTTCATAGGATGTTTTCTGTCTATTTAGGTCGATCTACTATACGTCTTTCTTGAGATGTGATCCAATAGAATTGAACGTTCTCTCTTTATTTTCCTTCTTTTATGGACAAGATGACTTGGAAAGAGGCAGGTAGCTGGTGCCAGGATCGGACGCACGATTACATCTGGGGCGACACAGCCGAAGACATGATCGAAAACGCAGAAGAACATCTCAAGACAGAGCACGAGTACGAATGGAGTAAGATGACGAGTCGTGATGTGGCAGCGCTTCACTTCGCCATCAATGCTCACTTTCCTCAAGAAGCCGAAAATGACAATGCAACGGGCGGGACTGCGGCGAACGGCAACGACGATGAAGGTCTAGAAGAAGCGGCTTAGGCCGCTCCTTCTTTTAGAGTCCGTAGAGCTCGCTGTACTTTGTGTTGAGATAGTCGATAAAGAACTGAGCGCTGAGTGGTTTACCGGTCACTTTCTTCACGAGTTCTGCGCTTGTGTAGCGTTTGCCATGTGCATGAATGTTCGTTCGAAGCCAATCACGGGTGGGGGAACAGTTGCCTTTTTGCATCGCTTTTTCGGCGGTTGGAACCTGTGTCCGGAGCGCCTGATAAAATTGTGCCGCGTAGAGGTTGCCTAGCGCGTACGTTGGAAAATACCCAAATAATCCAGCGGACCAATGCACATCCTGCAGTACGCCTTCGCGGTCGTTTTTCACCGTTACGCCAAGGTAGTCTTTCATCTTCGTATTCCACGCCTCTGGCAGATCCTTCGCTTTGAGCCGGCCTTCCAGCAAGTCACGCTCCAATTCGTACCTTACAATGATATGTAAGTTATACGTGACCTCGTCGGATTCAGTTCGAATAAACGATGGCGTTACGCGATTAACGAGTTGGTAGATTGTCTCGAGCGGAATGTTGGCAAATGGCTTCGGGAAGCGTGACTGAAGCTCAGGGTACATCGCCTGCAAGAACGCCCGACTTTTTCCAATCATATTTTCCCAGATGCGCGACTGAGATTCGTGAATGCTATATGAGACACTTTCGCCAAGCGGCGTGCCAGTGTATTTGAGTGGCAACCCTTGTTCGTAAAGACCGTGACCTGTTTCGTGCATGGTGCTCCCGAGCGCGTAGAGCACGTCGTGTTCGTCGTAGCGCGTGGTGAGACGTACATCGAGTGGATGGAAGCCAGAGCTAAACGGATGTGTGCTCCTGTCTAAGCGACCCGCTTCAAAGTCGAAACCCATGCGTTCTGCCACCCAGCGGTTGAAGGCTTCTTGTTCGGCGATTGGGAAGGTACCATGGGTGATTTTTGGATCGGGAACGGAGCGTTTCTTTTGCTGAAGTGTCTGAATAAACGGTTTTAAGAAGTCACGGAGTTCCGTAAACACCTGGGAGACCTGAGTACTCGTGAGTCCTGGTTCATAGGTATCGAGCAAGGCATCGTAGGGTGATTCTGCGTATCCCACGAGTTCTGCTTCTTTTCGCTTGAGTTCGATGATCCGTTTCAGGCTCGGCAAGAACAGGCTGAAGTCTTCTTTGGCTCGAGCGTTCGCCCAAATCGACTGGGCTTTCGACGTCAGTTCAGACAGCTCTTGGACAAAGGCGGCTGGCAGCTTCTTTTCTCGTCTATAACTTCGAACTGTCTCTCGAACGATAATCGCTTCATCGCTTTTTGGGCGATCGGCAGTCCAGGTGGTTAGTTTCTTTAACGATCCTTTTGTATCGAGCTGAAGCAGTTTATCGTGTAGAATTACGCTAAAAGTACCGATTAATTTCGCACGGGGGTCCTCACCTTTCTTGGGCATGAATACTTCTTGGTCCCACTGCAGGATATTCAAACATGAGCTAAACTGAGAGAGTTCCTCGAGCTTACGAAGCAGCTCTTTATACAAAGGGAGGGACATAATTGCTTTTTATTCTAGAATAGAGTAGACTTCGCCAATTATATCTATGATTAAACGACCCTACCAGCATATGAGTTTTGATGGACAAGCCGGACGACGGAAAGAAAGTGGCAGTTTTGGCGGCGGAAAGCCTTGGGAGCGTGGAGGTCGTGATGACCGTCGCTCTGGTGGTTTTGGTGGTGGCAGCCGTTTTGGCGGTGACCGCGGCGGCTTTGGCGGTGGTGACCGTGGTGGGTTCGGTGGGGGTCGTGATCGCGGCTTTGGTGGTGATCGTGGAGGCTACGGTGGTGACCGTGGCGGATTCCGTGGTGGCTACGAAGAAAAGCGCCTGTTCAAAGCGACCTGTGACAAATGTCACAACGAATGTGAAGTTCCTTTCCGTCCAACCGGAGAGAAGCCTGTCTACTGCCGCGACTGTTTCAAAAAGAGCGATACGGGTGTGAAGAGCGCTGCGGCATCGGATGTTTCTATGCACAAGTTGAACGAGCAGTTCAAGCAGTTGAACGCCAAGCTCGACCTCATTATCGAAGCCATTGGCATCAATGATGATGAAGATGTCGAAGAAGGCGACGATGAATTGATGCTCGATGACGAAGACGAGATGGAAGAAGCGGACGAAGACGGCGAGGATGAAGACGAGGATGAAGCAGAAGAGGTGAAGTCTGAAGAAGCGCCATCCGCTGAACCAGCTGCTCCAGAAGCTGCTCCCAAGAAAAAGTCGAAGAAAGCCTAAACGCTCGAAAAGAGATCTCCTTCCCGGAGGTCTCTTTTTTGCTATGATCATTGTATGATCTTGAATAACGGAGTCGACATTCCCGCGCTTGGGCTCGGCGTCTATCAAATTCCATCGGGTCAACTGACGGAGCAAACGGTTTTGTGGGCATTAGAGGCGGGCTATCGTCACATCGATACCGCGTCTTTTTATAAAAATGAGGAATCTGTCGGGGCGGCTATTCGAAAAAGTGGCATCCCACGCGAAGAGATCTTCGTCACAACCAAGCTTTGGCTCACAGATTTCTTGTTTGCGGAAAAAGCGTTTCACAAGAGTCGCGAACGGCTGGGGCTGGACTATATCGACCTGTATCTCATTCATTGGCCCTCTCCCTTCGGAAAAGACGGCGCTTGGAAAACGCTCGAAAAGCTCTACGAGCAGAAGCTGGTTCGAGCGATTGGGGTGAGTAATTACTCTGTTTCGCACTTGAAAGCACTCATGGAGCGATCTTCACTCATTCCGGCGGTGAACCAGGTTGAATTTAGTCCGTTTTCCTACAAGAAGGAGCTCCTTGAGTTCTGTCAGGCGAAGGGGATTCAGCTTGAAGCCTACAGTCCGCTTACGCGTGGGAAGCGCCTCGATCACCCGGTGTTACAAAAAATAGCAAAACGTTCTGGAAAAACCATCGCTCAGGTCCTCTTGCGTTGGTGCATTCAACACGGAGTGGTGGTGTTGCCAAAAACGCAGCGTAAGGAACGGCTCATTGAAAACAGCCAGATCTTCAACTTTGAGCTTTTAGCGGAAGATATGCGCGAGCTGGATGCGCTTAACGAGAACTACAGCGCTCTCTTTACTCTCTAACGCAAAGCAGTATGGATTTTCTTGGAAGTTTGATGGGAGCGGTTGGCTTGTCGAGCCAGCATGTTGAGCAGCTCAGCTCTGCTTGGCCAGGGTTATACTCCAAGCTAAAAGGATCGATGGATCAAGGAAAAGACCCGCAAGAACCGGAAGTGAAGAGCGAGGCTTTAACGTTAGTCGAATTGATCCAAAAAGCCACTGGGAAAAATCTTCAAAGCCAAAGTGATCTACAAGATTTGGTAACTCACTATGGCCCCTTGTTGAACCGCTATCTTGGAGACAAGGTGCCAGACAGTGGTCTGATCGGGTACATTTCAAAAGCAGCTGGCTTGGTATGAAAGAACGAACGCTCTTCGGTGTAGGGCATGAAAAGTCAGTATTTGAAGATCCGCATCATCCTGAACGGTTAATGAAGGAGTCGAACGGGGCAATAAACGAGTCACCGGCTACGGTGAAGGGTAGGTTTTATTTGACAAAACTACTTCATAGGTTGTTTCCGGCCAATGTGCCAGATATTCACGCGGTCACATCTGCTCAACCGCAATCTATGACAGTAGAGAAGAAAGTCTTAGATACACACCACCAAGAGTTGCGGAGGTTGGATATGGGGCTTCATCAAGGATCGTTATCCGATGACGAGCGCTTGCGGTTCTTTCGGCTAGAAAAGCAGTATCGTAATGAGCCAGCCTTTAAGCGTTTAGCGATGATTTTATCGGGGGTAGGTGTAAGGGTGGATGCATCGGGAACAAACTTTGGATTTGATAACCGAGGAGAGCCCGTCTATATCGACTCATTTCTTCCTTGGTCCGGTACATCTATGGTTGGTACGGGTATTGAGCGGTTCAAGCGTCGCTACGATCCAATGGCTTTGGCGGCGAGGATACAGCTTCTGCCAGAAGATCAGCGATCACTCGCGCAGCGCGATTTTCAGCGATTAGAAGCCCTTTATCTCGAAGAGGAGCACAGGATCCGCGATTCACTCGCCTAATTTCCTGTTTTCCATTAGACTGCCCGCGATATGGATCATGGGAATGTCATTCTTCGCTTTAGCGATGTCACCTTTGGCTACGATGAAGAAAACCCTCAATTGGAAGAGGCGAGCTTTTCTGTCCGCGAAAACGCCAAAATTACGGTCATGGGCCAAAATGGGGCTGGAAAAAGCACCCTATTTAAGCTGATTACCGGTGAGCTTAAACCACTCGAAGGCTCGGTCTTCTTTCAGAAAGGAACGACCATCGCGACGGCGCGTCAGGTGATTCCGCGCGATCAGATGGGGGACACGGTCCGTGAGTACTTCCAGCGTGCGTTTGGCGAGGAAGTGATCTACAACTTAGAAAAGCGCATTGATGAGGTGTTGGAGGTGGTGAATCTTCAAGCGCCGCTCGACAAGAAGTTGAGTGAATTCTCTGGCGGACAGCAGGCGCGCTTGCTGTTGGCGTATGCCTTGATTCAGAATCCAGACATTCTGCTCTTGGACGAGCCAACCAATAACCTGGATAAAGAGGGGATCGAACACCTCACGGGGTTCCTCATGATGTACCCAAAAACGGTCCTCGTCATCTCGCACGATGCCGATTTCTTGAATGCCTTCACAGAAGGGGTGTTGCATTTGGATGTCTTCACGGGAAAGGTCGAGACCTACGTTGGAAACTACTTCAATGTGGTCGAAGAAATTGCCGCGCGCTTAGAACGTGAGCGCATGCAAAACGCTCGTTTGCTCAAGGATATTCAAGATCGCAAGGACAAGATCAACTTCTTTGCGAACAAAGGAGGAAAAATGCGTAAGCTCGCGAGTAAACTGCGCGATCAGGTTGCAGAAGCTGAAGAAGATATGGTCGATGTGCGTCGTGATGACAAAACGATTAAGGAGTTCACGATTCCCGCTCAGGAATTCGGCGAGCCGATTGTCACGATCACGTCGGTGAAAGTGATCAAGGATCACACGCCGTATCGAGCTAAAACGGAGCTTCAATTACGCCGAGGTCGTCGTCTGCTTATCACGGGTCCAAACGGTATTGGAAAGAGCACGCTGCTGCGTACCTTGGCTGGAAATGAAGATCCAGGCGCCAAGATCGCCCCTGAAGCAAAAGTTGGCTACTATCGGCAGGATTTTTCTGGTCTTGATTTTGGAAAAACGGCCTACGAAGTGCTCGCCGAAGTCATGGAACAGGAGTCGAATGAGAAGTTACGTGCCACAGCGGCGCAGTTCCTTCTCTCTTCCGACAACCTCAGGACGATGGTTGGATCGCTCTCGGAAGGGCAGAAGGGATTGCTCTGCTTTGCGCGATTTGTATTACAAAAGCCGGCTCTCTTGATTCTGGATGAGCCAACCAATCATATCAACTTCCGCCATTTGCCGGTCATTGCGCGTGCGCTTGAGGCCTACGAAGGAGCGATGTTACTCGTGAGCCACATGCCTGACTTTGTGAGCCAAATCAAATTCCATCAGGAACTCGACTTGGGCGCTCTGCCTGCTGAACCAGAGGTCTAGTGCTATACTGAGGTCATATGGACCTCTCCAAATTGAATGTAAAGACCACCAGCGTTCTTAAGATCGCTGGTGTTGTTGTGTTAGCCCTGATTCTCCTCACAATCGTTTCTCGGGTCGTTGGGCCGACCATGTCGTTCTTGCCGGGTCGTTCGGCGAGCGTTCGAGGCTCAGTGGGATCATCGGA
>CAYQAL010000021.1:0-3757 GCA_964415465.1 uncultured Gammaproteobacteria bacterium
TTGTACATCGTCGATTTACAAAACGCTCTCTCCTATAGCCGGTTTGACGTGTCATCAAATTTTCCTGATTGTAGAAGTAAGGTCGTGAGACCGGACACAAGCTTCAGATGGGAGGTGAGAGCGAGAACAAAGAAGAGTGCGGAGGTGGGCGTTCCACATTACCGGTGAAACGAGCTACCGATCAAAGGCATACGTGCGTTTGATGGATGAATGGGTTGCTCTTCTTCTTTCTCCATTCTGGAATCAATGAGCAGAGTACTGCATACGGACACATCACGCTCTCAGCAGCGCGACCATTCCCGCAGGTATTCGCTCAACGATTGTCTCGTCTATGAGACGCTGAATGTAGGCCCATCTGAATTGTGCAGAAGTATGAAGCGGCGGGTGTACCGACCCATTCGCCGCTCCCTTCTCTGGTCCACCTCGCCCTTTTGTTCTTTGGTGGTGTGTGAGTCTGCGGGTATAGCGTCTGAGCACCTTATTGCATTCGTCACGCGTTACGAATGCACCTGGATGTCCAGTCACCTAAACGCGGAAAGAGTTGGTCGGTCATGGGTTCACGTTCGAGGTTCGATCTTCGTCCGCAGTTCAATTCGTGGGGGATTCTGTTCAGCTGGGTCGTGCAGCTCGTGCTCGTGGTATGTCTCCTGGATCTGCCGGGCTGCGGCAATGGCGAGGTCGGGAGCGGTGGGTCGGAGACGCTCACTCAGTCGGTCGCGGGCTGCACCGTTTCAACGATGCGCTACCCGACCACGGAGATGGAGTTCTCTCGGCTCTACGCCGCGCGCGACTTCCTCGTCGACGACGTTCACATCGGTCGGGACATCAACCTGGCCGAAGGAACGGCTATCTATCCGATCGCCTGCGGCACGATCCGTGTCTACCGGGCGGCGGATGGCTACGGCACGCTGGTCGCGGTCATCGAGCATCATCTCGCGACGCCGATCACGGTGCAAAATGGGGTAGGGGAGCGGGTGTCCGTGCAGGACTTCCTCTCGATCTACGGCCATCTGCGGCCGACCACTCTGCGTACGGGCGGCGCTCGCTTGCCCTGGCGTGATGGTGACACGGTTCGCCCCGACCAGATCATCGGCTACGTGCAACACGCAGCTGACAATGGAGACGGCGACGAACACCTGCACTTCGGGATTCGTCTTCAGACGATGGCCGAGGCAGCGCGCGTTGATCCGGCGGCCTGGTTCGCCGGGTACGATCGCGATCGTGTAAGGCGGCGATGGTATGCGAGTCCGACGCTCTTCATGAGCGCCCTCATGCGGCGCTCGGCGGTCACGTCGACGTCGACCTGGCATCCGACGGGTACGGTTCTCTCCGTGAGTGGAGAGCACTGGCTCGTCGTGTCGGACGGGATGCTCACGCGCCTCACGAGCGACGTGGTGCGCGATGAACGGCTGGGCGGACGGGTGGTGAGCGGCATTCCGGCCGAGATCGCCTGCATGACCACGGTCGGGTTCTCGCTCGAGCGGACGAACAGTCACCGGCTGGTCCGTTTCGAGGGAAGTTCGACGGTCTACGAGTACGCAGAGGCGCCCTCTCCGGCGCGCTACACGTTCCTCGCACAACAGGCGTTCGACTCCTGGGGCTGGAACGACTCGCAGATCGAAGTACGTGGGGCTGGTGAGCGAACGGCCTTCCTCGCGCGCTACCGTGACCTCGGGTCACGACGGCTCCGAGAAGGAGCGCTCGTGAAGGTAGCAGGTCGGAGTGATGTTTACGTCGTGTCGCAAGGCGCGCGTCGACCGATCTTCGACTGGCCGACCTTCCTCGCGCTCGGCTACGACGAAACGTGGATCATCGAGGTTGATTCCTCCGTCCTCGATGTTCTCGCTGGTCCCTTGGGCGAAGTCATTCGCCCGGAAGACCTCCGTCGCTGCCGAAGCACGCCTTCTCCCATGGATGCGGGTGTTCCAGTGATGGACGCAACCGTTCCCCTCGATGTGTCGGCGGGAGTCGATGCCTCGATCGATGCGACGGTCGATGTTCCTGCTGGGGTGTCGGTGCGTGATGTGCCGGTTTACCACGATGCAGGGGTGTCGCCGATGGATGTGGGTATTCCGTCTATGGATGTCGGGCGAGACACCGGTTCATGTATGGATCCGCCGCGCGACGCGGGTAGCGTGGCGATGGACGTCGGTGTACCGGATTCTGGTGCGCCGTCGTTGCTCGACGCTTCCGTGGCAGACATCGTCGACGTGCAGCCCGTGGTGGGTGTTCCGCCCGGTGCCGTTATGCGCTACGAGTTCCGTCTCGCGACTGACAGCGAAAGCTGGCGTCCGACGGAGCCGTATCATCTGCGCGATCAGTGGTGGCGGCAGCTCGACTGCCTCAACGCGATCGATAGCGATCGAACGCGCATGGTGGCGCAGGGTAATGGCTGGTACCGCTGCGACACGGCTGAGATTCAGCGAGTCTTCGTCGGGACGTTCTTCTCACCGTCGCATCCCACGCTGGGTGATCGAGGTCACATCCCGACGATCGATAACTGGCCGCGGCTCTGCAACCCACGACTGGGCGTCGAATGGCGCATCTCGGAGCTGCCGAGCGGCCGCGAAGTGTATCGCGGCTCGTCGAGCGGCCTGCCCTGCGAGAACGTGAGCGACCACAGCCGGCATCGCCTTCCTTGAATGACAACTTCGTTCTTTCTTCCTTTCTTTCGCGCCCTCTCCGTCGGTTCACTCCGTCTGAGGGTTTCGCGCGTTTTGCTCGGCTTAATGCACCGATCATCTGTGTGGATAAAGACGCTTGCATTATTGAACAAACCAGGTACGATTAGAACATAAATAGAACATCTTTTTCTTTTGAACTTTATGGCTCGCAAATCTTCTGAGAATCAAAACGATGGTCGCTCGCTCGCCGTGCAGGGAGCAATCGATCAGATTAAAGAAAAGTTCGGTGATGGTTCGATCATGCGTCTCGGTGAAGCTCGTAAGATGCAGGTAGAGGCCATCCCAACCGGTTGTTTGTCGCTCGATCTCGCGCTCGGTGTGTTTGGTGTTCCTCGTGGCAGAATTGTGGAAGTGTTCGGTCCAGAAGCGTCCGGAAAAACCACGCTTGCCATGCATATTGTCGCGGAAGCCCAAAAGCTAGGCGGTGTCGCAGCGTTCGTTGATGCCGAACACGCCCTTGATCCAGATTACGCACGTAAAGTCGGCGTAAAAGTCGATCAACTTCTTATTTCACAGCCGGATAACGGTGAACAGGCTTTGGATATCGTTGAAACGCTTGTTCGTTCGAACGCAGTTGATGTCGTCGTCGTTGACTCTGTAGCGGCGCTTACGCCTCGCGCTGAAATTGAAGGAGAAATGGGGGATCAACACATGGGGTTGCAGGCGCGCTTGATGAGTCAGGCCCTGCGTAAGCTCACGGGTATCATTTCTCGTTCAAATACGGTCGTCATTTTCCTGAACCAGATCCGTCAGAAAATCGGAATCGTCTTCGGAAATCCAGAAACGACGACGGGTGGAAATGCGCTTAAATTCTACTCCTCGATGCGTATTGAGATCCGCCGCGCCGCTCATATAAAGGTAGGGGATAAGATCATTGGAAACCGTGTAAAAATCAAAGTTGTGAAGAACAAGGTTGCGGCTCCATTCCGTACCTGTGAATTCGATATCATGTATAACGAAGGTATTTCAATTCCAGGCGACATGTTGGATGCAGGCGTGGACCTTGGCGTTGTCGCGAAGTCAGGTAATACCTACACCTTTGAATCGGAGAAGTTGGGTGTTGGTCGTGAAAA
>CAYQAL010000021.1:3857-13557 GCA_964415465.1 uncultured Gammaproteobacteria bacterium
CAGAAACGAAGCGAAGCGTTGCGGTAGTTTTTCTATGCGCGTTTTCGCTTCTTCTGTTTTTAGGAATGTTCGGTTTGGGCGGATCAGTTGGCGCTCGCTTAGATAGCCTTCTTACCTGGGTTTTTGGTTGGGATCGTTTCTTCTTGCCGTTCATTTCTCTCGCGATTGCTTACCATTTGGCGGCACCCGATCGTTTTCAGTTACATATTAAGAATGGAATTGGCTTCTGTTTGTTCTTCTTGTCTCTGAATCCCTTCATGCACGTTTTAGCGGTGCCTGAGGTTGGTCCGGTATCTGATCAGGTAACACGCGCCGTAGGTGGAAGGTTGGGGTACCTCATTGCCGCTCCGCTCGTAAGTTCACTCGGCCTCTGGGGGATGCGCATTTTGTTTGGGGCTATTTTTATCATCTCTGTCCTTCTTATCTTCAATCTCACAATTGAAGATATTCGCACGATTTTGAATTGGATCAAGCGTCTCGCCCTTCTGCTCCTTCAAGGTATTTCGTGGCCTGTGAAGCAATTGATTCGTTTACGCGAGGAAAAATCAGGTTCGTCTGGCACATTCTCACCAACGTACGACAATACAGCCGCTTACCAAGCTCCACTCATGACAGAAGAAGATCCTTCAGAAGCGTTTGAGGATGAAGAGGATCGATCTGAGGAAGAGGAAGAGGAAGAGGAAGAGGCTGATCTTGAAGACGGTGAAGAGGTAGAAGAAGCTGAAGAAGGGGATGAAGAAGCGGACGAAGGTGGCAAGTCGTCGGCTGCTCCGCCGGCTAAGTCGAAGAAACGTTATCCAAAGATCGAAGTTCCACTCGATTTGCTTGATCGTCGTGATCAGAAGCCAACATCAGGTGACATCTCCCATAATCGCGAAGTTATTCGCCGTACGCTCGATAAGTTCGGCATTCCGGTCGAAATGGGCGAGGTTTCGGTTGGTCCAACAGTTACGCAGTTTACATTGAAACCATCCGATGGCATCAAGCTGTCGCGTATTACCGGTCTTCATAATGACTTAGCTTTGTCCTTAGCAGCGCATCCGATTCGTATCGAAGCGCCAATTCCAGGTAAATCACTGGTTGGTATTGAAGTGCCGAACCAGTCGGTTGCGACGGTTGGGATGCGTGAAATTCTTGAGTCCAAAGAATTCCGCGAGCGTAAACCAGGTGGTCTTCACTTTGTCTTAGGGAAGGATGTAGCGGGTAAGCCATGGACCGCGGATTTGACCCGCATGCCGCACTTGTTAGTGGCTGGTGCGACTGGTTCCGGTAAATCGGTCTGTTTGAACGTCATCATCATGACGCTGCTTTACACGTTCAGCCCGGATGAATTGAAGTTCCTGATGGTTGACCCAAAGCGCGTGGAATTACAGGTCTATAATGGGTTGCCGCACCTTGTAACGCCCGTCATTACAAAGACGAACGAAACGGTGAATGCGTTGAAGTGGGCATTACGTGAAATGGACCATCGCTATGACCTTCTCTCCAAAGTTGGTGCACGTGATTTAGCAAGCTACAACGCACGCGTTGAAGAAAAGATTCCGTATCTAGCGATCTTTGTTGATGAGTTAGCTGATTTAATGGCTACATCCGCGTCGGAAGTCGAAGGGCCCATTGTTCGCTTGGCGCAGATGGCGCGTGCCGTCGGTATCCACTTGATTCTTGCTACCCAACGTCCATCGGTCGATGTCATCACCGGTCTCATTAAAGCGAACGTGCCAGCCCGTATTGCCTTCGCGGTTGCGTCTTCGACCGACTCACGAACGATTCTCGACCAGGTTGGTGCGGATAAGCTCATTGGTCGTGGAGACATGTTGCTTTCAACGGCGGAACTCGCTACACCAAAGCGTGTGCAGGGCGCTTTCATCTCTGACACGGAAATTTCTCGTGTGGTTGAGTTCATCAAGTCCAAGTACGATCCGGCGGACTACGATTTCAGCGTGACGCAACGCAATGGTGGAGGTTCAAGCGAAGGTGGGACGATCGGCGGTGGAGCGGGTGGGAGTGGAGAAGATGATGATCCGCTCATTCCAGATGCAAAGGAAGAGATTATTCGCGCGGGCAAAGCGTCGGCCTCTTTGCTGCAACGTCGTTTGAAGGTTGGATATGCGCGTGCAGCTCGTTTGCTCGATCTGCTTGAACAAGAGGGTTTTATTGGCCCAGCTGATGGAGCGAAGCCACGCGAGATTTTAAAGGCGGACTTTGGTCGTCAGATGGATTTAAACAGCCCAGCTTCTGATGAGTCAGAAGAGGAAGAAACTTAGCGAGTGTCTATGGGGTTCATCCAAAAAAGTATCAATCCTGGTGGAAAACTAGGTCATGATTTACGTGAACTTCGGACAAAGGCGGGCTTAAGTCTCGCGGAGGCAGCTAAGGCGAGTAAGGTCTCAGAAGGGTCGATTCGTATGCTCGAAGAAGAGCGCTGGAGCGAAATTCATGATCCGCTTTATTTTGAAAACGTATTTCGAACGTACTTGTCCCTCTACTCGATCCAGCAAAATTATTATCTTGAAAAGTATCGTACCGCATTACACATCAAAACACGTGAACGACCGATGCAGGAGTTATTGCCGCGTGAACGTGTTCGTTGGTCAGATTTCACGGTGTGGTCACGCGTGCTCGCTGTGGCGCTTCTTGTGTTGTTCGCCTGCGCGATTGCCGGCTATGTTTGGTACCAAGTGCGAGCGGTAACAGCGCCACCTACGCTCTTTGTAGAAACACCGAAAGAAGGAGAGCGTTTGGCTCGTCCAGTAGCTGAGGTCAAAGGCAAAACCGAATCAGATGCGACCGTTTCGATTAATGGTCGACCAGCCATTGTGGAAGGTGATGGCTCTTTCCGTCTTACGATCGATATCCCTTCGGGCCCAACCGTCATTGTCGTTGAAGCGAAAAAACGCCGCGGAAAACCTGCTGAAGAAACACGCCACGTCTTCTATCAGCGCACCACCGAAACACCATAACAAAAAAATCCTCTTCCTGACTGCGAAGCACTGTCACGCGCGAGAATGATTGTCCGGTGATGCAGGAGGAGCTTGTCCGGGAGAACCCCGAACGAGCCGCATCGATGGCCAATCAATGTGTGGCGTACAGCGTTCCGCAGTCCGAAAGACGATTTAAGCGCACGCTTTACTTGTTCCTACTGGTTCAATGGAGCTTACGAAGATTTTGGTGTTGCGTCAAGCGAGTTGAGAATTTCTTGAATAACAAAACACGGGTCGATCATCAACACTCTCTAGGCACAAAGCCGCAAGCGTTACGAGCCATAGCGAAGCTGCGTCTGACCATCGCCAGAGACAGAAAAATGCGTAGCTCGGGTGGAGAACCACCGATGACCAGCCCGTGTTTTGAAAGGGATCGAACGAAGGATAAAGGGGTGAGAGTCCCGGGGCGCCAGAGGCGCTTTGGGACGTATGGTCGAGGATGATGGGGTTGGAAGCCGTAGCCTCCGTGCCTATCTTCTTCGTCCTGCTTCACAAGTTGCCGTGTTCGGTTTCCCGTGAAGGTCGTCCCCTTATCTTTGGTTCGATCTCGCCAGCGTTTTGGAGGGTGGAGGTGGACACCGATGGTCCGAAGACCTGGTGTTCCGCAGATTCATGCGTGAGACATTCGAGCCGTAGCCCAAACGAGTCATACAACGAACCTGTTCCAGCGGCGGCTGGGGACCCTCCAAAACGCTGTAGAGATCGTGACGAGTTGCGCAAAGGGCAACCGTATAGAATAATATAAGATTACTATTCTGTCAAGCGTTCGTGTCCAACCAGCAGTAAATTGTGCTAGCTCTAGCGCAGTTTTCTGTTCAGACCATCTGAACAGAAGTGAAAGTGGTTACTGAATTAGGTTAGTGAGTTAGGCGTAGAAGGGGTGTGGCTCAGCATGGGGAGCCGCGCCGTCCTGCCTACCTCTCCAGAATAGAATTGATTCAGAAGTTGAGCAATAAAATATTACGTAGATTAGCTGAGTTAAGCCAATAAAATAGGGATCTAAGCACTATTTTGTGGAATAAAATACAAGCAGTCTGTCTGTGGACAATCTGGGGATTTCCTAAGATTTCCACTCTTTTATGGCTTTTTCCCAGCGTTCGAGGGTGCCGCAATCAAACCACTGGCCTTCAAGGGGTGCCGCGCCAAGCTGACCAAAGGCAGTTAAATGAGGAAATAAGTCCTTTTCAAACATCAAAAAGCGCTCCTCGGATTCAATTTTGCTTAAAATGCGGGTGTCGAGAGCGTAAAGACCGGCGTGAACAAGGTTTGTAGATGGGTCTGCTGGTTTTTCTCTAAATCTTGTCACTTTTGTACCTTCAAGATCCGGAACGCCATAGTGTTGAGGCTCTTCTACCGAAACAAGACCTAGGGTAGCTGTATAGCCGCCGCTTTCGTGTATGTTGGTGAGAGTCTCTAGGTTAAATCCTTTTAGCTCATCGCCATTTGTGACAAAAATCGACTCTTTATTAAATGCGTCCTTTAGATAATGGACAGCGGCACCCATCGTTCCCATGGGCTCCGGTTCTTCCCAAAGATCGATTTGAAAGTTTGGGTGGATTGTTTTCATTGTAGAGCGCCACTCTTCGAACTCAGCCTTCCATTTTGGAGGAATAGTTACGAGGGCGCGTTTTACCCCGTACGTTGCGAGCCATTCCGTAAGCCAGGTGAGAATCGGTTTTCGCTGAACCGGCACGAGGGGCTTTGGGATTTCGTAGGTCACGGGGCGTAGTCGAGTGCCTTCGCCGCCGGCGTGAATGAGCGCTTGGGTGATCATGGAGTATCAGAGTAGCGAATAAGGACGTCGTCGGCGAATTCGTTGACGAACCTGCTATTGGTCCGTACGATCCGTGCCAGGTCTTTTAGAATAAAAGAATAAGAAGCAAAGAAGGAGTGGCGTTTCACTCCTCACTCGCGGATTCGCGAGATGGCTTACAACACGAACAAGGATGGTCGAGTATGGATCGCGAAGAACGGTCAGGCGCTGGGCTCAGGTATCCGAGGGTTCTCCTCAAGCTCTCGGGCGAGCTGCTCTGCGAGCGTGAGGGGGGCTTCGGCCTCGACCCGACGGCGATCGGCGCGCTCGCTGATGAGCTCGCGCAGGTTCATAGGCTCGGCGTCCAGCTCGCGCTGGTCGTCGGTGGTGGCAACATCTTCCGCGGCCTCAAGGCCGCGTCGACGGGGATGGACCGTTCTACGGCAGACCACATGGGCATGCTCGCGACGGTCATGAACGCACTGGCTCTTCAGGAGGCGCTCGAGAAGCGGAGCGTGCTCACGCGCGTCCAGACGGCTCTCGAGATGCGCCAGGTGGCTGAGCCGTACATCCGCCGCCGCGCGGTGCGTCACCTCGAGAAGGGTCGTGCGGTGATCTTTGCCGCGGGCACGGGCAACCCCTACTTCTCCACCGACACGGCGGCAGCGCTGCGTGGCATGGAGGTGGGGGCGAAGGCGCTCCTCAAGGCCACCAAGGTGGATGGCGTCTACGAGATGGACCCGAAGACCCACCACGACGCCAGGATGTTCCGCCGTCTGTCCTACGACGCCTGCGTCGAGCGGCACATCGGGGTCATGGATACCTCCGCCGTGACTCTCTCTCGCGACAACAACCTCCCGGTCCACGTCTTCAAGTTCGGGCCTGGGAGCGTGCAGCGGGTCCTGAGGGGGGAGGCGGTCGGTACCCTCATCGACGGCGCCGAGGGCGTCGAGTTCGCGCCTTAGGTCGCGTTCACCGTGCTGTTAGCGGTCGGTGAGCTGCGTCTCAGACGCCTCACCGACCGCTCCCGGGCATGGAGTTTTCTTTGAAACGCCACTCAGCCTTCTTTGGCTCTTATTCTGTAGTCTGTTTTGGTCTAAGCGAGCCACGGTTTTGCGCTAAAATAAGGTCAGAAACGACGTAGTTGACTTTACTGGTTTTTCAATGGTATATTCCGCGCGGAAAAACTTACTTCAACGATCGATTTTTTGATCAAACGCTGCCCGCCCATGCAGACTTCGCGCTCGTAACGCAGAAACCCCTTCCCGATCCACAGATCTGGGAGGGGATTTTGCGCTCTATGCGCGGTTGAAATAGGTTTTTACATCTCGGCTCCATGTTTGGGTGAAACGGACACGAACTTCCCCCGGCTATCTGTCTTCCTGAGTTCGTCCCGCGTTTGCTCAAGCGTGTGTTAACTCCCCTCAGCCGTTTTCTATGATTTTCCGTCGCCAGCCATCGGTTGACGTCGAGCGTCGGTACTTTACCGCGACTCGTGACGCCATGGCCCTCCCGGACCTCATTGAGGTCCAGAAAGATTCCTACCGTTGGTTCCTCCAGGAAGGAATTCGTGAGCTGGTCAAAGAGATTTCGCCGATCAAAGACTTTATTGGTCGCGATCTCGAGTTGCATTTGGATGATTATTTCGTTGACGAACCAAAATTCGACGAGAAGACGTCGATGGCAAAGAACGTCAACTATGAAGCGGCTCTCCGTGTAAAGGCGCGTCTTACGAACCGCCGCACAGGTGCTTCCAAAGAGCAGGAGGTCTACCTTGGTGACCTGCCTCTCATGACGGAACGTGGAACGTACGTCATTAACGGAATCGAGCGTGTCATCGTGTCGCAGCTTGTTCGCTCGGCTGGTGCCTTTTTCAGCGCTGAGCTCGTTCGCGGTCGTAAGCAGTACGGTGCCAAGATCATCCCAAACCGTGGAGCTTGGCTCGAGTTTGAAACCGACGGCAACAACGTGATTTGGGTCAAAATCGATCGCAAGCGCAAAGTGGCTGCTACGTCGCTCTTGCGTGCCTTTGGCGTTGGTCACGATGACGAGATTCGCGCCCTCTTCACGGATGTCGATATCCACCCATTGAACCGCTATATCGATTCGACGCTTGCGAAAGATGCGGCTAAGGATGAAGAGTCCGGTCACGTCGAAGTCTATAAGCGTATTCGCCCAGGAGACTTGGCAACGCCTGACAACGCTCGCTCGCTCGTGCAATCGATGTTCTTCAACTTCGATCGCTATGACTTGGGCCCAGTCGGACGCTACAAGTTCAACCATCGCTTCGGGCTTCAGATGGAACGCGAACAGGTTGTAAAGGAAGAGTCGCGTATTTTGACGAAGGACGACTTGGTCTTGATTTTGAAAGAGATCATTCGTTTGAACATCTCGCAGGAAGAATCCGACGACGTTGACCATCTTGGAAACCGCCGTGTCCGCGCCGTTGGGGAACTGGCGCAAGGGCGTTTCCGTATCGGTCTCGCGCGTATGGAGCGTATCGTCCGCGATCGTATGTCGACGCTCGACATCGACACGCTGACCCCAGCCAAGCTCATCAACGCCCGCCCCGTTATCGGTGCCGTGCGTGAATTCTTCATGAGCTCGCAGTTGTCGCAGTTCATGGACCAGACGAACCCGTTGTCTGAGCTCGAACACAAGCGCCGTTTGTCCGCGATGGGCCCAGGTGGTCTCTCCCGCGAACGCGCTGGCTTCGATGTTCGTGACGTGCACCGCACGCACTACGGCCGTATCTGTCCGATTACCTCACCAGAAGGTCCAAACATCGGTTTGATCGGTCACATGTCGTGTTACGCCCGTATCAACGAATACGGTTTCATCGAAACCCCTTACCGTAAAGTCCGTAACTGGGCCTTGAACGATGGGAAAGATTCAATCGACGAGGTCTTGCGTGTTGACGTCAACGACGGCGAAGGGAAACTGATCGGAAAAGCCGGTACAACCGTTGATAAGAAGCTCGCGGAAAAATTGCAGAAGATCTCGATCGACAAGTTACCGATCCACCCAACCGTTACGGATGAAGTTGTTTACTTGAACGCCTTTGCCGAAGAACGTGGAACAACAGCGCCTGCGACGACCCCAATCGGTCGCGATGGGAAGTTCACGGTCGAACGTGCTCCTGCGCGTAAGAACGGGGAACCGACGATCGTGGATGTGGCTGAAATCGACTACGTCGACGTCTCGTCCAAGCAGATTCTCTCGATCGGTACGTCTTTGATTCCATTCGTGGAACACGATGACGGTCACCGCGCCTTGATGGGAACGAACATGCAACGTCAGGCCGTCCCGTGTATCAAGCCAGACGCGCCAATTGTCGGTACGGGTGTCGAACGTCGCGCCGCTATCGACTCTGGTCAGGCCTTGATCGCCCCAGACGACGGTGTCGTTGTGTCTGTGTCTGGAAACCATGTTGAATTCCAGTCCGCTGGCGATGGTCGCATCCACCGCTACGACTTGATGAAGTTCCAGCGCTCGAACCACTCGACGTGTGTCAACCAGCGCCCAGTCGTTATGAAGGGTCAGAAAATGTACGCCGGTGAAGTCTTGGTCGACGGAACGTCTTGCCAACGCGGTGAGCTCGCCCTCGGTCAGAACTTGCTGTGTGCCTTCTTGAGCTGGGATGGCTACAACTACGAAGACGCGATCATTTTGAGCGAACGCTTGATTCACACCGATCGCTTCACCTCGATCAACATAGAACACCACGTGCTCGATGTCCGTGATACGAAGCTCGGTCTTGAAGTCGTGACGTCCGATATTCCAAACGTGTCCGAAGAACGTCTCCGCAACCTCGATGAGAACGGTATTGTCCGCATCGGCGCCGAGGTGAAATCGGGCGATATTTTGGTCGGTAAGATCACGCCAAAGGGTGAGACTGATTTGTCAGCTGAAGAAAAATTGCTCCGCGCGATTTTCGGTGAAAAGGCCCGCGATGTGCGCGATTCCTCGCTTCGCTTGGAACACGGTGAGCACGGCAAAGTTGTGGACGTGAAAATCTTCTCACGCGAAGCCGGAGACAAACTCCAGCCAGGTGTCTTGAAGCAGATCGTCGTGACGGTTGCTGACCTTCGTAAGATCCAGGCGGGTGATAAGCTCGCTGGCCGCCACGGAAACAAGGGCGTTATTTCGAAGATCGTCCCAGTCGCTGACATGCCATTCCTTGAGGATGGCACACCAGTTGACGTGATTCTTTCGCCGCTTGGTGTCGTGTCGCGTATGAACTTGGGTCAGATTCTGGAAACGCACTTGGGTCTTGCGGCAAACGCGCTCGGCTACCATGTTGCGACCCCTGTGTTCGATGGAGTTCCAGAACAGAAGATTCACGAAGAGTTGGAAAAAGCCGGCTTCCCAGGTGATGGAAAGATCAAAGTCTTTGATGGACGTACCGGTGAGGCCTACGATCACGCGCCAACGGTCGGCTACATCTACATGTTGAAGCTGAACCACATGGTGGAAGATAAGATTCACCAGCGTTCGATTGGTCCGTACTCGCTCATCACCCAGCAGCCACTTGGAGGAAAAGCACAGTTCGGAGGTCAGCGTTTCGGAGAAATGGAAGTGTGGGCGCTGGAAGCGTACGGTGCGGCGCACACCTTGCAGGAAATTCTCACGATTAAGTCTGACGACGTTCCAGGTCGCTCCAAAGCGTACGAAGCGATCATTAAGGGAGAGCCGATTCAGAAGGTCAACGTCCCAGAATCATTCAACGTATTGGTTCGTGAATTGAAAGGTCTTGGTCTCGATGTTGAGTTGCTCAAAGATGGAAAGCGTCTGGAAGAAGCAGCGCCTCGTCCAGAGCACTTCAAAGTTCGTGCCACTCTCTCGAACGACGAACCGTCGGAAGATGAATGGGTTCCAGCACCAACTGACTTCTAACTCTCAAGACCATCGAATTTATGGCGTATTTCCAAACGGAAAACATCAAGTCCACGGACTTTGATGCCAT
>CAYQAL010000022.1:0-10004 GCA_964415465.1 uncultured Gammaproteobacteria bacterium
TCATTCCCTCCACGCGAAACAAAGGCGACATCATAGCAAAACTGCTTGTTGCGGAGCTCGTTCCCATGCTCCTGAAGCCACGTTTCGTTATCACTTCCCGACATCGCCGACGTGCGTCCTGCGGTTGGGTAAAAACGACAGGCTCCCGAACCAGCGTATGGGTAATCATCACCCGCGAGCCAACCACTCGATCCAACGAACTCGATGGTCAACCCAGGGCGGCGGAGTTTGAGTTTTTCAGCAAATGGAATCATCCAACCGTACTGTTCCGTATCGTTGTTCGTTGGATTATTCAAGGCGCCAGTCGATGTAAATGGCGCTTCACTCATACAATTGCGGCGCTCGATACTCTCTCCGGCTACATAGACACGGATAGGAGCAGCCGATGCCTGAAGCGGTGAACTAAAAATGACCCCGAGCGCAGCTACGCTGAACACGCCAGCGGCAATACCCAGGGCCTTAAGGGGGTTGTAAAAAGACATATGTCGTGACCTACCATACCACAAAACACCCCGTATCGTTACAGATACGGGGTGTTTTTGGCAGAACTGAGCGAAAGTCAGTTATTTCAACGTGACCTTAGCACCAGCTTCCTCGAGCTTCTTCTTCATATCGTCGGCTTCGGCCTTGGCGGCGCCTTCCTTGATGACCTTAGGAGCGGCATCAACCATGTCCTTCGCTTCCTTCAACCCAAGACCCGTGATTTCACGGACCACCTTGATCACACCGATCTTGTTGGCACCGGCTTCTGTCAACTCAACGTTGAAAGAAGTCTTTTCTTCGGCGGCAGCGGCAGCGCCACCAGCAGCGGCGACCACAGGAGCAGCAGCGGACACACCCCACTTCCCTTCAAGCAACTTCACAAGTTCAGCGACTTCGATCACCGAGAGCTTTTCGATCGCGGAGACGATTCCCTCGAACTTTGCTGGGACTTCGACGTTTTCCATAGAATTGAATCTAAGATGATTGGATAGAGAGATTAACTAGCAGCTTCAGCGGGCGCAGCTTCTGGAGCAGCGACTGGTTCAGCAACGGGAGCTTCTGCAGCAGGTGCTTCGGTTTTGGCTTCAGTAGCTGGAGCTGGCGTAGCGCCGCTTCCCATCTGTTCGGCTTTGGCGTTGATGACGCGGACAAACGCGGCAGCAGGACCATTGAGCACACTGAGCAACTGACCGAGCAACTGAGACTTGCTTGGCAATTTGGAAAGAGAGATTGCGTAGGCGCCATCGACGACTTTTCCGTCGAAGATTCCACCAACCAATTTGATTGGCGCGTCCTTACCCGCATCCCCAATGAGCTTGGCCGCAGCCATCTCATCTTCCTTGGTGAAGGCGGCTCCCAACATACCTGGCAACGATGTGCCCGTAATATCGAAACCAGCCTCTTTCGCAGCGAGACGAAGCAGTGTCTTTTTGGCGACAATGTACTTCACCCCTTCTGCGTCCATTTTCTTACGGAGATCGGTGACCTTGGAAACCGTCATGCCCTGGTAATCCGCGAACATCACGGACTTTCCTGACTTGAAGGCCTCGGTCAACGCCGCAAGCGCGTCTGTCTTTTGCTGACGAGACTTTGGCATAGAGAGGATCTTTGAATGACTTAGAAAGAAAACAACCACAGGCTCTTCCCGTGGTCGTTCCTTCAAAAGCCCTTATTCAAGCGACTTTTGATTGAGACGTCCTCGGCAAGGTGAGCGTTTAACCAAGAGAATCTTGGCCTTGCTGTCTATGGAGTCTTTGGTTGTTCGAGGGGAATCCTACTGAAAACTTGGAAAAAGGTCAATAGAAAGCCAAAATCCCCCAAGACTCGCCTGGAAAAACCAGACAATCCTTGGGGGACGGGCTAGCGCGTCAAAGCCGGTGTAGGACCGGAAGACGCACTAGCCTCTTCTCGCGTTCAGCGACGGCGGAGGCGGTGGCGTGAAGCACCACCACAGGGAATCGGAACGGCCCGTACAGAGCCGCCCTCTCGCTCGGGACGCGATTTACGCGCCTGAGCAACCCACCCGTCGAAGGTCTCCCGGCTCATACCAATGACCGGGAGCACCTCTTCGTAGAAGGCACGATCGGCGCGAGACTGGCCCGACCAGACCTTGTTGAACTGGGCCTCGGCCCAAGCTCTACTTGGAGGTGGAAGAGAGACTTTCGGCGCTTCTGACATGGCACCCCACACATGGTGAACGGAGAGTTGAGGGAAAGAGCTGTTCCGCGACCAGTCGCGAAACACAAAGAGCCGCTCATCTTTGCAGATTTCGCGGCTTTTGTCAATGTTTTTGTGCTGTTTTTAGCTTAAAAACGTTCTTTTTTGACTACGAGGCAGACTGCTCACGGACGAGCACGTTCGTCGCCCAGGCAATCACCCAGAAGACGATCGCTCCAACCAACGCGGCTCCAAACCCAGCCACCCGGAAGCCAGGAACCAAGGCCGAAGCCAACCAGAACATGAGGGCGTTAATAACGAGCGTGAACAGTCCAAGTGTCAGAATGTTAATTGGAAGCGACAGTACCAAGAGAATTGGGCGAATCACCGCATTGATCAATCCAATCACAAACGCGGTAATGATCGCTGTGAGAAACCCATCAACTTGGACGCCTGGCACGATGTAAGACACGAGAATCACACCAAGCGCATTGAGAAGTAAACGAAGAAGAAGTGACATAGAGGGATAAATATCAAATTATTCTTCCGACACCGTTCCGTATTTTACTTTAATTTCCTTAATCGTGTTTTCTGCCTCTTGCAAGCGTTCACGAAGCGCAGAGGATAATTCCATTGCGCGTTCGAACCGCTTCAAGCCTTCATCGAGATCCGGTTCGGCTTGTTCAAACCAGGCAGAAATTTCCTCGAGTTCTTTGAAGGCATTCGCGACATCGACATCAGATTTCTTCTTGGCCATAGATTAGGAAGCTAGGATGGTTTTTACCATACCATCTTTGAATTGAATCGACATCTCTTCACCTGGCTGAAGTCCAGCGGCAGACGACTGAACAAGACCTGCCGTCGTACGAACGATCGCATACCCGCGTTTGAGCACCGCTTCTGGCTGATGACAGCGAATCATGCGCTCCAAGACATCAAGCCGTTCATACGACGCTTTTTGCCAACGCTCAAGTCCAGACTGAATGGCAGTATCAAGATGCGTAAAACGGAAGCGACACTGCCCGAGCCACGCGTCGGTTCGTACCATCACCGTATCGATCTGATGCTGAGCTGTTTGGATCCACGTCTCAATCGATCCGCTAATTCCCTCTTGCAGCGTCGCGAGCTCATACAAGACATCCATGCGATCTAAGACGAGACGCCGCGCACAATCGGTTGGCGTTGAGCCACGAATATCAGCGACTTCTTCGGCGAGCGTGAGGTCTCGCTCGTGTCCGATGCCAACCAAGGTTGGGATACGACAGGCGAACAAGGCACGCACCACACGTTCATCATTAAAAGCCATCAACTCTTCGAGCGATCCTCCACCACGTGTGAGAACGAGTGCATCGTAGGGACGCTCCACATGCATTCCTTGAGCCGTTTGGATGGCGGCTACGATTTGTGGCGGGGCTTGATCGCCTTGCACCATCACATGATAGAGATCGATCTCGAGCCCGCCCCAACGTTCAGATAAAATACGTACAAAGTCTCCGTAGGCAGCACTTTCTCGCGAGGCAACCAAAGCAATGCGACGTGGGAAGCGGACTAAACTGCGCTTACGACTCGTTTCAAACAACCCTTCTTTTTCTAGCTTTATGCGCAACATCTGTAATGCTTTTTGTAGCGCGCCTTCGCCGATCAATTCAACCCGATCAGCCGAGAACGAGAATTTTCCATACTTTGGATAGACACGCGGCCAACCAAACAAACGCACACGCATCCCATCTTGAATGGGAACATTCAACTTGGCTGCAGGCATAAAAACACTCACGAGTCCTCCTTCGTCTTTCAAATCAAAGTTCACCCATTGACCTTGTGAGCAACGATAAGAAGTAACTTCTCCTTCTAGCGCCACTTGCTGACTATCCCAAATCGCCTTGAACGTGTCATTCAAGTACGCGATGAAGGCTGAGACGGTCATGATGTGCATACTAAAAACTTGGCTTTGGTAACATCGGACGATAGCGATCGGTCTGTACTCCGAGCATAGAAGGCCCAAAGCCCCGCGGCAAGAGCTCACGAATGGTGGTAACGGTGATCTTAGATTTTGCCGTATCACTACAGATCACCACGAAGTCGCGGTCGATCAAATCAGCGAACTCGAACAAGCACTGACGACAAGCGCCACAAGGCATCGCGGGTTCGGTGGTTGGTTTTTGGACGCTTGTTGCAATTACCGCCACCGCTTCAATCGCACGGTCGCTCGCCGTACTGAGCGACGTCAGCGCAGAACGCTCCGCACAGACTACGCTCCCATAGGCTGCGTTTTCCATATTCGCTCCAATATACGTTCGCTTGTGCATCGTGCGGATCGCGGCACCGACATGAAACTGAGAATAGGGTGCATAGGCATTCGCCATCGCTCGTTCCGCTTCATCTAAGAGAAATTGATCCTCTAACGTGAGGTCCTGAAAGCGCATCGGTTGCATAGGAAGGGCTCAAGCGTAGCATACGAGTAGCGAGCGACGAATGGTTGACCTGACAGCGAGAAAGAGCTACATATTTCACGGGAAAGAACGCGTCCCCTGCTGAAAAGTACGCGTTGAACTCAGCGATCGGAGGATCCCGTGACGAAGGCGAAGGGCGGACTGATGTCTAGGCTGGTGCGTGAGTTCGGCAAGGTGGGGGTGGCCAAGCGCCACATCAACAAGTCCGGCGGCATGATCGTCGTGACCTGCCGCTCGGACAACTTTGCACGTGCGCAGCAGACGCTCACCCGGTTCAGGCCGAATGGTGTCAGCATCGAACTGCGGATCGCCGCCTGACAGTTCATGCGCACCGGGCTTAAAGCGAGGCCGTCACGAACAACCGATCTCCTCGCATAGCCCCATCGGCCCTCTCCGATGGGGTCGATGTTATTTTAACGGGTAAACACAAGTTCTTTTCCTGTTTGAATCGCTTCACGGAACTCCGCATCCGAAATCTTTGCCAAGGCGCTCAAGCGATTAGCTAACGCCTCCCCTTCTTCCAACGCAGGCTGGCTCACTTTAATACTCACCGGGAACGGTTGAATGCCGATTTCCGCATCCGTTACCCGCAACGCGACCGTCAGGCCCTGTTGTGTTTCTTTCGACCAATCCTGATCGAACACAAAGTTTCCCAGCGACCACACAATTGGTTTTCCTTTATAGGAAGAAATGCCTTGTACCCAGTGTGGATGGCCACCAATCACCACATCAACACCGTGATCGATGAACCAATGCGCCAACGCAACCGTGTCTGACTCTGGCCGATCACGATACTCCTGCCCCCAATGCAAAAAGGCGATCACGAGATCTGATTGTAGCTTCGCTCGGTAGATCGCTTCTTCTGCCTGCGTAAAGTTGATTGGGTTATCTGTCGTGTTCCAGCCAAGAAACGCGAGCCGCTCCCCTTTCACAGTTGTCGTCGCAAGCGCGATCAATCCGTCATCGACTTGATGACCAAAGACGGTAAAGCCCGCTTCACGCAAACGCCGCACCGAGTCTGCGTAGCCAAGCGCGCCTTGATCAAGCGCATGGTTGTTCGCCTGAGAGAATGCATCGAACCCCTGCTCCTTCAAAATAAAACTCCAGGCTGGATCAAATTGAAAGTCGATCGATTTCTCTGGTGGGCGTCGGGTTGGTGTCAGCGGGCCTTCCAAATTCCCAACGGTTACATCGAATCCAGACAACCAATTGGTTGGCAGTTTGCGGAATGGATATGACGCGTCACCCGATCGCGTTGTCCGTGTCGCGACCGTCCGATCAAGCATGATATCGCCCACCACCAACATCGTCAGATTGGCTGTCGTTGTCGCTGATTCGGGCACGATCGGAGGAACAACCACCATCTCAGATGAAGTTGAGGCCGTAATAGGCAACGATTCAGTCGTTGTCGTGATCGTATTCAACTGCTCCGTCGACATAGGCAGCGCTCGCCACACGAGAACGATCGCTCCAAGTAAGATAACCAGCCCTAGAAACAACAACAGACTCCGCGTCTTTTGACTCATACTCTATTATTCTTTTGGCAGTAAGACGAGAATACTCTTTTCTCCATTCGGAACATCTCCATCGTTCCAATCATGAATCGCGCTGAAGAAAAGGGACGCGCCATACACATAGTCTTTTCCTTTTCGTGTCCCTGGATCATTGGTCACGATTCGCCCATCAGCCAAATACCCCTTCGCGACGACCATGTGGTAGGGCGGGCCTCCATTTCGGAAGTTCGGATTCTGCAGCGCTTTTCCAGAAGCCGGTACAATTACGGGATACCCATTCGCGATCGCGTTCTTCACGTCATCAATGCTGGTGACTCTTTTTACTACAGGACGGTAACCAAACTTCGCCTCTGCAATCTCACCCAAACGACGCAGCGTCACATCTGGTGCATCACCTTTTGATTCTTCATAGGCAACGAGGTCGATAATTTGTCGGTCGGCTTCATCGGCTCCAAAGTCCGTTGTCTTCCCTTGCAAGAACCCACGGACCATAAGAAGCGATGCTTCTTCACAGGCTTCTTGATACGGCATGTCCCAATTTTGCTTTGGCGCCTGGAGCATAAACGGAACGGCCAAATTCATCTCCGCTGGACGAGCTCCTTCAAATACAAACGGATCTACTGATGTAGGCGAAGTAGGAGTCGGTATTGGAGAAGTTGAACTTGGGATGCGCGAAGGGGCAACGGGTGTATCAATAGACGAAGTCGCCGTAGGAGACGCCGGAACTGACGACGTCGCGGGGCGGTACGGAGTCGCAACTGGAATAGCCGGCTGCTGTAATCCCTCGACCAACGGTCGCCAAGTACCGCGAGAAGCGTACGCGCCACCTGCTAACAGAACCAAGACAACTCCGACTCCAAGGATTCGTTTAGACATATCTATGGCTAGAGTACGAAGGAATGAGGATTCTGGCCAGCGACTATGCCTCAACTCTTCTTTTGATAGACCCGCACTCCCGGTTCTTCGAGAATCGGCTCCCAACCTGGCAGTTCAAACGAGTTTGAAATAATTTTTGCACCAGGTGGCAATTCGTCTGAGAACTTTTTGGCTAAGCGGATCATGACGCGAGGCAATTGGTACACCAATACTACGTTAAACTCTCGTAAAGAAATATCCCAAAACGATTGGGATCGGAATGTCGCATTTGGGAGACGAAGTAATTTCGCTAACAGCCTGGAACGCCAGACAAGTACTGGGTGGATTTCGTATCCGACCGCTTCGCCTACTCCTTGTTTTGCGGCCGCAAAGACCAATCGCCCATCCCCTGACCCAAGGTCAACGACTCGATCGGTTGAAACGAGCTTTGCCAAGCGCAGCATCTTCTCAACCTTCTCACGCTTACTGCCAACATAGGGCGCGTCTCCCCACAAACGAGGGATCACCGTATAACTGATAAACAGCGCTACGGCCAAAATCGCAAACCCGAGACTACAGAAAATAATAAAATATAGTACGTATGGGGTCATAGTTTTCGGTAGAGATGAATGCCTTCCTGTGTTTCTAGAGATCGCCAACCTGGCAGTTCGTACAATAGAGAAACGACACGAGCACCTGAGGGAAGCTCCGTCGCGCACTTTTCCGCGAGACGTGCCATATACGGAGGCAGCCCATATACAAAGACCACATCGACTTCATGCAAAGAAACCGTCCAAAACGAACGACAGATAAAGCGAGTGTTCGCCCGTTTTAACCGCTTCGCCTCACGATTTGCGTTCCACACATTCCAACCGTCGATTTCATACCCAGTTGCCTCGCTCACTCCTGCGTTTGCTGCGGCCAACACGAGGCGCCCATCACCGGATCCAAGATCAACCACCCGATCACTTGCCTTCAATCCCGCTAATCGAATCATTGCCTTCACTAGGTCTGGGTTGGTGGGCATGTACGGCGCTCCTCCGACGAGTGTCGGAAGAAGCCCATACCGAAAGGCGGTGAGCCCAATCGCTCCGGTGACAACAAGCACCAGAAGCAAGAGAGCCCACCACCCGAAAACCGGCATGTCTTTGAACAATTGTACCACCTACTCAACCGTCACCTTGATCATCTTCACTTCCTGGTTTGGACGGTCACTTGGGTTACGTGGCAAGTTTGAAATCTTTTTTGCGATGTCTAACCCTTCAACGACTTTTCCAAAAATGGAATAGTCTGGCGAAAGAGGATAGTCCGCCACCATCATGAAGAACTGCGAACCATTCGTATCTGGACCTGCATTCGCCATGGCGAGCGTACCGTCTGCGTAGTAAGGCGCGTTAAAGCGCTGACCCTGCATGTTGAATTCTTTTTCTGGAAGGCTGGTAACACGATCGTTCTGGAATTCATACCCTGGACCACCCATACCGGTTCCGGTTGGATCACCGCCTTGAATCATGAAGCCTGGGATCACACGGTGGAAAATCGTACCGTCGTAGAAACCGGCTTTCGCGAGCGACAAGAAGTTTGAAGCCGCACAGGGACCTTTTTCATGGTCGAGCTGTACCACGATGTCACCCTGATTTGTCTGAATACGAACGCGCTTATTGTGGACCTGATCGGCTGGCAAAATACCAGGGAATGTATAGGTGGAAGAAGACATAGAGGAAGGAGAAGTAACTCGAGAGAAACAGGTTGGCTCAGCTGGAACAGACGGGGTGCTTAACGAAGAACCACCGTTCGTGTTGGTCGCAGAGGAGTCAACGGACGCGCTAGGAGCGCTGGAACAGCCTGCTCCGAGCAAAGTGAGAGCAAGAAAGGAGGCAAAGATACGTGTTTTCATAGGAGCTTGTTTAGAATGACACATTGTGGCGTGACTGACTACCTGTCCCAGGGGAACTGAATGGAGGAATCTGTCCCCTGGCGAACAAAAGCGGTTGCAAGTTCAGGCGCGCTCCAAGCTGGTGGCAAACGCGTAAGGTCGAGCTCAGATTCTTGAATCTCATGCGAAAGATCTTTGCCCGCTTCTGACCAAGCACGAACAAACGAAGGCCGCGTTTCGAGAGGCAGCCAGGTTGCACGCACCGCAACCGCCTTCCCATGCCCCGCTTTCACCAGGCGCCGAGCGATAGATCGGCACGCGGCTGCTCCGGCATTTTTCGGATGACGAAGTGACAACCCAACTCCCGAAGCAGCAATCGGTATTCGCGCGTAGAGGTCAAACGAGTTCCGTCCGGAAGATCCAATGCGATGCGCAAGACCGGCTTGGGTTTCTTCACCCCCTGGATTTACACGAATGTCTCCTCCCATACACAGCGGTGCACAGAGAGATTGAATACGCGTACGAACCTGCTCCAGAGAATACGAGTCTAGATGCTCAGCACGAATCAGTGCGAACGGCTTTGCATCAACTGCGGACACTACGGTTACTTCATAGTCCGCCCCTAACCAAAACCAGTCTTGATCCTTGGTCCGCTTATCTTCGAGGGCGCTCGCAAGCGCACGAGCAAGGACAACCGGAACCGGCAGAAGCTCCGGCGTCTCCTCAGTTGCATAGCCTTGAACCGTAACTGGCTCGCGATTCCCCAACGCCTTTGTCCACGCCGCCGCCATTGGTTCGAAGGCGATAAACGGTTCGATCGTTCCAAGTACCCCACAGGTAGCCAGTGTTTGTTTTACAACCATCGACACATCGAAATCGGCGGTCGAACTTACTTCACCCGCCAAAAACAAGGCGCCCTTTCCGCCGCACGCACGAATGTTCAGGTGAGACTCTGGATCACGTCGCAGATAGTCTTCAACCACGGCCGCGACCACGAGGTCACAGGCTTGATCGGGATGTCCCGGACCAAACACCGTAGCGGCAGACATACGAGATGGCCACCTTAGCGAGCGAACGCGTCAGAAACAAGCCTAAAACGGCTCGTCGACGTAGGTTGGGTCGGTACTAGAAGATTGTGGGGGTTTTTTCTTGAAAACAGTCGATGGCTTG
>CAYQAL010000022.1:10104-13210 GCA_964415465.1 uncultured Gammaproteobacteria bacterium
GGAAAGCTCGGCTCATCCCAAGCGGAGAGTTGCGACCCATCATCTCCTCCACCCCATTCCCACGGACGCTTCGGACGCTGCGCAAAGGCGGGACGGTTCGTCGAATCAATCAGTTCGACCCGATCAAATAAGCGCGGCGCTACTTCATCAATAAAGGTACTTACCTGGTTAAACGCGAGCGACTCATAGCCCATTGTCATCGGGTAACTCAACATCAAGTGACGACGCGCCCGCGTGACGGCGACATAAAACAAGCGTCGCTCTTCTTCCATACCACCTTCTTCGGTCATCGCCCGTCGATTTGGAAAAGCGGTATCCGCTAAGTGGATAATAAACACGGCGTCCCATTCCAACCCTTTCGCTTGGTGAATCGTCGAGAGAATAACTCGTTCTTGATTTGGATCCACCGCCTCCCCTTTTCTGCCGCCCATGACTTCGTCATAGAGCGCGATGTCCGCCAAGAAGCGTGTGACATCTTCGTAACTCTCCGCGAAACGCGCGAGCTGCTCCAGATCTTCCAAGCGCTCTTTCCAGTTCGGATATTCTCGCTCAAGCAACGTTCGATACGACGAATCCAACACCGCACGGATCATTCCCGAAGGCAGCGGGCTTCGAAGCACAATCTCTTCCCCTACTGCCATGAATTCCTGCCAGCCAACTTTTCCACGACTCGCAACCGACAACATCTCAGGCGCCTCAATCACCTCTTTTAAAGAACCAATGCGAAGCGCACGCTTGGTAAGTGCTCCTGCCGTTGCTGCTCCAATGCCCGTTTGGAGCCCCAAAACACGCAACCATGCCACCTCATCCACTGGGTTCGCTGCGACGCGTAAAAAAGCAATCACATCTTTAATATGCGCACGTTCAAAGAACTTTTGCCCGCCACGATATTCGTAGGGAATGTCACGCTTCATCAACTCGAATTCAAGCGTCTGAGAATGCGCACTTGAACGGAACAAGACCGCCATGTTTTCAAGCGCTGTTCCTTCCGAACGTAACTGAAGAATTTGATCCGCAATATACCGAGCCTCTTGAGACGCCGACGCGCAGGGCACGAGTCGAGGTTTTGGTCCGGAAGCCCGCATCGCCACCAACTCCTTTTCAAATTTATCAACGTTGTGGCTCAGCGATTCGTTGGCGAGTTCGAGAATCTCTGGCACCGAACGATAGTTCGTGAGCAACTTAAACATCTTGGCGCCAGGCCATTGTTTTGGAAACGACAAAATATTTTGCACATCCGCTCCACGGAAGGCGTAGATCGACTGCGCATCATCCCCCACCACCAACACGTTCTGGTGCTTCGCGCCAAAGCCTTTCACAATCCGCGCTTGAATCGCATTCGTGTCTTGATACTCATCGACTAACACGTATTTGAACATCTGCGCGAATCCAACTCCCAGCGAGGAATCTTCCAGTGCCATCGCCATCAGAGACAAAAGATCATCAAAGTCCATCGCATTCGAGGCTTTCTTCCGTTCTTGGTACTGAATACCAATGGTCACGATGTCAGACGCAAACTGCACAAAGTGCGGATGCTTGGCTGTGAGCACGTCTTCGATCGAACGCTGCGTATTGCGCGCATACGACAAAATATTCCCCACTACTGCTGGCGATGGAAAGCGTCGCGCCTTGGGATCAATCGAAAGATCCTTCATCACCGCTTTCACAAGATCGTCTGCATCATCCGCATCAAGGATCGTGAAGTTCGTTTGATACCCCAGCGCCAACGCACACGAACGAAGCAACCGACTCGCGACCGAATGGAAGGTTCCTCCCCAGATACGCGATGCCTGTGGACCAACGAGCGCTCCTACCCGCTGCAACATTTCTTTGGCCGCTTTGTTCGTAAACGTAAGGAGAAGGATCGAAGACGGGTCGACGCCTTGCTCTAGTAAATACGCGACCCGATACGTAATTGTTCGCGTTTTTCCTGATCCAGCACCCGCCAACACCAAACACGGACCATCCCCATGCAAAACTACATCCAACTGCTCTTGGTTAAGTTCTTTGTGATAATCGATGCGACTCGTAAAAGGACTCCCCGACTGTGGAGAAGACAGAACAAAGGTAGACATTGGCCTCAGGGTAGCGACTCTTGACGACCATGTCTATTTCATGGAACGGGGTAGTTGTAGACCCGTCTCACCCCTGCTATTTTTCCTTCTATGCCAACCCGCGAACCTTCTAATCGTGAGATCCTCACCGTCTTACAACGCGTTGCGCGTGATTTAAGACTGGAATTAAAAAAGACCAATGAAAAACTAGATGGCGTAGTGGAAACGGTCGACTTCTTAAAGGAGAACGTCGCCATGCGATTTGAATTGGACGATCTTCGCAAAGAAATGAAACAGGGGTTTTCGAACGTTCGGAACGAGATCGTTGACCACGTCGATCATTTTATCCATCTACACAAGAAACAGGAGCTCGAACACTTGGCTCTGGTCAGCCGAATGGACCGTCACGAACAAACAAACCATTCAATCTAAGGATCCTGTAGTGCAGGGATGTAAACGAAGCGCTTTACAAAAAAAGTGCCATTTTTAAGCAAAAACATTGACGTTTCTTGACACTTTTATTAAATTATGCCATACTATGTCGTTCTGAAGGTTGACGGTGGGCAATTGGTGCCTACTTTAAATCTTCTGGGAACTAGAGCGGGAATTCACTTTTTCGCTCGAGAGCGACAGCGCTCCTTCCCAATCCGATTTCACACGAGAACAATCGCCTCGACGTAGCAACACACGTCCCGGCGTCATTCGCGATTCCGCGTCAGCCATGCTGGCCGGTCACCCAGGTGACGGCCGCAACTGGCCGCACGAGTTCCGAAGAGTCCGAAGTCAGTCAACCGCCTTTAGGAGGTCCCCGATGAAGTTCAGCAAGCGTTTCCTCGTCGTCTCCGCGATCGCTCTCTGCCTCGGCACGGGCTGCGGCAACGGCACGAGCACGTCCAACGTGCCGCGCGCCCAGCCGCAACAGCCCGCCCCCATCCAGCAGCCCGTCGACCTCCGCCCCGTGCAGACGGCGGCGCAGGCGGCGCAGGCGGCGGCCGAGCGGGCGGCGACGGCGGCGCAGGCGGCGCAGGCGGCGGCCGAGCAGGCGCGCGACG
>CAYQAL010000023.1:0-13188 GCA_964415465.1 uncultured Gammaproteobacteria bacterium
AAGTGGTCGTTCCCGCAAACGTTACAGATCCAACTGTTGAACCGAAGTTTTCTCCGATAATGGTGACACCAGTACCAACTGGACCGCCAACTGGCTGAATCGAACAGATTCCAGGACCAGCGACCCCATCAAAGACGGTGAAGCGGACACGGTTACTCACTAAGACACTGTCACGTTGCAAATAGATTTCGTACTGACCTGGACGAACTGGCTGTTCTTCACCCAATCCACCACGTAGAGCACGTGGCACCTTCACCATGACCGCCGTATCTCCCCAGAAGTTACTCCCACACTCTGCCGGAAAACGCGTGTCCGCCTCACCCACCGCGTTCGTGAGCGTATTCCGGAAGAACACTCGACCAGCGCTCCCAAAGTTTCGACCAACCAATGTTACATACGACCCAACCGTACCCGTTGCTGGGCGCAGCTGATCAATCGTTGGTGGCGAACTGATAATGCGATCATTGAACTGGAACGAAACCGGGTTCGATTCCATTCCATTCACACGCGCACGAACGGCATACGTACCTGGCGCAACCAATGGGGCAGTGAGATCGATTCCATTCGAACGCCAGGCAGACACTGGCGCATTTTGATCGTTAAAGTAGAGCTGACCAGCGGTCGACCCGAGGTTTACACCGGCTACAGCCAAACGACCGCGTTCACCAATCGTGGCCGAACCAGGACGAATGGCGCACAAACCTGGACGAGCCACACCATTCACACGGAAATCCGCTAAGCGTGGGCCACGCTCGTCATTCGTTGCATCTGATAAACGGTTTGATCCATGCACGACTTGAATCGAGCTGGTCGTTGCCCCTTCTGGAACAGCCACCACAATCTGGGTTGGCGACCAGAACGAACTCGCCGCCGTACAGGCCGCTGGCGCCGTCGCTGTTCGTCCGCCAAATAACACCTGACCAGTCGTAGTTCCAAAGTTGGCGCCAGTAATTGTCACAAACGAACCCGGCGCTCCATCGATTGGATTGAAGGATCCAATGATTGGCTGCTCAACACAACGACCAGCCTGACACATTGAACTCGCGCACTGATACGCCGTCGTACAGGGACTTCCCGGACACGCACCGCCCCCTGGACCACCACAATCAATACCGGTTTCTCCATAGAGTCCGCCACGAGCACCAGAGCCACCGGCTCCAATACCACTACCACTTCCAGCACCACTTCCCGCGCCCGTGGCACCACCAGCGCCACCGGCACCTGTTGGATCTAAGCCCGGACCATCCTGAATCCCATTGAAAAAGTTTCGCGGACGGATTACCACCGTAACTGGTGTTGTTGTCACGCTATTTGAATCGCTATCCCAGACATGCGCTTCAATACGATGCGTCCCTGTTGCAACTCCGCGTGTATCCCACAGCACCGTTGCGTCATAACTCGTCGGCGTTGAGGTTGCCTCACTAATATCATCACCGATTAATTTTCCATCGACATATACCTCCGTGAGCCCGACTCCACCCGCATCTGTCGATCGAACCGTCACACGTACCGTATCGCCCAGCGGAATCCCTTGCGCTTCGAGTGGCGTCGTAATCACCGAAACGGGCGCCGTTACATCCACCAACGGACCAGACTTGAAACGGACTTCACACGCCGGAACGTTCTTATTGCAGGCAATCGCCAAGCCAGATTTGGAACGAAGTGTTCCCGCGACTTTCGCAATGTATTCCGTATTTTCGGCAAAGCATTTGCGCGCTGCATTCGGGGCTGGACATGCCTCGTTTGGCGTAAAGGTGATCTGTGTCGTCCCGATCGTGAGAGTTCCAGGAATCACTTGGTTATCTGAAGCTCGTACAACGCTGATCGAAGTAGATGCAGACGTCGCCAATACTTCACGGCTAAACAAGAAACGAACCTGGAGGTTACGAATTGTCTGTTGACCGACCGGCGTAATCGAACGAACTTTAAACGCGAGCGATCCGCCAGCTGCACCCAAAGATCCACTTGCATCAGGGCTTGCCACCAACGCACCGCCATCTGTCTCCGTCACATCCATTAACTTCTTCATGACAAACGTCACGAAGCCCCAAGAGCAGAGAATAATGATCAAGCCAATGATCGCATTTCTAATCGTTTTCTGAGCTTTCTCAACCTTTTCATTATCACCTCCAGCTGTCATCCACATGAATCCGGCGTACAACACGAGACAGAGTAAAATCACTCCAACACTTCCCAAGAAAATATTGATAATACGTGCCGCAATAATCCGAGGATCTGCGTCCCCTAGTTGCGCCGCCTCTCCGACCTCTTCAAAGCCGGCACCAATCGGTGCATCAGTAGCTTGTGCCAAGGCGGGATGCGCATGCAGGAAGAATAATCCCCCGCCGAAGGCGAGGATCATTCCAACCAGACAGAGGAAGCGACGAAGGTTCATGGCCGTGAGGTAGTTGGGTAAGGACAGGCAGTTGCACTAGGTGTTGCGACACCACCGACAAAACAACAGTTTGGACGTTCGGCCGTTCCGCGACATTCCGCCGTCGTATTGTCTGATGACGTTGGGTTGAAACAGTTCTGATAAATGTTCTGTACACCCGATCCGAAGGATGGGTAATACTCTGGAGCGAATCGTTGCGTTGCTGCTGCGTAGACGCGGTGATCAATCAAGGCACGACTAGAGGAGGCGTTTTCCCCTCCTGTTACTGGACGCGTTCCTACCAAGTTCAACATGCGTGGACGGAACCAAAAGGTATCAGACGGTGGCTCGTTCGTTAATAATTTGATATTTCCGGAATTAATTGTCGATGCTTGCATGATGCTGTTAAAATCGGCACTTGGAATCTGATCAACTGGGATCAAGCCCGTTTCTGGCGCTGGCACGAAGCCGCGCACGAACGGAGCGCTCCGATCGGGATTCGTGAGGGTCGTAAAGGCATAGTTATAGTTGTCGACTGGAGGACCTTGCGCGCGATCGTTGGCGTTTCCGTCGAGAGAGTTACTCGCCGTATCAACCACCCCGTCGTACAACCCACGGACAATCGCGGCTTGAGAGCTGCTCGCTGATTCAAGTGTCGCCGCTTTCACCGCGACCTGAATCGCCGCATCCGATGGCAAGCAGAAAATTTGACGACCACAGCTATTCACTCCACAGGCAAGGTTCGTTACGAACTCAACTGTTGTATAGGCGTTCGAGACTCTAAATTGACCCGCCGGGCGGCCCAAAGCACCACCTGCAATTGGTCGGGCAGAAACTTCGATATTGTTAAAGCCAGCCCCTCCTTCACGCACAATCCCTGCCGCACTCGTTGGATCAACTGCTTCGTTGAAGTTGACCTGAACGACAATGTTAGGCGCATATCGGCCACCTGCCGCTGGAATCGCGCTCACAACCTTTGGTGGGGTTAGGTCTACATTTGTTGAGACCTGGAACGACCAGCGATATCCCGCCGATCGACGACCCGAGAACACCGGCTGCCCATCTTCCAACTTGATACCGCTCGCGCCACCAGTGAGTTCAACCGTGTAGTCCTGCGGCTCAGCCGAGCTTCCAAGATAGGCTACTGGACGCATGACAAAGGTCAACCGATCTTCGGTGAAACGAACGCGCACCTGATCCGATGTGAGCGCTCGCGTGCGCCCTTCTGAAGTTCGGTAAATACGCACGTTGTCGGTGTTCAACCCGATACGCGTACTCGTTGCGATATCATCGTTCAAGTTGTCTGGCGTGCCATTATCATTGTATTCGTTCACAAACGAATTTATTTTGATTGGCTGCGCAAACGTCACCATGATAGCTGTATTACGTGGAACATCCGTTGCGCCCGGCATTGGGAAGACATCACGAATAACATCCCCCAGAGCGCCCGCACGATCTGGGAAGCCGCTCAAGCTGAAGTCTCCGTTGCCATTTCCTCCAAAAAATCCTTCCCCGTCACTCACAAAGCTCAACTGGCGCATGATGAATGTCACGATCGCGAAAGAACACACGAGGATCAGCAACCCAATAATCGCATTACGAATCGTATCCTTGGCTTGCTCAACCTTCTTCGCATCGCCACCAGCCGTCATCCACAAATAGCCTGCGTATAAAATATAGGCCAGCAGCACAACCCCCAAGAATCCGAAGACTACGTTGATAATGCGACCAATCAACGTGAATAAATCAGCGGATCCATCCACCCCAGCCGCCGTCGCTACATCGTTCAACGGGGCCGCCGCGTCGGGACTGGCAGTTTGCGCGTGAACGCCCGCGGGAAGCGTCCAAATAAGCGCGCCAACGAACACAGCCGCCATCAACACCCGCGCGACAATGCGTACGGGTGCTGATAAGGCGGCTGTGGCGCTCCTGCGACCTTTCTCAAGCATGGGAAAGAAAGATGCTAGGGATTCAAAGGGGCACAAGTTTCTAAAATAACGTCGTTACGGGTGGAAATAGCTTTCAACCAACGGGCGCACATCTTTTGCATCAGCTCTTCCATTCACCGCTTTCATCGCAACTCCCATCGCTCGACCCACTTCTTTGATCTCAGAGGCTGCCAGAGCGTCATAGACGATCTTACGGAGCTCTTCAGATGAGAGAGGGGGCGGAAGATAGGCAGCGATCAAGTCGATCTCTTTCTGTTGACGTTCCACCAAATCTTGGCGACCGGCAGCAGAGAAATCAGACAAGGCATCTTGGTACTGCTTGATCATGGTACGGAGAACCTGTTCGGTTTCCGATTGATCAGGCGCGTGGCCAAGATCGATCTGCTTATTTTTCAAGGAGGTTCTGACCAAGCGAAGAACCGACAGAGCCAGTTCATCTTTGGTTTTCATCGCTTCCTTGAAATCAGCTTCAATCCGCTCAAGGATAGTCATTACGATTACGATTTACGGTGTGAAGGACGGCGAGCATCTTCTTGGACTTGTCCAGTCTTCACAAGATACTCGAGCTTGCTGCGTTTCGTGACACGATACAGCGCGCTCTCACGGCGACGGTTTTCGTTGACCGCCTTCGCGTGGAAGCGACGACGCTTTACTTCAATATTCTTACCACTTTCTTGGTGACGACGCTGAAAACGACGCAACAAGGCATCAAACGCTTCTCCTTTCTTACGCTTTACTTCGGCCATAAGACACGCTCCTTTCTATAATGGGATCACCAGGGCTAAATCGCCCTCTGATGTCGAGAACTATCCTACGCCAGAAACAAAGACGCGTCAACGAGCCCTTATGCACAAAAAATCCCTTGCTACAGGGATTTTTTGAGACTTGTCGAGGCTATTTTTGTTCTTGGGAAGCGGCTTCAGCGGCAGCGGCATTAGCAAGAAGCTTTTTCTTCATTTCGTGGACGGCTTTCTTCGCGTCGAAGACTTCCTGGGTGCCGGAGTCCATGTCACGGACCAAGACAGTGCCATCAAGGACTTCTTTTTGCCCTAAGAGCAAGGCATAACGAGCTCCGCGGCGGTTCGCCGTCTCCATCTGAGACTTAAGCGAGGTTTTCGCAAAGGATTCCCCAACCGCGATTCCAGCCTGGCGGAACTCCTCAAATAAAGCTAAAGCGCGCTTCTTTCCCATCTCGCCGAGCTGAGCAATGAAGACATCTGCTTTCCGAACCTGAGAACCAAGAGCTGGATCTTTTTCTTTCAAGCGCGAGACAATACGATCAAGACCAAGACCGAAGCCAGCAGCTGGCGTTGGGCGGCCACCGAGCTGCTCAACTAAATCGTCGTAGCGGCCACCACCACCGAGTGCCGACTGAGCCAGCTCTTGATCATCACTTGAGGCGTACCATTCGAAGACCGTCTTCGTGTAGTAATCGAGACCGCGAACCAAATATGGATCGAGCTCATAGGGAACACCAACCTCATCTAAGTACTCCAAGACACGCATGAAATGCGCTTTGGATTCCTCATCAAGCCAATCAACGATCTGTGGCGCTTCAGCCTTGAGCTCTTTCATGTGCTCTTCTTTGGAGTCGAGCAAGCGAAGTGGGTTCTTGAGCAGACGCTTCTTGTCCTCTTCAGTCAACACGTTGCGCTTTGAGCGGAAGAAGGCAACAAGTGCGTTCTTGTAGTTCGTACGAGATTCTGGAGATCCAAGTGAATTGATTTTCACGACCGGGTCGAGACCAAGCTCCTTTAAAATCGCGTGAGAGATGACAATAAGCTGCGCATCCACAACAGCGTCCGCTTCACCTAAGCATTCAAATCCACCCTGGAAGTGCTGACGGAAACGTCCAGCCTGTGGACGCTCATAGCGGAACATCGGACCCGTGTACCATAAACGAACCGGCTGGGGCAGGTTCAACATGCCGTGCTGAATATAGGCACGTACCACTGAAGCCGTCCCTTCTGGACGAAGAGCGATGTGTTCTCCACCCTGGGTTTCCCAGTTGAACATCTCTTTTTCGACGATATCGGTCACTTTTCCAACTCCACGAACGAACAACGATTGCTCTTCGATCAACGGGGTATCGATACGGTCGAAGCCATACGCTCCGGCGACACGATCATAGGCGTCGTAAATCTTCTTCCAATAGGGCTGGTCGCTTGGGAGCAAGTCACGCATGCCACGCACGAGTGAGATTGGCTGAGCAGCTTTTTTGCTACTCGCCCCTTCGGCTGGCTTGGCGGCAGCGTCGGCAGGCTTTTTCAACGAGTCGGACTTAGGCTTGGGGGCGGTAGGCATAAACAAAAGAGGAGAACGTCTTAGAGATGTCTGAGAATAGCCAAATTACGGGGTGGTTGTCGAGCCGCTCCCAGTGGTTGGGGCTGGATACTCGAACGACTTGAATAACTTCCAACGATCCACTGGGTAGCCACGCAAAAGGACCTTCCCCACGATATGGTCACGACTCACCGGCCCAAACACGCGCGAATCAAGACTTGCCGGACGGTTATCGCCCATCAGGTAATACTCGCCCTCTTTTAGCTGTACGATCTGGCGACTACTTGTGAAGACGCCATCGATATACCCTGTTTCGTCTAAGAAAAAGCCATTCGCATGCTCTTTGTTGTAAATGCGTACCTTCCCATCAATGATTTCAACCGTCTCTCCCGGAAGACCAATTACACGCTTAATGAAGTATTGATCTGGGTCTTTTGGATATTTGAAGACTACGATGTCGCCACGAATCGGATCGCCCAAACGGTAACCCAGCTCATTAATGATGAGATACTCATGATCAAAGAAGTTTGGCTCCATGCTCGCACCCTTCACGTAAAATGGCTGAATCAAGAAATAGCGAACGGGAATGATGATGACGAGCGAAATCGCCAAGACCTGCAAAAGCTCCAAAAAGAACTTAAAGGCTGCTCGGCGACGATCGCGAGGCGGCTCAGACACGGGCAGGGCAGAATTGGAAGTTGGAAGATCCATAACAGAGTGAGAGTATCAGGAAAGACTTGTCTTCGTATACTTGAGAATGGCGTTCCATTGTGCTTCTGTAACCGGCTGAACGGACAGGCGAGAGTTGGAAACAAGCACCATCGTGTTGAGACCCGGCGTATTCCGGATCTCTTCTAAGCCCAAAGGACGACCACACGAACCGAGCGCCTTGATCTTTACGGACGACCAATCGCCTTCTTCAGCGGTTGGATCGGGTTTAGCTGCCTCGATGATCTCAGCCAAGCCCACGATATCTTTATCATCTTGGCTATGATAGATAAACGCACGATCCCCAACCTTCATGGCCCGAAGGTTATTTCGTGCTTGGAAGTTCCGAATTCCGGTCCAGTCGGTTTGTTTATCACGAACCAGATCATCCCAAGAATAGGTGTCTGGATCGCTTTTTAGGAGCCAGTAGGCCATAACGTCAAAACAATAGCATACCTCACTTAAACGTACAGAAAGTAGCAATGCTAGGCCTAGAAGGCTTTACCCTTTCTCTAAAAAGGCGCTTACGGCACGCAACGCGTTTTCTTGAGACTGATGCCATTGAATTCGCTGGTCCTTCTTGAACCAAGTCAACTGGCGTTTGGCATACCGCCAGGTTGCCGTCCGAATATGCTCAAGCGCCTCTTCAAACAACACCTCTTCTCGGATGAGCTCACCAATATCACGATAACCTATAGAAGTCATCGCCGGCGCATCCCAAGCGACGCCTGAAGTGTGAAGGCTCAAAACCTCCTCTTTCCACCCAGCTGCAAACATACGGTCAATCGACGCATTGATACGCGCACGTAACTCCTCCGGTGAGCGCTGCAACCCAATCAATAGCGCATCCACGAGTCGCTCACCCCGCAAACGCTGTTCTTTAAACGACTTCCCAGTTGTCGTCACAACTTCAATCGCTCGCTCAACGCGACGGCGATTTTTGAGATCAACCCAGGTGGCAGCGTCTGGATCTAGTCTCTCCAACATTCGAACAAGTTGTTCCAAAGAGCGCTGTGCCATTTCGGTACGAAGCTCTGGCTGAGCCGGAACAGTCGGTGGCTCGTAATTATCTACGAGCGCTTGAAGATACATTCCCGTTCCCCCAACCAACACCGGGAGCTTTCCACGTAAGGAAATATCACGGATAGCGTCTAACGCACTCCGTTTCCATTCAGCAACACTATAGATTCGCTCTGGTTCAAGAAATCCAAATAAGTGATGAGGGATCCCTTGTTGCTCTTCGAGCGTCGGCTGACCAGTTCCAATCATGAACCCACGATAGATCTGCCGTGCATCTGCATTTATAATCTCCCCATTGAATGTTTTGGCGATTTCAAGAGACAACGAGGTCTTTCCAGACGACGTTGGACCAACAATACAGACAATGCGTGGGAGATCTGACACGAACGAGACAGTATCAGGCGCTGAGCTCCTGTTCAATCTCCATCAAACGGTTGTACTTTTCGACTCTGTCCGAACGTGAGAGTGAGCCGGTTTTAATATATTCTGACCCACAGGCGACGGCGAGATCAGCGATCGTAGTATCTGACGTTTCGCCTGAGCGATGCGAAATTGAGGTAGCGAAGCCATTCTTATGAGCAAGCAAGATGGCATCAACCGTTTCCGTCAGCGTTCCGATTTGGTTTGGCTTGATCAAAATCGCGCTGGCCGCCTGTTCGTCGATGCCACGCTGCAAACGCTCAACGTTCGTTACGAAGAAGTCATCACCCACGACACGCACCTTTTGCTTCTTGAAGAGTGGAAGATGTTGCTTCCAAGCCGCCCAGTCGTCTTCCGCGAAGGTGTCTTCCATCGATTCAAAATAGGGGAAATCTTCCATCAGCTGTGCATAACGCTTCGCTAATTCGGCCGACGTATATTCGACCCCCTCTGTTTTGAAGGTGTATTTCTTCTTTTTTGAGTCATACATCTCAGAGCTCGCAACATCCATCGCCAATCCAACATCTTTGCCCGGCTTATAGCCAGCTTTCTTAATGGCCTGAACAAGATAAGCCAAGCCTTCGTTGACACTTGGCACGCGTGGAGCAAATCCACCCTCATCGCCAACGGTTGTAATGAACCCATCTTCTTTCAAGAGCTTCTTTAAGACATGAAAGACTTCGGCACCGATACGAACCCGTTCTGAGAATTTCTTGTGGCGAGGCACGATCATGCACTCCTGCACGTCGATCGCCCAGTCGGCATGTGCGCCACCATTCAAAACGTTCATCGTCGCAATTGGCAACGCAGCTTCATGCACAAACGAGAACGTCTTCCGGAGCGATTGCCAGAGCGGCAACCGACGTTGCAGAGCACTCGCCTGAGCACAAGCAAGTGACACCGCTAATAGCGCATTAGCTCCAAGCCGCTTTTTACTACTCGTTCCATCGAGCTCGATCATCACGTGATCGATGTCCTGCTGACGCGTGACATCAACACCACGCAATACCGGTGCGATGATCTCATTAATGTTCTTCACGGCTTTCAAGACACCCTTCCCCCCATAGCGCTTACCACCATCACGCAATTCCAAAGCCTCGTGACTGCCTGTTGAAGCGCCAGATGGGACTTTGGCTTCAGCTGAAGCGCCTGAACGCAACGTGACACGACAAGCCACAGTCGGGTTTCCACGTGAATCCAAGACCTCGCGAGCGATAATGTGTTGAATGCGGTGTCCACCAAACATAAGAGAGAAAGAGCAGGAGTAAGACGAGACTGAGTATAGCACAAGCTCCGCCTAGTTGAGGCGGAGCTTGTTTATTCAGACAGCTTTTGACTTAGAGCGCTTCGAACGTCACTGATACATTCGAGCGTACATCAAGTGAACCAGCTTCAATCGTTGGGTTCGCTACCTGTGCTGCTGTATCCATCGCCATCTCACGATACATGACCGGCATTGGTGGCATTGGGCTGTTGGACGATTCGCTGAAGGTCACAACACGACCTACCTTCACCCCGAGCACACCAGACAACGCCTCAGCCTTCTTACGAGCATCTTCCAAGGCCTTCATTCGCGCTTCTTGCTTCAATGAACTTGGATCATCGATGGTAAAGGTTGGACCGCTGACCTGGTTTCCACCCATCTGACCAACCTTGGTTAGCACATCACCAATCTTCGACAGATCACGCAGCTTCAAACTCACACTCTGAGAGACTTGGTACCCAACAATCTTTGACGTGCCGTCTTTATAATCATACTTCGGGTTGATGGAATATTGGCTGGTCTGAATATCCTTTTCAGCAATTCCCATCTGTTTTACAGCAGCGACCATGGCGTTCACTTTCTGCGTATTTTCCTGCTGGATTCTGGCAACGTCCGTCCCTTCGCTCAAGAGACCAAAGGAAATTTCGGCCAAGGTTGGGGCACCAGATACTTTCCCTTCACCTTCGATCGTGAACGTATCACGAACATCAGCTGGACGACCGATCGTGCGGTGAACCGCGAATTCATTCCGCGCCTTCGCGACCAAGAACACACCCAAAATCACTAACACGATTCCCGCGATCACAATCAATGGTTTATTCGTTTGCATAACAGGAGAAGAGGAAGGAGTAGGCATAGAGAGGAATGAATAATAAATTACTTCGCTTTCTTCTTAACCGTCTTCGGAGCTGATTCAATCAACGGCGCAAGACCCGGGAGCTCGCCTTGTTTGGAGACGTATTCAAGCATCGCTCCGCCACCTGTTGAGAGATGATCGAACCACTTCCCTACCTTCGCCCCACGGATCGCTGACAGTGTCTCGCCACCACCCGCAACACCATAAGCCATCCCCTTGGAACGAGCACCAACCGCCCGAGCGATAAATCGAGATCCCACATCGAAGGGCGCAATCTCAAACAATCCAACCGGACCATTCCAGACTAAGACTTTCGCTTGCGCAATGAGCTTGCCCCAAGCCTTCATCGTCTTGGGACCAATATCAACCGTTCGCTCGTCGGCCTGAATCTCGTCCCAAGCCGTTATCCGGTATCTTTTGAAGCTCGAGGTCTTCGCAACCACCATATCTTCAGGGAGCACAAGCGCCTCTTCCTGGAGCAGTTGTTTCGCCTCCTTTAGATAGTCTTTTTCAACGAAGGAAGCCCCTACATCTACGCCTGCCGCAGCCTTGAGGGTTGTAGCCATCGCGCCACCAACCAAGACGTGATCAAAGCGATCCAGGAGAACACGGAGAAGTGGTAGCTTCGTCGAAAGCTTGAGACCACCGACAACCGCTAAACGTGGACGAGGCTTATCAGTGAGCAGCTTTGAAAGTTTCTGCTCTTCTTCGATAAGTGATTTTCCCGCATAGACTGGTAGATATTTCGCAATTCCGACAACCGAAGCATGGGCACGATGACAGGAAGCAAAGGCATCATTTACGAAGGCTGATCCAAGTTCTGCATACGCTTTCCCTAACGAAGCCAGATTCTTTTCTTCACCAGATTCGAAACGAACATTTTCGAGCAGATGGACGGATCCTGGGTCGGCGTCTTCCAGTTCACGAAGTAATTGCGTACGCTCCTTTGCCTGCGACACGCGATAGGCGTGATGGGTGATGGGAAGGTTATATTCGCGTCTCAAAAGCTTCACCAAGATCGCCGTGGAGAAAGCGGGATCCGGCTTCGTCGGACGGCCGAGATGCGTCAACAAAATCACGATCGCCTTCTTGGATTGGAGCCAATGGATCGTCTCAATCGAGCGCTCGATCTTGAGGGAATTTTCTGGCTTTAGCCCGCCTTCGAGCGGCACATTCCAGTCGACACGCACGAGCACACGCATGCCAGGTGTGATTTTGAGGCCAGACACTGAACGAAGGGTTCGCATAGGCGAAGTATAGTATACTGACAAGTATATGCGCTACCTATCTACCCTTCTCTCCTACGCAGTCGCCGCCGCTTGTGTGACACTGGTCGGCGCCGGATGCGCTCAACTGCCATCACCGGGCGAAGAACCCACACCTAGTCCAACGCCGATTTCCACACAACCAACGACAACACCGACGAGCACGTCGGAAGTACCAACGTATCCAGAAACGATGCCGACCGTTCGTCCACGGCCAGCCAACACGGTCTGTGATCCGCAAAACTTCATCTGTGTACCGAGCTCACTTGTGAATAGCCACATCGCATCGCCCGTCATGGCGTCTGGTACAGCTATTGCGTTTGAAAATACGATTCAATGGACATTGCGCGGTCCAGCCGACCAACAGATCGCTCAAGGCTTCTTAACCGCCAACGCTCCGGATATTGGCCAACCAGGACCATTCAGCCTGTCACAAACCGTGTCGATTCCTAGCGGCTACACCAGCGGAACGCTGCGCTTCTATGAAGCGTCCGCTCAAGACGGTTCACCGATCCACATCCTAAATATTCCTGTCACATTCTAAGAGACACAAAAACACCATCCGTACGGATGGTGTTTTTGTGGTGGGCGTGGATGGAGTCGAACCATCGACCTTTACATTATCAGTGTAATGCTCTAACCAACTGAGCTACACGCCCATGGCTCTTGCCTTTGGCGGAGGTAAAATACCGGATACCCGCCGCTTTGGCAAGATTCTCGTCAGCCTAGCCAAATAACTCCTTTTTTAAGCGCGTTTTAACGTCAATTCCTTTCGCCGTCAGAACCTCCTTTACACTCTCCATAAAGGCTTCTGGACCACACATCATATAAACCGTTCCAGGCATATCTGTGCAGTACTTATCGAACATGGCCTGGTTAAAGCGCCCCGTCTCCCCCATCCATTCACTTGAGACATCTCCACCCGTCAGCGTATTTACCGCCTTGAAAGCTGTGGACTGGCGAGCAAAGTCGTCCAACTCTTCAAAATAGACCGCATCTTCGATAAAGCTGTTCGAATTGAACAGAACCATCTCGATTGGCAACTGACG
>CAYQAL010000024.1:0-12914 GCA_964415465.1 uncultured Gammaproteobacteria bacterium
ACAATTCCTTGTTTTAGTGGATAACACGATCAAACTAGCAGCCGAGCTAGCGTCTTCTTGCAAAATATAGCCGAGAGCCATGTCGCCGTTTTGCACGCAGTCTGCCTACACGTAAACGAACTGTTGATACTTTGGTTATTTACTGAACTAGTGTTTATCCGTAAAAAAAATTCACAAGGCCTTAATGACCTAAGTCCCTTATATTCGCGTTACCAACATCAAGTTCGCGCCAAGCTCTCACTACATCTTAGATCACTACACGAGCAAATACATCTCCTACTAACACCGTATAAGCCTCGACGAACATCACAAACACAAACATCATTCCGGCAGATAAACATAGAAAAGCAAATACTCTCAACGCGGGATTCGATTGCAAAAAGATCAACTTCTTCCAAGCGATAGTCATCACTGGACCAAGTCCAAGTAAGTACACACCCATCCAGGCAACAATCACCTTCCACTTGGGTAGGTCCTTCAGAACAAGAACCATCAAGAGCTGAGGACTCCAAAACGGAAGAAGAATCAAAAACGTCAGGATAAACAGCTCAAAAACACCAAGAGAACGCCCGCCATTATCAAACGTCAAACGAAATATAGGTGTGATTACAAGATAAAATACCGTTAAGCTTGTTATCATTTGCGCTACCCAAACGCCGTTTAAAACAGAGCTGTTTCGCATATCTCTATTTCAGAATACACACTAAATACATGTTCAACAATTACTGATTTATTTGCTATGCTGAGCCAAATTTTACCAGTAGTCGCTTGACGGTCTTCTCAAAGGTTGCTATGGTTCACATCGTTGTTCGACGGTTCTCATAGCACGCTCGTGAGCGGGATTGCTGTGAAAGTCGTCGCAAAAACCAACCCAAGCAAGGCTCTTTCAGCCCAATCTGGAACAGGTTCTGACACGGCCGATCCGACCTCGGATTTTTGTCTTTGATTTTTGACATTTTGAAACTACTCGTATGATTCCTTCTTCTCCCCCAAACAGCGGTTCTACTGGCTCCGGATCAGGATTTTCCTCCTTCCGACCAGGGATCCAGCGACCGGGAGCGGGATCTCAGCGCCCGATGCGTTCGCGTTTTCCAAAACCAGCGCCCTTCTTGCGTTCACATTCCCCACAATCCCCACAAGCTCCGGCGGCTCCAAACACGCCCCGGATCGTCCCCGCTTCCGCGCCTAGCGCCGGAGGCTCATTTAATGCACCGCGTCCAAACTCCCCTCGCCCTCCACAACCACCAGGCGGACGCCCAGCTCATGCAGGCGGTCCACGCCCAGGCGGTCGTGGCAAGCCAGGTCGCGGCGGCAAACGCGGTGGCCCTCCAGGCGGAGACCTTCCAGCAGTGCGCATGCACACCTTTAAAAACAAACCTGTCTACAAGACCGGTAGCGATGAGGATATTCTCAGCACCAACGGTGACGAACGCTTAAAAGTCGTCGTCGTAGGTGGCAATGAGGAAGTCGGTCGCAACATGTCGATGCTTGAATATGGCAACGACATCATCATTATCGACATGGGTCTTCAGTTCCCTGATGAAGACATGCCGGGCGTCGACTACATCATTCCAAACGTTTCCTACTTGAAAGGAAAGGAAAAAAACATTCGTGGCGTCATCATCACCCACGCCCACATGGATCACATTGGTGGCATTCCACACATCATGCCACGCATCGGCAACCCACCGATCTTTAGCTCTGATTTGACGTGTGCCATCGTGAAAAAGCGTCAGGAAGATTTCCGCGAATGTCCTCCGCTCAATTTGCATGCCGTCAAGTATGACGATGTGATTCAGCTTGGTGCCTTTAAGGTTGAATTCTTTGGCGTTTCCCACTCCGTTCCAACCTCCATGGGTGTCATCATCACGACCCCGTGTGGCATCGTTGTACATACGGGTGACTTCAAACTCGACATGAAGGAGAATTCCGGTTCCTACCAAGAAACGGAAAAGCTCAAAAAACTTGGTGAACGCAATGTGCTCGCGCTCATGATTGACTCCACCAACGCCACCCAAACCGGTCGCCAGTTGGCCGAAGTCGACATTCAACACAACCTCGACGAAATCATTCAGAATTCCAAAGGCAAGGTCATCATCAGTACGTTCGCCTCCATGTTGTCGCGTATCCAGCAGATCGTGCTGGCCTGTGAACGCATGGGACGTAAAGTCGCGATTCTTGGCTTCTCGATGAGCTCGAACGTCGCGATTGCGCAGCAACTTGGCTACATCAACATCCAGAAGGGCACATTGATCGAAGCTCGTGACATTCATAAGCATCCACGTGAAAAAGTCGCGATCATCTGTACCGGTGCGCAAGCCCAGGAAGGGTCGGCTTTGATTCGCATCGCGAACCACGAACATCCAGTGGTAACGCTTGAACCAGGCGACACGATTGTCTTCTCCTCTTCGGTTATTCCAGGCAATGAACGCACCGTTCAGCGCTTGAAGGATACTTTGTACCGTGAAGGCGCAAACGTCGTGCATTACCAGATGATGGACGTGCACGCCGGTGGTCACGCGCGCCAAGATGACTTGATTGAAGCACACCAGATGATCAAGCCGAAGTACTTGATTCCAATCGAAGGAAACTACTCCTTCTTGTGTGAGCACGCGAATGCCGCCGTCCGCGGAGGCTTCCCACGTGAACGCATCTTGATTGGTGATAACGGTCAGGTAGCGGAATTCGACAAGGAAGGCAACGGCATGTTGACCAACCGCAAGATCCCAACCGACTACGTGTTCGTTGATGGTCTCGGCGTTGGAAACACGAACGAAATCGTCTTACGTGATCGCCAGCAATTGGCTCAAGACGGGGTCGTCTTGGTGGTAGCGGTGATCGATTCTCGTACCGGCGCTCCACAAGCACTCCCAGACATCATTTCTCGTGGCTTCGTCTACATGAAAGAACACCAGGAACTGATCGCTCATGCCCGCAACAAGGTTGCTTCGATTTTGCGCGACATGGATCCACGCTCTCGCACCCAAACCAACTACTTGAAAGATAAATTACGCGATGAACTCGGCCAGTTCCTGTTCGTCAAAACAGAACAGCGACCGATGATCATTCCCGTGATTATTGAAGTCTAATAAAAGATCTGATTGTTTCGGCGGACGTATCCCTCTTCAGGGTACGCTACGTTTTCTGCTGAAAACTTGCTCGTGTCCTGCGCCGTCGCTTGGACAAGCCCCTTTCGAGGGACACATCCGCCAAAACGCCTTCGTACCTCAATAGAAGGGTAAATTCAGTTGAACTAATTAATTGTATATGTCTTCAGACTTAGGTAAGTCTCGTCTTAAGGTTACCAATCTACAAGTGCTTCGCGTCTATTGGCAGCACATAAAACGCTATCCTTGGCTTTGGGGTGGACTATTCTTCGTGATTCTCGTCGCGAAAGGAACAGATGTCTTTATTCCCATCATTGATAAAAAATTGATCGATGCAGCGGCCGCGAGTCTTGCATTACCGGATCGTCCACTAGACATGCTCTGGCAAGCGCTTGTCCTGATTATTCTCATTCGTGTCATTGGTTGGGTATTCTGGCGCACGTCTGGGTTTATCGCCTCCTGGGTGATCAGTCGAACAGAGCTTGATCTACACCTCACAGGCTTTGGAGGCACGCTTCAACACTCCTACAATTTCTTTACACAGGAATTCGCTGGGGGCTTGATTCGAAAAATCCAACGCTTAGGGGCGAGCTTTCAAACCATTACGGAAGCCGTTGTATGGAATCTCTTCCCCTCGATCGTCCTCTTGATCGGAATCTTCGTGGTCTTGATTCGCTCCTATCCCCTCTTTGGCGTCCTCATGGGAACTTGGACAATCCTCGTGATCGCAGAAAGTTTTCTCTTTCTTCGTTGGAAACTCCCTCTTGATCAGTTTAGAGCTGAAAAAGACTCAGAGCAGACCGCGGCGCTATCAGACACGATTACCAATGCCCTGAACGTCCTGCAGTTTAACGGACAAACGCGTGAACGCGAGACATTTGGTGCGGCTGTCAATCGCACGTTTAAAGCCTGGGTACGCTCCTGGCGCGCCAGCGAAATCAATCACAGCGTGCAAGGTGCTGCGAATATCATTCTTGAATCCGGACTTATCGCGCTCGCGATCTACCAGTGGCAGTCGGGCCTACTCACGATTGGAGACTTCGCCCTACTGCAAGGGTATGGGTACACCTTAACCAGCCAGCTCTTCGATACCGGGAGAACGCTTCGCAGCTTGTTCGAAGCGCTCGCCGATGCAAAAGAAATGGTCGAAATTCTTGTTCAGCCAGTCGAAATCACCGATGCCGCCAAGGCAAAGAAACTGGCCATCAAACAAGGAGCGATCACCTTCAGCAATGTTGGCTTCAAATATCATGCCCAAAGTTCTGGCGTCCAGGACCTGTCACTTGCCATTCGTGGCGGTGAAAAGGTTGCGCTCGTCGGACCTTCCGGGGCAGGAAAATCGACCCTCACAAAACTTCTCTTCCGCTTCTACGACGTCACCCACGGATCGATCACGATCGACGGACAAGATATTCGCGACATCACCCAAGGCAGCTTGCGCCAAGCGATTTCGCTCGTTCCTCAAGAACCTGTCTTGTTCCATCGGACGATCCTCGAAAATATTCGCTATGGACGTCCAGACGCGACGGAGAAAGACGTGATCAACGCGGCCAAGAAAGCCCGTTGTCACGAGTTCATCTCACGCCTCCCAGACGGATATCACACGTTCGTTGGTGAACGCGGCATCAAGCTCTCCGGCGGAGAGCGCCAGCGTGTCGCCATCGCCCGTGCCATTCTGAAAAATGCCCCCATCTTAGTTCTTGATGAAGCGACCTCGAGCCTTGACTCTGAGTCAGAGGCCTTAATCCAACAAGCGCTCACGGAACTCATGGAAGGCAAAACAACCATTGTCATCGCCCACCGCTTGTCTACGGTGATGCAGATGGATCGAATTCTCGTCTTGGAAGGTGGAAAAGTGGTCGATGAAGGGACCCATGCTGACCTCATCGATCGCGACGGTCTCTACCAATCGCTCTGGAACATCCAGGCCGGTGGGTTTACCGCACAAACAGAACAGCCTACTCTTTCTGAGTAGGCTGTTTGCTTGTCATCTTGTCCTCAATGCGTTTTACTTTTAGCCTCATCTTCCTTCTTATATGGCTCATCTTCCAGAACAATCCCGCGTTCCTGACGTTATCTTCAAAACCCGTGTTCGTGACACATCCGTAGAAGGCCCAAACCCGTTCCGCTGGCAGGATGTTACAACCAGCGATGTTTTTGCTGGGAAAAAGGTTGTGATCTTCTCGTTACCAGGCGCCTTTACCCCAACCTGCTCTTCAACCCATGCCCCAGGCTATGAAGCAGCGTACGATGATTTAAAAGCCGCCGGCGCGGATGAAGTCTACTGTATCAGCGTGAACGATGCCTTTGTCATGTTCCAATGGGCAAAACACCTTGGTTTAGAGAAAGTGAAGATGCTCCCCGATGGCAATGGCGAATTCACCAAAGGGATGGGCATGTTGGTCAAGAAAAATAACCTTGGGTTCGGTGAGCGCTCTTGGCGTTATAGCATGTACGTCGTAGATGGCGTGATCCAGAAACTCTTCGTTGAACCGGGTTTCACCGACGATTGCCCAACCGATCCATTCGAAGTGAGTGACGCACAAACGATGCTGAACTACCTGAACCAGAACTAGCAGCACAAACCCCGGCCCAGTGCCGGGGTTTTTGTTTTCGTGATACTCTTCCAGGTGATATTTTCTTCTTTTTATGCCTACGCCCCTTCCCGCCCCTGTTCGAGAGTTAAAACAAGCTGTGAAAGAACTCGAAGCGAGCCTCGCTCGCCTTAAGCGTGCGATCGCAAAAGATGAAGATGGACGACAAGGACAAAAGATTCGAGCAAAACTAAACAAACAATAAACAGACACCTACCCTATGCCTAGATACGCCGCTAAAGAAAAGACCTTGGCCGGAGTGGGAGCATCTGTAGCACCAGAAGATACAGGAACAACAAGTGGAACCCGTCGTCGAGTAGAACTCCTTCCCCAAGTGAGACCGCTTGACGAAAAACGGACACTTCATGGGGTATCCGCCGCTGAGGCAGCCAGGGAAGCAAAGCCCGCCAAAAAAGAGCTCCCTAGAACACGCGATATTCCAGCCGAGTCATACGAACACGTCATGGAGGCGACGAACGACATAATGCGCGGAGGAACTGAGATCATGCAGTCTGGCGAACAGCTCATTGCTAGAACTGTAGCCATGGAAGCGGGACATTCACCTTCCCAAGAAACAACTGAGGCAATTGAAGATTTCCAAACACTCGTTCGCGGACTGTGGCATAAATACAACCGCGTCATCGCCTTCGCCGGTGCATTAGCCGTAGGTAGCTCAGCCGTTCTTGGAGCGCATGAATATGTAGCACATCACTCCAGAGCGGAAGCGACCTCAGAACAACAACCTGAACAGCATAGAGAATCCGTATCGGAGACTGCCTGGGCCGTGAGCAAAGATGTTCTCAACGCTATCCGCCTCGATCGACCAAAGAGTAGCGCGGACTTAGATCGACTCATCACAGCGAAGATTCGAGAACGTTTTCAACGAAATGGGAATCGAGGCACGCTTACCACAAGCGAATTGACTCCTTACATTCGAACCACGCGAGAACATCTCGGCAGTCGATTGAACAACATGGCGGAAAAAGGCGAACTCGCTCTCGCTCTTCAACTTCAGCCACTCCTTGGAGAACAGGTGACGACCATCGAGCTCTGTGCATATGCTGACAATCCAGCCGAAGCAACACGACAATTCCAGCGTATCGTAGCTGACACAGAAGACCGAACCTTACGAACACAGCGAATCGAGGAAGCGCTCGATAGCGTCTCTGAGCGAGATGCAGATCAAGGCGGAGAGGATGCGTATGTCCATTTTGTACGTCGTCTGGCAGGGAATATGCAGCGGATTGAGGCTGGGTCTGGGGCTGGAAGAAACGCCATGCATGAGCTCGGCGCAGAACTAGAGCGTGGATTTCACAGACAAGAAGAAATGATTCGGAACTGGGATCAGCATCAAGGAGAAACAAACGAAAATCATCTACGCAATATCCGCGCGGAACTCGTACGCGTCCATGACGCCGAACGACTGATGGGCATCAACCCTCGCATTCCCCTCAGCCAAATCGATCGAGAAATTGCTGCAGCAGCACGCGCACGAACGAACAACTCGTAACGACCCCCTGGAAGCTTACATAGAAAAACACTCCCGGTGATAGAGGGAGTGTTTTTCTATATTTCAGGATCTACACACCTGTCCCTTGTAATGTAATTGCGTATCTTACACGAAGCGAGGCTGATACTTGCTTTGCACGCGCATCGTTTACCGCCTCTAAACCATGAATCAGTGTACGCAACTGCATACCTACTCGCCGTCTAGCTTCCAACGAACGTGTAGCCAAGGCTGAATCGTTTATAGAAGAAAAAGCCTGACCGAAGGCAGACACATCTTGCGCCTCAGCCAAAGGGTGATCTACTGTTGCAGATTGCGATTCAGGGAATGGCGAATAAGACTCCCAACGCTCTTCTGCACGGTAGTATCCATCAAACTCAGTGAACTGATGACGCTCCGGTCGAGGAGCGAGCGGCCCCTCCTTAAGACGCTCCACAACATTGGATACTTCACTTGTGAACGTCGTACTTCCATCCACACCCTTCAAACAGCTTTCTAAGAACCCACTGAGATCATCTTGTTGCTTTGCCATCTTTCGAAGTCGTTCCATCTCATAGCGAGAAGAAGTTAGACGATCATTCGGAGGAATATGATGCTTATACAAAACAAGATGCGCTTTCATCATCTCAGGATCAGCAATCATTCGAATATGATCTGGAACCGCGGAAGCCCACACATTATTCTGAAACAAAGCTGAATCCAGAGACGTAAGAAACCGATCAACTCTCTCGGATCCAGCCTCTTGGTAACACTGCATGACCACTTCCTCTGCTTTCATGAGCGTTCCTCTTTGAGATGCTAAAGCGTTTTCACGCTCAACTCGCTGGAATCCCTCCAATTCTCTTGCTCCTGCCATAAGCGAATCCCGCTCAGCTCGGAGCTCATCTCGCAAATCTTGCACCTCTTCTTGTTTTACGTATCGAATTTCAGTACGAATTTCTTTACAAGCGTCAATCGCTCGTTTTATACCCTCGTCAAAATTTGACGCAACTGACGCTAGCTCGCCATTTCCGCCTGTTCGAAGCAGAACTCGGGCAACTGCAGCCGCATCCGGCGCCAACTCTTCTTTTGGCCAAACCGCACGCAGATAATCGTACTGACGCAGTTTTTGAATCCATTCAGAGTTGCCCATTAATTGAGGCACGAAAGCCGCACATGCCTCGACAAGCGCCTGATCCGCTACTTTTTTCTCCTCATATAAATCCGCATGAAGCCCCTGGAACCGCTCCTCCATGGGAGCGATGGCCTCTTTTGTTACGTATTGATTGAGTGAATATCGAAACAATGCCGTATGTCCACGAGTTGTGCTCCTTGGTTTCAATAAGTGGCCTAGCTGGTCCTGAGACGGCTCTTCATCAGACACGTGTGTAGAAGACTCCCAAGATTCAAGGGCATCGGCATTTTTTACAAACTCACGCTGGCGGGTTTTTAATTGAGTATACGCTTCGCCCGCGTGCTCTTCATACCAGGCAGTGCGTGCAGCAATATAGTCTTCTTTTGCACGCTCTCGAACAACAATCGCTTCAGCATAGCGTTTTACTTCCGCAGGAAGGTCCCAGTGCTTTATCGCTTCAGTAAAGACATATCCACGTAGTGCTTCCGGCTCTTCTGTATAGAAACGGTACAAATCCTGCTTTGGTTCAGTCGTTTGAACGTGTCTTGTTTCTGCTCGCGATCGTTCGGCAGCATCGCAGAGTAAGAGCGACTGTTCGTAGAACGCAATCGCTTTTGTCGCTGTTTCTGTATCTGTCTGATTCTGGGCTTCAGATAGCTTCTTTTGCCAACGCCTAATCCAATCTTGATACACATCTGGGGTAGGCGTTTGTCCATTGTTATATTTCGCATCACGAGAAGCACGCTCTTTCCAAGCGTCATTCGAAGCTTCTTCCGCTGCCTTTGCAGCAGCAATTCGCTCTAGTCTAGTCTGATTCTGAGACAAGATCGCTTCTACCTGTTTTATGCCATCTTCTAATCGTCGCCCCTCAGGACGAACGACACTCTCTTTTCCTTCTCTTCGAATTTTCTCTGCGGGTGTCGTATCACGAGAAAGAACTTCATCTATCTGATAAGCGGTACGCGACATAGGGTGTTGGTAATAAAGGACCCTGTCATCCTACCATAGACTGAATTGCTCCCCTAGCCCTTTTCGCCTCCGTTCGTTACGCTAATCCCACTATGCAAGACCTCCTCGTTTCAGGCGTTCAGCCCACCAACAACCTCCACCTCGGAAACTACATTGGCGCCCTGAAACAGTGGCTTCACCTTCAGCATCAGCATCGCTGTTTGTTCATGGTGGTAGATCTGCATGCGATTACCGTTCCTCAGGAGCCACAGAAGCTCCGCGCCAACATCCTCGATATCGTCGCCACCTACCTCGCGCTTGGCCTTGATCCAAAACGGTGCTCATTATTTATCCAAAGCGAAGTTCCAGAGCACACCGAACTCGCCTGGCTCCTCATGACGATCGCGAAGATGGGTGAACTCGAGCGCATGACACAGTTCAAAGATAAGTCCGCCAAGCAGGGTGAATCGACGAGCCTTGGATTGTTTGGGTACCCGGTGCTGATGGCAGCGGATATCTTGCTTTACAACGCGAGCGCCGTTCCGGTTGGCGAAGATCAGGTACAACACCTGGAACTAACACGCGATCTCGCACAGCGCTTCAACAGCACCTTCGGTGAGACCTTCCGCATTCCACAAGCGCTTATTCAAGCCCAAGGTGCACGCATCATGGGGCTTGATGAGCCGACGAAAAAGATGAGCAAGAGCGCAGAATCAGCCTATAACTACATCGCACTCGTCGATGAACCAGACGTGATTCGGAAGAAAATCATGAAGGCCGTGACGGATACAGACGGTGTCGTGAAGTACGACGTAGAAGCAAAACCAGCTGTTTCGAACCTTCTCACGATCTTCCATCACATGACGGGCGAAGCGATCCCAGAGATCGAAGCTCGTTACGCTGGACAAGGTTATGGCGCCTTCAAAAAGGAGTTGGCGGAAGCAACCGTCGCCCATCTTTCCCCTATTCAAGAGCGCTTGAAGACCTTCCAAAGTGATCCAGCAGAGCTCATGAGGATTTTGGATGAGGCTCGCGACCACGCTTGTTCTATTGCTACAGAAACCATGAAAACCGTTCGTGATCGAATGGGTCTTGGTCGTGCAGGCTAACGAGGTTGAACACCTTCCTGGTTCATGGTATCGTCCGGCCGGCGAACCAGATGACCGCGCCTATCGCAAGATAGGTGAGGAAAGTCCGAGCACCGAACTCATCGTAAGGTGAGCTGAAAGCGAGAGCGGCTAACGACCGCCAGGATATACCCCGAAAGGCGTTCAACCGCTGATTGGAGAAACCTAGGGAAAGTGCCACAGAGACAATACTAGCTCGGCGCAAGCCGGGTGAAAGGTGAAAAGTGAGTGGATGTTGAGACGCCTTAAAACGCCTCCGCTACCTCTCTCGGCGCATGGTAACACGCGTTGTGGTAAACCCTCTCTGGTGCAAGAGCAAATCCTCGCAAGAGGAATGGTCGCTCGCTCGAGCCGGGTGGCAACACACGGCCCAGAGAGATGGTCATCACTCGCCGTCGCAAGACAGTGAGTACAGAACTCGGCTTATCGGTTCGCCACCAAAAACACGCTCTTCTGGAGCGTGTTTTTGCATTGTCTTACCAACTGCCTCCCCCACCACCGCCAAAGCCACCACCTGATGATCCACCACCACTCGAGAACCCCGAACTCCCACTTCCGCTCGATGTCTGATGTGTCATCCCAGCCGCAATAGAGTGGGACATTGTTGTAACTGCGTGAACATAGGCAAGACTCCCCCAGTTTGTTCCCGTTCCTTGAATATAACTCGGTGGTGCCACGAGCATCCCTTCAAACTGCTTTGCCCACTCTTTTTCTACCCCTAACGCCACCGCTGCTGGCAGAAATTCAGCAAATTGCTCCGGACGCTTGGCGGGCGCATCGAAAAAGGCCAAGCGATCTTTCTCGGTCACCATGAGAAAGTGACGGAATCCAAGAACACGCTCATGTACTTCGGCACCGACCGTCGTCATCTTTGGCATGTACCAGCCAAGCACACCAACCACTCCGGCTAATAGAATGTAGAGCGGATACGACGCCATCACCGCAAACACAAGGATCACGAATGCCAAGGCCACCCACCCACCTCGCACAGCTCCTGGATTTTTCACAAACCAGCCGCGAGCGATCATGTCGTCCGTCATGAGCTTGATCATTTTTTGATAAGCAGCCCATTGATCAGTAGAAGACGGTCTTCGAAGATTCACCTCTGTTTCCCCTTTAAAAATACCTTGGAGCACTTCTTTTTCATAGGGAGCGAGCGTGTCATTCGCTGGATCGGGTAGTCGCTTATACAGCACTTTCTCTGGTTGCTCTGGATTCTTTCCCACCAACTCAAGCTTGGCATAGCCACGGCGCGCCAAATCAAGGAGCGTGGCACTCATTCCGCGCGAACTAATCTCTTGATCATGTAATCCAGCCATAAGCCCAGGTGTGAGATCGTCCGGCGCTTCATACTGAGGAATGACGACTCCCCGACCGCGTGGATCACGACCCCAGACATACCAGACACCAACCATCAGAAGACACAAGAAGAGCGGCAGGAAGGTGAAGAAATTATCCCACAGCACATAACCAAACTTATACAGGAGAGGCTCCGAAGCCAGAGCCGCTTTATGGAACTCAAGCACCACCGTAAGCCCCTCATTTGGGTTCAAATATCCAGGCGCTTCAACCGTCACGGAGCCATCGGCCGGCGTTCGAATCACGCAGGCTTCTTCGGTTGAGCCGATCACACCCGTGAAGCACTCCTGACGAACCACCGGCACCCCTTCGAACCGAAAAATCGCATGATCAATCGGCGCTGGCCAGCCGTTCCCTGTCACGTTCCAATACAACTCGCGACTGTTGAGAAAATCGTTTATCGCTCGATCCGTCCGGTAGCGAATCTTGAATTGATGCTTTCCCGTGATCGTTTTATCCGGATCCCCGATGCGAAGCTGTAGGTCTCGGCCTTGATCTTCTTTCTCCCAAGGCACCTCCTTACCATCCATCGTCACCGCTTCGATCGTGTAATGAAGATCGTAGTTCAAGAGCCAGCGACGATAGCGTTCTGGGAGCGTTCGTAACATCCCGTGACGCCGAGCGGTGCCAAAATCGTAATCGATTGTTTCTTCAATCGTCAGACGACGGTTTGGTGTCAGCGTCGCTTCGACCGAGAAACGATCGATCTCTTCAGCCCTTGCTGCACCAGCAAACGCTACTCCAACCACAACTGAGAACAGGCAGAAACAGACGAAACGCAATCTCTTTTGGATCATGCTGATAGTGTACAATAGCGAGAGTGGTATGTCCTTTGCGCTCCTTCGTACACACCTTCGCCACTGGATTACTGAAAACCAGATCGTCGCGGTCTTGGTTGGGTTAGTGTTGGGCCTCGCTTGGCCAGGAGCCTTCGCTTGGATCAATCAGTATTCGACGCCGCTTCTCATGGCCGTGTTCTTTACGTCGAGCTTGCGATTGTCCTTGCCCGCTCTTCTTAAGTACGCCAAAGACTGGCGGATGCTCGTGATCGCGAACGTGTTCATGCTGGTCATCATTCCGCTCGCCTTGTTCATTCCGTTACATTTTCTCTCACCTGAATGGGCCATCGCCTTCTTGATCGCAGGCGTCACCCCAACC
>CAYQAL010000025.1:0-12452 GCA_964415465.1 uncultured Gammaproteobacteria bacterium
AGATCGAACGCATGACGACACGTGAGAAAGAGGCGGCTGATTTAGTTGTCTTGCGCGCATTAGCCAAAGAGCTAGGAATCAGTCTTTGGGAGACGCATCAGCAGTACATCGATTTTTGCAGTCTACTCACAAAGACCGATGACTGGGCATTTGAAGGATCGGCGGCCGACATGAAGAGATTGAAAGCGGATATCAAGAAGACAAAGTCAGATCGCGCGTAATGTAAGAAAAGACCGGCGTCCTAGGATGCAGGTCTTTTCTTGAGAGATGGTTACGGTTGGTAGTAGGCGTGTTCCAAATTCGGCATGCTTGGCAGATCGCCAATCGCGACCAATGCTTCGGCAAGTTCTGTGACTTTTGCTTTATTCATCTTTTTGTTCTCAAGGATCGGTGTCAGTGAGAAGCGGGCCGCAACAGCTGGGTCAAACTGATAGGCTTTTTGGGCGATCGCGCGTGTTTCGAATTCGTGCTCTGTTTGAAAGCGAATTGCTTCATCAATGATGGCGGTTGTTTTCTTAGCGAGCTCTGGGTGCTCTGTAATGAACTTGGTTGTAATCACCCCCGTGCCAATTGGATTCTCGTCTACGAGATCGGCAAAAATCGAAGGCGAGATGGTGCGTGCTTCTTGCGTGACGAGGGCAGTCGTAAGCCCTGGTTCGTAGGCGTAGAGCGCATCAATTGAACCGGAGGCTAAGGCGGCTAGTTGATTTTGCGGCGGGAGCTGAACGAATTCGATCGAGACGACATCAACATTCTGCTTTTTTAAGTATTGCTTGGCCAAGTTCGTGGCGCTGGTGCCGGGGAACACACCAATTTTCTTTCCGGTAAGTTCCTGGATGCTCGTAATGGTCGAATCTTTCGGTACGATCAATTGGTCAAACGGATGTTCGTTGGTTGAAGCGCTCGTATTGTAGATCTTGAGCTTGCCGGGTTCTTTTTGATCGACAAGCGCAAAAGGAATAAAACTGATCATCGCAATATCGATGTCGCCACGAAGCATCGCTTCGGTGACTTGATTGGACGAAGCGAACGGAATGAATTCGGCTTTAAGGCCCTGTTTTTCAAACAGCTGTTTTTCTTGAGCGATGACGTGGGGTAGGTTGCCAGTGATTGGGAGTACCGCAACACGAACGGTTTGTGTAGGTACAGATGCAATGGGCTCTGAACGTCGAACAAAGGCACCGATGATGCCGAGAATGAGTAAGCCAACGATCACATATAAGACCTTTCTTGAGAGTGGAGAGGGAAGCATAAGAAGAAGTAAATCATATTTATAGTAATTTGTCAATCAAATATTGGCTTAAATAAGCAAAATACTATCTATTTTTTACAAAATAAATAAAATAGATTAGGATAGCGCTATGCTGACGTTTGGTGAATTGCGAACACGACTCGCGCCGGTGCTGGGCGAGCTTGGATTAAAGGAGCAAGAAATTGATTTGTATGTACAAGCCGTCTTGCTCGGACCATCGCTCATTACTGTGTTTGCGGACCACTTGGGTATGTCAGCCTCGAATGTCTACAAGCTCATTCCGGCCTTGGAGCGAATTGGTTTGACCACGTTCTCTACACAAAAAAAGAAAGGCAAGCTGTTTTCGGTTGTATCACCTTCTATCTTGCCTGAGCTTCTTCACAAACGCCGAGAACAGATTGAACAATTATCAGCTAGCTTCCTCCCTGGTCTGACGGATATCTTAGCAAGCTATCGCCAAGGGTCTGGATCGGCACGAATTCGTGTCTTGGAAGGGGAAGAAGCGTTTGCGGCCGCGGTACGCCAACTCTTTTTTGAAGTAGCGGACGAGTTACGTGTCTGGGGATCGATGGATGGATTTGTTGGTCTCGTCTCTCCGAAAACGTTTGATGCCCTGAAGAAAGATAGAATCACTCGAGGCATTCGTTTGCGTTCCCTTATTTGCGATACGCCACTGGCGCAAGCCCTGAAGAAAACGGAGCACATGGAATTGCGTGAGGTAAAGCTTATTCCTAAAGCCTATCCCTTTTCCGCTTCGATGCAGTTATCGAAAGGCAAGGCGATCATTTGGCAGCCAAGCACACCGCTCGCTGTTTTGATTGAAGATGAAACGATCGTGACGATGTGGCATCAGCTGTTTGAATACATGTGGAGTCTTACTAAGTAGCGTGCGTGGCTTGTGGTTTGCCGTTAAGGTAGAGTGAGGTACATATGAACAGAAAATTCCTCTTGATTCTGCTCGTGATGTTTGTAGTAGTCGTTGGGGCGGTGCTTATGCTCAAGCGACGACCGGCGGAAACAGAGCGTGTGGTACGAGTTGGCTATGCGCCGATTATTGGGACGTTGCCAGTCTATATCGCCGAGGAAAATCGCTTGTTTGAACAAGCGGGAGTGAAAGCGGAATTTGTTCAGTTACAGTCAGCGAACCAGCTGATGGAAGGCTTGGTTCGTGGAGATTTGGACCTGGTTCCCTTTGGTGGATTTGTGCCGGTGATGAACGTCGAGCTGGCTGATCCAGGAAAGGTGAAGATCTTTGCAGGGAGTCGTTTAACCCAAGAAGAGCCGTTTGATTCATTACTCGTACTCAAAGAGAGTCCCATTCAGAAGCTTACCGATCTCGCGGGAAAGAAGGTCGGAGTATTCCCGGGAAGTACCGCCACGAATTTTTTGAAGCGCTACTTGTCATCGAAAGGCGTCGCCACAGAAACGGTTGAGATCGTACAGCTTCCAGCCGCCAACCAATTGTCTGCCTTATACGGTGGTTCGGTTGATGCGCTTCTCGCCTTTGAGCCAAACATCACGATTCCATTGGAGGAGGGGAAGGTACGCAAGCTCATTCCAGAATCGGTCTACTTTGAAACGTTTAACTACTCACCTCAGGGGGTTGGGTTGATTTCGACCAAGTTCGTAAATGAAGAGCCTGAGCTGGCAAAAAAGAGCGTTGATACGATGAACCAAGCCTATGTCTTTATGAAAGATCAGAACGCAGCGGCGCGTCAGATCGCCGAACGTCGCTTCGCGATTCCAAAGACCGTGGCAGAAAAAGTTGGCCTCACGCACATGTACGGACTTGATACCCTGGATAAAACGATGGTTGAAAAATATGCTGATACATTGGTTAGCCTGGGAGAGCTGAAGCAAAAACCAGATCTCTCAAAGATTTTCTACCAGCCGTAAGTTTGTTAGAAAAACGAAATAAACGCGAAGAACCGCCATCGTTTCCTCTTGGACGATGGCGGTTGCCGCTGCGTGGATCGCAGCGGGCTATGTGTCCTCCCACTTGTCTCGCGGCTTCGTCACCCGGAAGCGGTCTTCCGGATAGAGCGAGGCCTCGAAGATCAGCTCTCGAACACCGTCTCCGACGAGTGGCCCGTGGTATGGGCCGGGATTCGAGTTGCGGCGAGCGCTCCCGGTGTCGAAGTAGGGCCTCTCAGGGAACTGGATGTTGTCTAGGTTGGGGCTAGGGCGACGGCGAGTTCTTGCCATGGGGTCCTCCGTGACGGGTGGATGGGATAAACGTGCGAACGAGCTGGTTAGTGAAACGCGATGGAGCGGAATCACCTGGTCAGGACCACATGTATCTATGTGTCACCGACAAGCTACTATATCATAACTAATTATTTTGTCAAGTATTCGTAACGCTAAAATAAAAAGGAAAGCAATATTTACCTACATTAAAACAAAAAATCAAACACTATTAATAAATAAAAAATGTCACATTATTTAAATACTTGACAAAGTGTCACGATCCTGTTATACATTTGTCATGTACAAAACACTCTTCGAATCAGCAGGGCTCAGCGCCGAAGAGGCGGATATTTATGAGTTATTGCTTCAATATGGGCCGCAGGGAGTAGGGGAGCTCATGAAGCGTGTTTCGGGGATTAAACGAGGTTTGCTCTATAAGGTCTTGGAACGTCTTGAAAAGAGAGGGCTTCTCACCGCCCAGAAACAGGAAGGAGTAACACGATTTGTCCCAGAATCTCCCGATGTGCTGCTCCGGTGTCTAGCGGATCAAGAAGAGCTCCTAAAGCGATCGAGACAAGGCCTTGAATCCGCGCTACCAGAACTGAAAGCGAAATTCACTCTTTCGACAGAACGACCAGTCCTACGCTTCTTTGAAGGAGTGGAAGGTTTGCGAGCGATGTATGAAGATCAGCTCGAATCTGGTGCAAAAGAGTCGTATTTCATTCGTTCCGCAAAAGCGAAAGTCTACCGCGATGCGTTTGGAAAATGGTTTACGTTCTTCCTTCAAAAACGAGCAAAAATGGGCATTAAAGTGCATGCGCTGACGGTTGATGATGAAGAGACAAACCATGATCCAGAAGTCGACGCGGTAAGAAATGTGGTGCGTACGTGGATTCGACCGGAGGACTACCAAGCGCCAATTGAGATCGATGCGTATGGAGATCGGGTAGCCATTCTCTCTTACGGGAAAGAGATTTTCGGGATTGTGATCGAGAGTGCGCCCATCGCGCAGGCGTTGCGTGAATTGTTTGTGCTGGCAGATAAAGGAGCAAAGACGCTGACGATCACTCACAATCATCCTACGCCACGAAGTTATCGCGATGAGCTAAAAGAGAGTAATTCGGAGGAGGGTTAAAATACGAAGATAATATCTGTATCTGCATAGAATATCTGTACAGAATATTCGCTAAATATTGCGAAATATTCCCCTAAATTAACTGAAGAGTAAAGTTGACAAAATAATAATTTAATGCTATCATAGACTATTACGAATGAACGTTCGACAAGTTGAGTTGTATGAAAAAGTTCTCAGACTTTTGATGAGCAGCGTGTTAAAAATCAGGCATGGTTTTTAGCGCGCTGTTCGTCACCTATTTACACGTGAGATGAGCTGGTTACGTCGGTAATCAATCCGGCGAATTTGCCTCATGTTCACTGAGTAGGATCCAACAGGGCGGCAACACGAGCCGTTTCGAAAGCTGTCATATACAGCATGTGTAAGTCATGCCGACTGTGACTTTAAGCATCTCCCAAGGATGTGACATCGGCAACTGGTTGTCTGCCCAGTTGGTTAGCAGACTGAAGGAGTTCCACCATGACGCAGCGTTCCATTCCCGAGGCCTTCGCGACCCGCAACGGCAAGATCGTCGTCCCCGCCCAGACCAAGGAGCACCTCGCCGCGCACCCGGAGGTCGCCGACCTCCTCGAGGAGGCCATCAGCAAGGTCGAGATCACGGGCCAGTTCCTCGCGCTCGAGATCCCGATGGGCCGCGTCGTGGGCAAGGACGGCGTGGTCACCACCGAGCCCGTCGCCGTCGGCGAGGTGTGCACCTTCGCGAGCCGCCCCGGCCGCGCGAAGCCCTCCCGGGTGGTGGTCGGCATCGACGCCCCCGACACCGACAAGGTCGTCGTGCTGGCCTTCCCCGACAAGGAGTCGCCGAGCGACACCGCGGTGCTCATCACCTCGTTCCTCGGTTCGCTCGCGGCGAAGGAGCCCTGGGACCCGAACATGCGCTCCGACGCGGAGCGCGAGGCGGCCCTCGTGTACTGGTGCTCGCACGCCCTGGTGCACACCGAGGTGATGGGCGCACCGTTCGAGAGCTCCTGGGAGCAGGTCCTCGCGGCCTGATTCCCGTACCGTGGTCACTGCGGCTCAGTGACTGAAGAGGGGAGGCCACACGCACCGTTCGCCACATCCGTGGCCAACGACTCGCGCAGGCCTCTCCCCCTGAATGACCATCTGATCTCGATCGGATTGTCTGAAGGGCAATCGCATGACACTCTTGTTCTTTTCAATAAAGACAAGAGTGTTTGTGTTTTTACGGGCAGCAAGCGATGTATCAAAATATGATTGGTATTACGCTTGCCGCCCGTGAAGGACACGGGTGTGCTACATCGAGACCGGACAGGATTCGGTTCTCTGAGTGAGGTACGCCATGACGATGATTGAACAACGAAACGGATTGAAGGATCTCCTCGAGTCGGTGCCGGAAGACCTTCGCGGCGATGTGGAGCTCTCGTTCCAAGTTCCCCAGCGGGGGCCGCACCACCGTGAGGGGGGCTTCATGCGCTCCCACCTGCTCCTCGTGCTCGACGCCCTCGAGGCGATGGGCGACGAGCGCCCGCGCTTCGACGCGCGGATCCCTGGCGAGTTCCAGCTCGCGCTGCACGTCGCGGCGGGGCTGAGCCTCAAGGTCGCGCGCGCCTACGTCGCGCTCCACGACCTCTTCAAGCGCCACTGCATGACCTTCGTCCTCGAGGGCGGCCACAAAGTCGCCATGTCGTGGGCGGACTGGCAGGCGGTGCTCGACGGCCACGTTCACGGCGCCGAGGTCCGCGAGGGCAACGAGGAGGCGCTGAAGGCGGTGCTCGACGACCTCAAGGTCGAGAGCATCTCCTACTACCAGGAGCGTTCGGCCGAGGGCGGCGGTAAGCCGACCAAGGTCATGCACGGCCCTGAGGCCGCCGACTCCCTGCGCGCCCGAGGCGACATCTCGGACCTCGTGGTCGACGCGATCGACACGCACGAGGTGGCCTTCAACTTCGTGCCCGGGCGCGTGAACATCGACCTGGTCGAGCGCAAGTTCGGCGAGTGGGACGACCTGAAGGTGAACTTCATGGTCGTCGTCAACCTGGCCGACCAGCTCGGCTCCCTCGGGCCCGACGGCCAGCCGGACATCTCCCCGGTGCTCGCGCTCATCGACTCGATCGACGCGTTCCGGGCCTTCCGCGCGCTCCAGCACAGCCTGCAGCTTGCGCGCGAGGGCGCCCCGGGCCACCGCAGGGTGCGCTTCGACGAGCAGAAGCTCGCCGGGGCTCTCGCCCGGATCCGCAAGAACGACAACGCCTTCCCCGAGATCCGGGAGTTCGGCGGGTTCATCAACGCGGCCGGGACGGCCTTCGACGCCCTCGTGAAGGAGTGCGAGCTCCCGACCTACGACGAGACCGTCCTCCGCATCGCGTTGGACGAGCTCGTCGAGGAGAAGAAGCTCGACGCGTCCCTCGTCGACGAGATCATCGCGTGTCTGCTCGCCGACGGCGCCATCTCGAAGGTGGTCGGCGCCAAGCTCGGCAAGGGCAACCAGCTCGTGCGCAAGGCGATCGAGAAGGCGGTCGTGAAGACGACCTGATTCTCGCCTGACTGCGCTACGTTCCAACCAACTGATCGAGTCCGCCATGGCTCTATCCGTCGTGCCTTCCCCTCACTACATGGCTACCTGCGCCTCAGCGCTGGGAACCTCTTCCTGAAGGTCATCCAGGAACAACCCAAGACATCAAGGAGGAACCCGCCCCAGTGCTGCTCAGCGCCGGGGCGGTTTCCATTTCAGAATTATCTTCCCATTTGTTAGTATTTCGATCATACAGCACTATGAGCACCTTCGATTTAGAAAAGAGAAAATTGGGCGCCGTTTCAAGTACAGAAGTTTTTAAACAACCAGAAGTTGTCACTAAGCCTACTCCACGAGAAAGATCGGCCGAGTTAGCTGAGCGCTTTCAACGCCTTGTTGGATCTCCTGTGTTTTTAGAGAAAAGGGATGAATTTGAGGCGGCTAGCAGGCATATTCCGGATCGTTCACTAGAAGGGTATGTAAAGAGGCTAGAAAGTGCCGTTTTGTTGTCTGAAAAGTCACCTGTCACTTGTTTGACGCAGATGAATGGTGTCCTATTTGAACTCTCGAGAATTACGAAAGTAATTGAACAAGGGTTAGAAACGGTCGATTTTGATCGGTCAGTGTCAGAAGAAGTTGCATATAGGGGATATGATGCGAAGGAAAAGGATTTTTCTGAGAAACGTCGTACGCCTAAAAAATCTCACATCAGCTCTGATGTGCCCCTTATTCGAGAAGTGGAAACGGCTTCAGGTGAAAAAGAACAGAAGCCGTATGTATACGAGACGAAATGTTATCCTCGAATGGTATATGGAGCGTCAGCAGCTGATAGAAATCAGGTTCTTAAATACCAAAAGGCGATTGAAGACGGCAAAATCGCCGGAGCGACGGTAGAAGTGGCTGGAAGAATCGATGGTGAGTTTTTAAAGTGGCTGATTGGGGAGTCGATTGTGGAGCGAGGCGCGGCTCCTGATGTAGAAGTGATTTATTCTCTGGAGCTTCCGAGTGGGACAGAATATAGACTTATCTTAAATGGCGGCCAGCCACAGAAGGGGTTGCGCTTTTTGAATGATTTAACGCTTTACACCCAAAAAGACCAAGAGGTTATCACGGGTATTTTTGGAGCAGTTCTTGATCATAGTATCATTTCGATTTTATCCAGTAACGAAGTTAAAGATCCTTCCGAAACACTTCGTCCGCTTCTGGATGATCCTTATACAAAAATCGTCACGCGAGAAGCGTTTGACGAATATACAAATGGTCGAAAGCTGGCGCTTCATGAGGCATTCAAAAAGAAAGCTGAATCAGCGCTCGTCAACGTCAAGAACGAGCGTAGTTCTGTAGAGATTATGTCTTATTCAGAAGAAGAGCAAAAGATTGCTTTAGGACAGATCTTCGATCATTTTCAGGAGACTCTTCATCATGATCCAGCCTTGCAAGCGATGAGAGAGCGATATGCGGTCGATGATGCAGCGCTTCGAGAGGAGATGATCGAACACGCCTACGAAATGGTAAAAAAAGTCGCTACGTTTGAGCAGGAGCGTGCGACAAAAAAAGAGAAGCGTCCGCGCCCTGGATATCAGGGAAAGCCTGAAGGAGTTGCTCTGTCTGTTGACAGCATTGTTTTTGACGCGGTCTATAATGTTCTTCGAATGAAGAAAGGGGAGATGCCGCGATCGTATGATCAACCAGAACGTTTCGAAAAAGTGCGGTTAGATAATGTAATGGAATATCTAAAAACGCAGGAGCGGACGTATCATACTTGCGAGATATATGATCCGATTACAGGAATGACAGAATCGTTCGTGGGAGATGGAACGCCAGAAGCGCGTAGACCGCTCGAGAAACGTAAGACAAAGATTGCAGAAGAAAATGAACGCAGACTACGTGAAGCGTTTAAACAAGCCATCTCTGTTCATGGTGAACGCGAGCGTGAACTCGAAGCAAAAGAGATCCGAACGGCTCATGAGGCTCGCGAGCTGCGTGTCCTCGCTGGAAAATCGTCTACGGATCTTCGAGAAATTAAAAATCTGGAAAAAGCCATTGATGGGCGTAAGACAGAGCTTCGTTCGCTCTCTCATCAGAAAGCTTCTTTAGACAAAGAGCTCAAAATGGCCCCAGAAGCAGAGAGGTCGGTTCTTCGTGAACGAGTTGGAGCGACGATGCGACTTCTCCAGCAGCGTTCGAAGGAATATGCCGCTCAAAATCAACTTGCTCAAGATCGAATCTTTGCTCTCTATAAACAAGTTATAGGTCACAAAGCTTGGCAAGACCAGGAGATACGGATCGTAAGCGAGGAAACTCGTAACTTAGTAAAGTTCATTTATACGGTGACAGCTGATGAAGAAGTCCTGCTTTGTGAAGAATTTCTTAAAGGAAACACCAAAAGACGCTCGACGCATTCAGAGGTTGCTCGAGGAAGAAACGTGTATGGAGCCGGTGAGATTGTATTTGAAAAAGCGCCAGGGGAGTCAGAATGGTTTGCGAAAGATCTAAATAATGGGTCGGGTCACTATCGGCCGAGTCGGCTGACGTTGCCCTACGTTGCTCATCTCGTTAGTAAGAAAATTGACCTCTCACGCTGCAAGTTGAATGATGTTCTATCACGTGGCGTGGCTGTCCCGGAGTATACCGCCGTACTTCAAACTCAAACGGCGTAACTTCTTGGATGAATGAGAGAGCTGTATATCTCTACGGTACATAACACCCTCCGTATTTTACGGAGGGTGTTATGTACTAACAGTAAAAGGACGGATTGGCTATTCAGCTTTTCCCAGCGTTTTTTCGAAAAATGCTTTGTAGTGAGCTTTTCTTGCACTTGGATCTTCCAAGCGTTCATTAGATAGCTCAACGTACTTGGTGTTTGGATTACTTAATACATTGTCACGGAGTGTTTTTACGAAGATTCCATGAACACGTTCAGGTACCTGAACGGTCACTGGTTTCATGGATTCAAAACTCGTAACCGTTTCGGCGTGTTCCCAGTCATAGTCATCATCGCCAGAAACACGCTTCTGCGTTCTTTCAAAAAGATTTTTGGCGGCCTCTGGTAACTGTTCATCTGTCACTTTGCGTGGGTCAATGCCATCTGGATGAGATACGTAGACGGAAACGTCAGCCCCCGCTTCTGGCATAGTGGAAGAGCGAACTACGCTATATCCGCGAGCTTTTAGTTCTTTTGTAAGATGGTGAAGCAAAAGGTAAAGAGACCCAGAAATGTTGTTGTGGATCAGTTGTTTGCGAACTTCATCCAAGGTGGCTCCGTTTGCTAGCTCTACGTCTCGCATCATCTTAGCTAAAAGATTGAATCGTACGGTATCGCTATCCATTTCAACAACTTTTGAACCATACAACTCTCGAATAGCTTCAAGAGCGGTCGACTTGCCACTTCCAGACAGTCCAAAGATGCTCAGTTCTTTTCCAGGTTTCGCGTCAGGAAGTGGGGGATAGTGAGCCAAAATCTCTTCGGCAAACTCAGAAAGCTTTTTTCCAAATTTTGCTTCAAATAAGATCATGCCCTCGGCATAGGAGGCATCTCTCCAAGGAGGAGCGCCGGGTTCTTTCGTCTTATATGTTTTTGAAAAGTAGCCAGCTTCTTCTTTAAACAGCTCAACTGCTTCTCCAGGTGCTTTAAGATGCGGAACGGCTCCATAGATCCGACGGTCGGGATTCCAAGGATTAGTCGCCTTCTCTGCCGTGGCCCGATCCTTGAATAAGGGCGACTGCTTTTCGCCTTCTATAGCGAGTCCAAAATCCTTTACTGGGTCAGTTGGTGTCACTTCATGTAGCCGTTTTTCATCGGTCATACAAAATAATGAAAAATAATGAGCATTCTTAGTATACCAACCGGGCTTTCGAAAAAGATAGAGGAAAACCTGTATAATGTCTGGTTTTTATGAGAGCTCATTACTCTCGATGGGGAGTTTGCGTCGATTGTTGCTCAATGCATTTAGTCGACGCTTTGCTTCTTTGGGATTCACCTCTGCGTCAACCGCTTTATCGTAACTTTTCTCATCTTGAGGAATCGCCGTAATGATGCGCATTCTTTCACCTGGTCGTTGAAACGCGTTGAGAAACAAATGATGTTTTGTGAACACCATTAAACGTCGTCGTCCATCATCATCTCCAATCAGCGCTGCTTTCTGTACTTGTGGATTGTGTTCGGGTCGAGGTTCTTTAATGCAAGCGTCTAGTTCGTTGGTAAATGCGATAAATGCGTCTAGGGTCAGTTCATGTTTTGGTTTGGTTGTTCCATCTTTTCCATAAAATCGACCGGCTTTTTCTTTGTTGCGGCGGTAGTCAAAGAAATGAGTGATGCCTGCATGGAAACCTGTTTCATCTTCTCCCCATTCGCCGGCTGCATTTGGGGAGCGTCCCCAGGCATCCAGAGCGGCGTGAAGCTCTGGATCGCTCGCTCGTGTAATGAGTTCTTCTTTTAGAGCGGCGAACTGTCGAACAATCTCTGTGCGTTGAACATCAATTTCTGCATACGCGTCGGCTTTTTCTTCTCGGTACTGCTCTTCTAATTCCGCACGAGTTTTTCCTTCAGCTTCGTTATATGCGACAAGCTGTCCCTCAACCATCAAAGCAGGGTTCATTCCAGATAGGTAGGCTTGCGCGCGTTTCAGTGCGGCTGGCCATTCACCTTTTAATGCACGTTGTGCGCTAATAACATCCGGATATTTGTCTGATTGTTCTTCATTCAGAAGATCGACAGCGGTCTGTTCTTCTAAGGCTTTTTTCTCCTTTAATTTAACTCTTGCTTCACTTTCTATTTTACTTTGAATCTCCGTTACACGATTCTCATACTTTCTTACATGGATTGTCGCGACAGACGTTTCAAACTCAATTGAGTTCACGAGTGTAGTGAGAAGTTTAAGCGCCTCTCTCGCCTCGGTTTCTTGTTCGGTTTCAATACTTGCTTTTGTCTCAATTTGAGCTTTAGCTAGGCCAGTTCCGATTTCAGAAAATCCCTGCATACACGGGGTGGTAAAGAGTAATTTCTATGGAAAAAGTATAGCCCTTCTACTGACGCTCCCCAAGGCTCGCTTTTTTTTCTTATTTCTGGTAGCATCGGCCGATGCTGTTTGATGAGTCCCTCCTCCGTACGACTGTCGAACCGGAGCTATTTTCGCGAGGAAAAACCTATTTTTTAGATAGATCCGTTGAGGGGGTCACGGTTCGTCGTGCAAAAAATGATGACATTTTGGTGACCGGACGCGTCATCGGGAGCGAAACGTATGAATCGACGCTCCGTCTTTCTCCAAAAGCGGACAAGGTGATCTTCTTTGATTGTACCTGTCCGTATGACTGGGGGATGTGTAAGCACGTGGTAGCCCTTGGCTTGGAAGCCTTGTCTTATGATCTCGAAAAGAACACCTTACCAAGTTCTAAAGAACGAGTGA
>CAYQAL010000026.1:0-4270 GCA_964415465.1 uncultured Gammaproteobacteria bacterium
ATCAACCGCAACAACCGCCTGAAGCGCTTGGAAGAGTTGAACGCGCCAGAAGTCATCGTGCGTAACGAAAAGCGCATGTTGCAGGAAGCGGTCGACGCCTTCATTGATAACGGCGCTCGTCACTCGAAGACGGTCATCGCCGCAACGGGAAAGAAGCGTCAGTTGAAGTCCCTCGCTGATGTGCTCAAAGGAAAGCAGGGTCGCTTCCGTCAGAACTTGCTCGGTAAGCGTATCGACTACTCCGGTCGTTCGGTGATCGTCGTCGGTCCAACGCTTGAACTCCACCAGTGCGGTCTGCCAAAGACCATGGCTTTGGAACTCTTTAAGCCGTTCATTATTGCTGAGCTCATCAAGCGTGAAATCGTCCACAACATTCGTTCAGCTAACCGCTACATCGAAGGGGATCACGCTGACGTGTGGGATATCCTGGAGCGTATCGCCGAAGATGCAGTTGTGCTCTTGAACCGCGCTCCAACGCTTCACCGCTTGGGTATTCAGGGCTTTCAGCCAAAACTGATCGAAGGAAAAGCGATTCAGTTGCACCCACTCGTGTGTCCTGCCTTTAACGCTGACTTCGATGGTGACCAGATGGCCGTTCACGTGCCACTTACCGAAGAAGCACGTTGGGAAGCCAAGAACTTGATGTTGTCCGTGAAGAACTTGCTGAAGCCAGCAACGGGTGATCCAGTGGCTAACCCAGGAAAGGACATCTCATGGGGCGCCTACTACATGACCACGATGGTCGAACCTGTGGATGGAAAAGTGAAGCTTGTCGCTTCTCTAGACCAAGCGGTCTACCTCTTCCAAGCCGGTAAGATCTCGATTCGCGAAAAGATCAAGACGCGTATCAAGCCAGGAGACGCCCTCATGGAGACGACCGCCGGGCGCATTATCTTGAACCGTTTATTCCCGAAGGAAATTGGCTATATCAACGAAGCGGTTGGAACCAAGAAGTTGGCGGAAATCGTTCGTAAGACAACGGAGCTTCGCGGCTTTGACCGTACGGCTCGTTTCTTGGACGAAGTAAAGGAGATGGGCTTCTACTACATCACCAAATCTGGTTTTAGCTACGGTATCGGAGACCTCCCAGTTGTCGTGAAGGATGAAGTTATTACAGAAGGAGATAAGAAAGCCGTTGAGATTGAAGAGCAGTACAAGGAAGGTCTTTTGACCAAGAAGGAACGCTACCAGCAGATCATCAAGACCTGGTCCGACATGAAGGATAAGATCCAGAAGCTCAGCAAAGAGTCGTTGAACAAGACGGGTCCAGTCGCTTCCATGATCGACTCCGGTGCGCGTGGTTCCGTTGGTCAGCTCACCCAGGTCGTTGGTATGAAGGGTCTCGTAAGTAACCCAAAGGGTGAACTGATCGAGCTTCCAATTAAATCGTCGTTCCGCGAAGGTCTCGACGTGTTGGAATACTTCATCTCAACGCACGGTACGCGTAAGGGTCTTACCGATACGGCTTTGAAGACCGCGAACGCTGGATACCTCACGCGTCGTTTGGTGGACGTGGCACAAGACATCATCATTACCCAGGAAGACTGTGGTGATACGGATGGCGCGCGCATTACACACCAGGAATGTGAAGAAATCGGTGAACCACTTCAGACGCGTTTGCTTGGTCGCTTCCCACTCGAAGACATCAAGGATTCGGAAACGGGAAAGGTGCTCGTGAAGAAGGATACGCTCATCACCGAAGAGATTGTTCGCTCTCTCAAGGATGCGAAGATTGCGGAGGCACGACTCCGTTCGGTTTTGACCTGTAAGCTCCGCCGCGGTCTCTGTCAGAAGTGTTACGGCTACGACTTGGCCTTCAACCAGTTAGTCCGCATGGGTACGGCTGTCGGTATCATGGCTGCGCAGTCGATCGGTGAACCAGGTACTCAGCTCACGATGCGTACGTTCCACATGGGAGGTGCTGCCGGATCTGACATTACGCAAGGGTTGCCACGTGTTGAAGAACTGTTCGAAGCTCGTTCGCCAAAGCACAAAGCATTGCTCGCTGAGCAGGCTGGGAAGGTGAAGATCGTGGTCGGTGAACGTCGCACGCTTCAGACCATCACTGGTCAGAAACTCGTTGACACCGCTTCTGGTCAGAAGACGATCGAAATCCACTACAAACAGGTTCAGGAACTCGAGTTCTCCTTCACCAAGAAAGACACGGTGAAAGTCGAAGATGGTCAGAAGGTGAAGGAAGGTCAGATGCTCATTGTGCGTGGCGAAAAGGGTGAGGACGTGATGGCTCCAGCTCCTGGAACCGTGACGGTCACCAAAAACCGGGTGAAGTTGATCTACGATGCGGATGCCGTTGCCGAGTACGAAATCCCATCCGGCTACGCCGTGAAGGTGAAGGATGGTCAGGAAGTGCAATCCGGCGATCAGCTCACGGACGGTCAGTTCGACCTGCAGGACTTGTTCCGCTTGCGCGATCGTGACTCCGTAATGGCCTACTTGCTTCGTGAAGTGCTCTCGGTGTACGCCTCGCAAGGTCAGAAGCTGAATGCGAAGCACATCGAAGTCATCATTCGTCAGATGTTCTCACGTGTATACGTTCGCGATGCTGGAGATACGGATCTCTTGCCAGGTCAGGTCGTTGAACGCACGCGTGCCGATGCCGAGAACGAGCGCGTGGTGAAAGCCAAGGGGACGCCAGCCATCATGGCTCCGCTCTTCATGGGTATCACGAAGGTGGCTCTTTCGACCGAGTCGTTCTTGTCCGCTGCGTCCTTCATGGAAACAGCTCGCGTGCTCATCAATGCTGCGATCACAGGCAAGCTCGATCGTCTCGAGGGTCTCAAGGAAAACGTCATCATCGGTCGTCTCACGCCAGCGGGTACCGGCTTCATGTCGGAAGGCTCGCTCGCCGGAACGCTTGAGAGTGGCATGGGCGAGAAGGAATAAGCAAAGAATGTACGATGTACGCCTCCGCGATCTGAATAGATCGCGGAGGTTTGCTATACTACCCATATCTTATGAAACACATGCCGTCCTTTGATCGTCCGTCAGCGCCGTCACCTGAGCGTCCACCAATAGCATCACCTGATTCTGCTCGGGAACGAGGGAGCTTTAAGACCTATTTAGGCTTATTAGCGTTGGGTGCGGTGCAGGCATGCGCTGGTCAAGCGGATCAGGTCAGAGGTGCCGTGAACCGATCGTTAGAGCACACCGTGTCTGTTGAAAATCGACCAGATGTGGTTGCGATGGCGATCGAAGTAGCGGAACGAACGCGCCGAATGGAAGACGTTCGACCGGAAACGCTTAATACGCTCGCCGATACGGTCGAGCAACACGATAACCCTGTGTTGGCACATCGGTTACGGCTTATGAACGGAGCTCGTGGTATTGGGCGACAACTGATGACGCCAGGCTCGCACGTGGAAGGGATGTCACCTGTTGCCAGGGGCCTCGATCAGATGCAGAGAATCGATACAGTTCAAGATGCGCACACGGCTTTTGCGGGCGTGTTCGACAGTCGAGCGAGTGGTGAATTGGCTGGCTCGACTCGAGTGGATATCGCCTTTGGGCTTACCGAATCGTACGAGCGTAGCCAAATTGATCGAGCACAGACGCAGGCAACGCTTCGTTCAGGTCTCTTGGCGATGGACCACGCGGCGTATACCCAGCTCGCACGAGAAGTTCCAAATGCGCAGGTTGATTTGAGCCGGGCTTTTTCTTCGACTGATATCCAATTGTTCGCCGCCTATGCTGATCATTTGAACGCCGTTGGATATTGGGAGGGGCGTCCAGGGCTCACGGGAGCACAAGTCCGCCAAGGCCGAATTCCGTTGTCTCAAGCGGTAGCGTTATTTGGGAGCGTGAACGCAACAGGAGGTCTCTCTCGTTGGGATCGAATGAGCTGGGCTGGTGCCAGAACAGAAGGTCAACAAGAAGGGGCGCAACAGCTCAATACGGACCTCTCTTTGAAGCTCGCTGAAGCATTGGCTTTGTTTGATCACGATGTGGAATGGGGGAATGGACGTGGGGAGGGGCATCGTCAGGTCTTTGCTTCGGGCGATGCAGCTCCGGTGGTGGAGCAGCGTCCATACCCCGCGTGGGGTGTAACGGTTCGAGTGAATTCAGCGCCCCCTATGCCGACCTATGCTCAGAATGATGGACGTCATGGGCACGGAAGTCATCACCGACGTCACCGAGATCAGTAGGATACGAAGAGCGAATGACGAAGACCCCGCTCGGGGTCTTTTGGTCTCCAGCCTTGCTCACCGCTTACCTATGAACTAGGGTGTACTCAATCAATTTTCCTTTATTT
>CAYQAL010000026.1:4370-10788 GCA_964415465.1 uncultured Gammaproteobacteria bacterium
CTCATCTACGTTGGTCCAAATGCGCCTGAAAACATTTTGCGTGTGAACATCGCTCAGATGCGGATCAAGCCAAACGGCTTGTATCGTGTCGAAGGGGGAACGCCTTCGCGAGTGAATGAGAATCACAAGTACTCCGACGTCTATTACGTTGATCCAGTTGGTCGTCGTCACGCTTTCCCGACGGAATCAACCTTCAACTCGTGGTACGAAAAAGAACCTACCATCGAAGCCGTTCCAGATTGGAAGATCTCGAACATTCCGCTTCGTAAGAATGTGACCTTCCGCCCAGGTTCGTTTGTACGTCTCGAGAATACCCGCGAGTTCTATCGTGTGATGCCAGAGCGAACGTTACGTCGCTTCCAGGACGAGGCGACTTTCCAGCGCTTGATCACGTCAAACAACATCGTTCCTGTTCTGCCACTCGCCAACATCGCTGATTACCACATGGATGTGAACCCAATTAAGAGCGGAAACGATCTCACTACACTCCTACGCATTCCAACGCAACCAGGAGAAGAGATGGGAAGCTAAACAAGAGAAACAAAAACACTTGGCTTTTGCCAAGTGTTTTTGTTTGAATACATAGAAAACTCGCCTTTTTCTTGATCGTTCGTTAGACTCTCAACCGATATGGCACGTCATTCCAAGTGGCATAAAGTTCGTCAGTTCAAAGGCGCGATTGATGCCAAGCGCTCGGCTTCGTTTACGAAATTGGCTCGTGAAATTACCGTCGCTGTTCGTGAAAAAGGCGCCGATCCAGAAATGAATGCCGGACTTCGTGCAGCAATCGATCGTGCGCGCAAAGCGTCGCTTCCGAAGGACAACATTGAGCGCGCCATCCAAAAAGGGGCGGGCGGAGCAGGGGAGGCGCAGATTGAAGCGCTTACCTATGAGGCGTACGCACCGGGTGGTACCGCGCTTATCATCGAGTGCTTAACGGATAGTCGAAATCGCACCGCGAATGATGTAAAACATTTACTTTCAAAAAATGGAGGAACACTAGCGATGGCGGGAGCCGTTACCTATTTGTTTGATCGGGTTGGAGTCGTGCGCTTTCCGGGTGTGATTTCGGCAGATAAAAAAGATGAACAAGAGCTTGCCTTCATTGAAGCAGGTGCATCTGATGTGATCGAATCAGAAGACTCAACAGAAGTTCGCTCGGCACCGAATGATTTGGCACACGTTGCTCAAGTCGTTACAAAGCTTGGATATTCTCCTGATCTTGTGGAGATGGAATGGATTCCAAAAACACTGATTGAAACAGATGAAGCTACGGGTACGGCCGTTGCAGAACTTATCGAAATGCTTGAAGAGCATGATGATGTGAGTCGTGTGTATAGCAACTTGGCTTAGAGTCCGTTGGTCTTTCAACGCACACTTGTTACACTGTCGGTATGATGAACATGCCTGCAGCTATGAATCGTCGTGCTGTCGATTCTGGTAAAACCATGCTTGTTGGAAGTGAGATGACGAGCGGAAGTCGTCCAAAGATGGAAGGCGTAGGTAGATCGCCTGAAGATCGGTCACGAAGGGTTCTAGGAAGCGCTTTGACGTTCGATGAAGCAGAACGTGCGTTAACCTATCTTGAAGGAGATGTTGTGGATGCAAAAGGGCAGCCCTACTCCAAAGATCATTTGCAAAAAGTCATTGCGGATATAAAAAAAGTAGTCGAGGCCGGGTACCCGGTATCGCCTGATTTTCTTGCTTCAACCGTTCCAAATGTACTGGGTTTACAAGATGCGGTGAGAAAGATCGTAACCTTTGCCGGAGAAATGATGGTGACTCCTGAACAGAAAGCGGCGGCTGACGAGCGGGCTGCATTGGCTCACCAGGAAAAGATGGAGCGGCTCTTCGGTCATGCGGATACGTTTGACGATATTCGTAGTGTGCTAAAACAGCTAAAAGGAATAAAGAATAACCAATCGGAGTTAAGCCAAGAGGCGTTGCTAGAAATAGTTCAGTATATCGATGATTCCAGTCTCACTGAACCGGAAAAAGAGCTGTCTTCTTATATAGAAAAAACGCCAATTGGATTAGGGTTTAGGGATGCGCTTCGCCGTGCCTATCAACAAAAGCGAAGGCTGGCGCAGTATCAGCCCGCAATAAAGCCACAGCAGCCGCTTCCCGAGCAGCCCATATTTGATCGAATGAAGTTGATTGAAGACAAGAAGCTGTCTGTTGAGCAGCGTTTGCAGCACGTACAGACTTTTCAAGAGCTCGAGTTGGTTCTGCAAGATTCGAACGGAATTTCAGGAAGTCGAGAGTGGTTTTCACCGTTTGTTCTGCTTCAGCGAGTAAATGCCGTGAAACAAGCAGTGCTCACCCAAAGTTACAACGAACTTCCGAGTCGAATTACGGCTGTGACAAATGGCGAAGGGTTGCAGGCGGCTGTTCGTCGAGCGGTACAAAGCGCGTTTCAAGGTCGGATGTAGTTTTGTATGAGTCTCCGTTTGCTGGGGATCGACCCAGGGTTCGATCGAACCGGAATTGGGATTGTGGACCACGCTGGTGGAAAGATGGCCTGGGTGTGGCATGGGTGCATCCAAACGAGTGCGAAAGACCCGTTGTCCGTGCGTCTTCAACAAGTTCGGGATGGGCTAAAACAGGTTTTAGAACGAGCCAAGCCAGATGCAGCCGTGGTAGAGCGATTGTTTTTCCAAAAAAATGTCACAACAGCGCTCGATGTTGGGATGGCGCGCGGTGTGACGCTCGTTGCCTTGGCGGATGCAAACGTCTCTTTGATTGAGCTCACGCCGAACCAGGTGAAACAGGGAATTGCGGGGTACGGAGCGGCCGATAAAAAACAGGTTCAGGAGATGGTTCAGCGTTTACTGAAGCTACAAGAGATTCCAAAGCCAGATGACGCTGCCGATGCGTTAGCGCTGGCGATTGTTGGTGGGCCATTGGCGCAAACAGCTTTGCTCACAAGAGGGACGAAATAAGGAACCTGTCCTTGGTCATTTTTTACGCAAAAAAGAATATTTTATTGACAAAATGCCAGTTTTTTAGTAGATTCTTGGCCCGACTTTTGAGACGTCTCTCGTAAGTCGCAAGGGCGTTTCTCCCTGTGGGCGTTGCTCACAAGAAAGGCATTTCATGACGACGTGGGGTTGGCTGTTGGCGCAGTTGTCTCTTCTCAGTGGGGATACGCTGGTGACCTGTTACGAGCAACGGTTCATGCCTGAGCTCGTCGCTGGGCGGCGGTATCAAGCGGTTCGCATCGGTGACGGTGCGGAGACGGCTGAGGTGAAGGAAGCGCTGAAAGGGGGTGACGGAAGGATCCCGGTGCTGGTCCAGTTCCTCGGGGTATCGTCTGATCCCCCGAATGAGCTCGATATCGCCAGACTTCTCGCTGATCTCCCGGTGGGGATCGGGGTCGTGAAGGTGGTGGCACACACGCTCTTTTTCATCGACGCTGACCAGCGGGAGGGAGTTCTGGAGAAGTTCAGCGCGCTCCCCGGCTCGGATGATGAATCGCAGACCTGGGAGATCGGTCCGGGAGTGCGAGTCGCGCGGCTCCTGCCCAACCGGCTCGTCTGCATTGCGCGGGTCGCTCGCGTTCCCTACGCGGGCTGAGCGCATCGGACAACGGTCTCTCTCGGGGGAGGGCGGCGGCACTCGCTGCCCTCCCAACCGAACCTTGACGGATATGTACGCATGTCCTTCGTGGCTCGGAAAAACCCACAAAAATCGCTTGTGAAGTCGCGGCACGCTTGATACAATTTATCCGTTATTTTGGATCATTTTTTCACGTATGCACTTGTATTGGCATGGCCTTACCTCTGTCCGAATTGAAGCGTCTTTAGGGGATACCTCGTGTACGTTGCTGACCGATCCGTATGGGTCAGAAAGCGGGCTGCGTTTTCCACGAACGCTCGAGCCAAACGTGCTTGTCTTGTCTCATCAAAATCGCGAATTGTTTGCGTTAGATGCCTTGAAAAACAGCCCATTCCTCATTGCCGACCCAGGTGAATATGAGGTGCAGGGCGCGTTTGTGTTTGGAACGACCATGCAAGAGGAGGGGGCGAAACACCCGTTTCCCTTGATGTATCGATTTGAAATTGAAGGAATGTCCATCGGGTTTATCGGGGGGGCTTCTAAGGCGCCTTCTACTGAAGCGCTTGGTCGCCTGGAGAATATCGATATTCTCTTACTGCCAGTTGGTGGAGGTCAGTATCTTGATGCGAAAAAAGCCACGGAAGTGGTCCATGCGCTTGAGCCGCGCATTGTTGTCCCGCTCGCTTTCGCGATTGAGGGCTTTGAACTACCGCTGGCTTCTGTTGATGCCTTCTGTAAAGAAGTGGGCGGTAAGCGCGAGGATGGAAACAAGCTCAAGCTCTCGCGGAAAGACCTGCCCGCAGACGAATTGGTGGTGCAGGTGCTTGAGCGAACCTAGTGTGAGTTAGTTGGGGTGTTCCTTCGTCGTTGATCTTTTGACTTCTATGCCACGTACACGCTCTCAGGCTTCGCCGCCCCCTCGCCGCTCTGGAACAGAACGTCCGCGTTCTGTTCGCGGACTGACGCATCGACCCCCACGGTCTATGAAGAAGACTGCCCCTGTGAAAAAGCCCGTTCATAAAAAAGAAGTTGTAGAACTTCCGGCAGCAGAGCGGGAAGAGCGAGTAGCTGCGTTACCTGGCGAAACGAAACAGGAGCTCATCCAGCGTCATGCGGAAGCGCGAGCCGAGCGTCAGCATCCGTCCGGTTTTGGAGGGCTCGGGATCGTAATCGTAGCAATCACGTGTCTCTTGATTTTTGGAGCGTGGTGGCTCTTGCCAGACCCATTCGCTTCATCAAAGCCGATCGTCACAGCTCCTGCGTTTGTTGCTGAAACAGCGCCAACCTCAACCGTACAGTTTGTTCCCGTAAGTTCTCCAACTTCCACTGACTCAGTTCCCACTTCCACGGAACGTCGTCTCTTGCTTCCACTTACTTCAACCTCTTCTCAATCGTCCCCCTAACCGTTTCACGCTTGTCTCTGAACTCTTATGCCAGACGAATCTCCTCTAGCTATTCCAATCGGTCGCGTTGAAGCCTCGCCTCTTGTCGAGGAGATTCAGCAATCGTTTTTGAGCTATGCCATGTCGGTCATCGTGGACCGTGCGTTGCCAGATGTCCGCGATGGGTTGAAGCCAGTGCACCGCCGTATTTTGTACTCGATGTGGTCAACAGGGTTGCGCGCGGGTTCGCGTTTCAAGAAATGTGCCACCGTGGTTGGAGACGTGCTCGCCAAGTATCACCCACACGGTGACGTCGCGGTGTACGATGCGCTTGCTCGTATGGTGCAAGAGTTTTCGCTCCGCTATCCACTCGTCCATGGCCAAGGAAACTTCGGTTCGATCGATGGAGATAGTCCAGCGGCTTATCGTTACACTGAAGCCAAGTTACGCGCTGTTGCAGAGGAATTGCTGTTTGATATCGATAAAGACACTGTAGATTTTCGTGGAAACTACGATGGATCGAATAAAGAGCCGAGTGTGTTGCCTGCCAAGCGCCCAAACCTGCTCTTGAATGGAACGCTTGGGATCGCGGTTGGTATGGCGACGAATATCCCTCCACATAACTTAACGGAGTTGTGTAATGCGACTGCCGCCATCATCGAAAATCCAGAGATTTCGATCGATGAGCTGATGGTCCATATGCCAGGACCTGATTTCCCAACGGGCGGCATCATCTACGATAAGCAGGCGATGTATACGGCGTACACAACTGGCCGCGGCGGGATTGTGATGCGTGCGAAGACGGAGATCGTTGAAAATAAAGCGGGCCAATTCCAGATTATCGTGACGGAAATCCCATACCAGGTGAACAAGGCAACCTTGCTCGAAAAGATTGCTGATTTGGTCAACGAGAAAAAGATTGAGGGGATTCGTGATCTCCGCGATGAATCCAACAAAGAAGGAATCCGTATCGTCGTTGAGCTGAAGAAAGATGCCTATCCAAAGAAGGTCTTGAACCATTTGTTCAAGCTCACCCAGCTTCAGGAAACGTTCCACGTAAACATGTTGGCGTTGGTGGACGGCATCCAGCCACGCGTGCTCACGGTCAAGAATATTCTGGAGGAGTACGTGAAGCATCGCCAAGTGGTGGTGCGTCGCCGCACGCAATTTGATCTCACCAAAGCTCAAGAACGCGCTCATATTTTGGAAGGCTTGCGCATCGCTTTGCTTCATATCGATGAAATCATCGCGACGATCAAGAAGTCCAAGGATAAAGACGAGGCGAAGGCGAACTTGATGACCAAGTTTAAGTTATCTGAACTGCAATCCATCGCCATTTTGGAAATGCGCTTGCAGGCCTTGGCCAACCTTGAGCGTTTGAAGGTCGAACAAGAATACGAAGAAAAGATGAAGCTCATCGCCGAGCTCGAAGCGATTTTGAAGTCCGAGAAGCGCATGCGTGACATCATCAAGAAAGA
>CAYQAL010000027.1:0-2712 GCA_964415465.1 uncultured Gammaproteobacteria bacterium
CTTTTTCTATGATTAAACGCCCTCATCAAAGGGTTGCGGTCTTTATCGACACGCAAAACATGTACCACTCTGCCAAACATATGTATGGCGCTCGAGTGAATTTTGGCGCCGTCGTTGACGGAGCTGTCGCGAATCGCCCAGTGATCCGCGCCATCGCCTACGTTGCGAAATCCAAAACCGGTGAAGAACATGGCTTTTTTGAGGCCTTAGTTCAACATGGCATCGAACTCAAGGTAAAAGATGTTCAAGAATTCGCCAGCGGCGAAAAGAAAGCAGACTGGGACGTGGGAATGGCCGTCGATGCGATGGCTATGGCGATCTCTGGTCGCGTCGATGCGATCATTCTCGTGACTGGTGATGGTGACTTCTGCCCACTTGCTGATTTTTTGAAAGCCAATGGAATTTTGTGTGAAGTTGTCGCCTTTGGATCTTCCACAAACGCGCAACTAAAAGAGCTGGCTGATTCATTCTTTGATCTTTCCTCTGATACTGAAACGTATCTCATCCATTCGGCGCGCGCAGGACGTGGACCAACGCGTCATCAAACAGCGCATCACTCAACTCCTCCAGCACCGACCCCTCAAGAAACGATGCTCGAAGGCGCGCCCCTCAGCCTCGATACGCCCCCTTCGCTTCAAGAACGTCCGAGCACACCTCGTGGTCGCCCAAAGGCACCTCGCGGTCGTTCAAGTGGAACTGACAAGCCCTCCAATGACCCACCACAGCCAACACGCAAAATTCGTGTTACCTTTTAAAAGATGACTTTTTCAAATTTGATCCTATGACTCCACAAGAATTCTCGATTGACTACGCTGGTCGACCACTCACTATTTCGATTGGCAAACTCGCCCAACAAGCGAATGGCTCCTGCACCATCCAGTATGGCGATACGCTCGTTTTGTGTACCGCAACGCTCGGTGAAGCGCGTGAAGATGCGGGCTTCTTTCCGCTCAGCGTGGAGTACGAAGAGCGCATGTATGCGTCCGGAAAGATTAAAGGTTCTCGCTTTATCAAGCGCGAAGGCCGTCCAACAGATGAGGCCATTCTTTCCGGTCGCTTGATCGACCGTGCGATTCGTCCTCTCTTCCCAAGTGATTTGCGTAATGAGGTAGCTGTCGTGGCAACCGTTTTTTCACATGATCAAGAAAACGACGCCGACATTCCAGCCTTGATTGGCGCCTCATGCGCACTCGCCATGTCCAACATCCCTTGGAATGGCCCCATTGCCGCCGTACGCATTGGATTGAAAGATGGACAATACATCTTACTTCCAACCTATCAACAAACCGAAGAAGGCGAGCTCGACCTCGTCGTCGCTGGGACCAAAGACAAGACCTTGATGGTCGAGGCGGGAGCAAAGCGCGTGTCTGAAGACATGATGCTGGGCGCAATGAAGTTCGCGCATGAGCAGCTCAGCCCGCTGATTGACCTGATCAACCAGGTCGTGAAAGTTGCTGGCAAAGAGAAGTTGTCGCTTCACACCGTTCGTAGTGAAGAAGATCAAAAGCGCATCGATGGTGCTTGCGCGTTCTTGAAAACGCAGAAGGGTGTGCTGTTTGCCGAGCCACTCCGCTCTAAAGCAGACCGCAAGGCGGCCGTCGGACGATTGAAGGCTGCGCTTGAAGCGCACATCGTTGCTCAAGGCTTGAATGCGAAGGAAGGGATGAAGGGTCTTTCAGCCGTCATCGATGAATTCGTCGATCGCGAAGTCACCGAAATGATTTTGAACCAAAAGCGTCGCGCAGATGGTCGTCGCTTAGACGAAGTGCGCACACTCTCGGCTGACGTTGCGGTCATTCCACGTACACACGGCTCTGGACTCTTCATGCGTGGTCAAACACAGGTGCTTTCGACCGTCACGCTTGGCTCTCCAGGCATGGAACAAACGCTCGACACGATGGAATACGCCACCACCAAGCGCTACTTCCACCACTATAACTTCCCAAGCTATTCGGTTGGAGAAACCAAACCGAGCCGCGGCCCTGGTCGTCGCGAAATCGGCCACGGAGCGCTCGCTGAACGCGCGCTCATGCCCGTCCTTCCAACCAAAGAGGTCTTCCCGTACACGGTGCGCGTTGTGTCTGAAGTTCTTGGATCCAATGGTTCGAGTTCCATGGGCGCTACCTGTGGTTCGACGCTATCCTTGATGGATGCTGGCGTTCCACTCCTTGAGCCAGTCGCTGGTATTGCCATGGGTATGGCGAGTGATGAAGCCACCAACCGCTACCAGATCATCACCGACCTTCAGGATCTGGAAGATGGCGAAGGCGGTATGGACTTCAAGATTGCCGGAACAAAAACCGGTATCACTGCCATCCAGATGGATACAAAGACCTCTGGTCTTCCTTGGAGCGTGGTTGAAGAAACGATTCACCAGGCCCGTGCCGCCCGTCTCCATGTACTCGAAACAATGCTCGCCACAATTCCAGAACCACGTACTGAACTCTCCAAGTACGCGCCTCGCATCGTAAGCTTCAAGATTAACCCCGATCGCATTCGTGATGTGATTGGTCCAGGCGGAAAAGTCATCAACGAGATCATTGCGACCCACAAAGTTCAGATCGACATTGAAGATGACGGAACCGTTATGGTGACTTCGGTGAACCTTGAATCACTTGATGCGGCCGTTGCTTGGATTAAGCAGCTCACACGTGAAGTAGCTGCTGGTGAAAAGTTCACAGGTCCGGTCACACGCATTCTGGACTTCGGAGC
>CAYQAL010000027.1:2812-8105 GCA_964415465.1 uncultured Gammaproteobacteria bacterium
GTCGGCGCGGAGAGTCGAGATCGTCAGAAAGACGATGACTCTCCGCGCCGATTTTGTATCTCCTCCGCTACCGCTTCACTTCACGGAGCACGATCCCCACCTCCTCGAGCGTTCTCGGCCGCACCGGCAGCTTCTCGAGCTCGCGCACGTCCGTGACCGCGTCTTCGCCCGGACGATCGACGAAGTCGCAACGGAGCGGCACCGCGTAGGCAGTTCCGAACTGCCAAACCACGTACCCGACCTGGTTCGACTTCCCATTGATGAAGTCACGCCAGCTCTGATAGGCAGAGCCCTCCCACGGCATAATTCCACCCTGCGGCGCGAGCATGTATCCGCGAGCGAACTTGCCGTTCACCCGACGCCGCGTGCGCGAGAGCTCTTCGAGCTGCCGCTCAAGGCGCTTCATCTCGTTCCGCTCGAAGGCCGCCAGCACAGGATCATCGTCGATCATGCCTCGCATCTCCTGCACGAGCTGCTTCCCGGCCTCGAAGGACAGGAACGGGTTCGACACCCCCTGGAGCGTCGGGCCGATGATGATGTGGAAGTGGTCGTGTCCCTTGCCGCAGTAATGCAGTTCGAAATGATAACCCGTCTTCATAAACGTCCTTGGTCCTTTCGTCCCCGACGTGGGGACTCCAGAGACTACCACTCATTTGTTAAAAAAATGAACAGTTTAGAGTAGTATTTTTGCTAGACTATTGTTTATAGTGGAGATTTTTGTCAAAATTGTTGACATATGGTCGATCCCCTCCTTGTCACTACGCTTACGGCGGTCGGCCTCACAGAGAAAGAGTCGAGTATCTTGATCGCTCTCCTTTCACGCTACCAAAGCACCGCGTCAGAGATTGCTGAACTCGCCGGCACCAAGCGCTCGATTGTGTACGTTACGTTACAAAACTTAAAAGACCGTGGTTTCGTTCAAGAAGTACCCAAACAAAAAGTGAAACGCTATCGCGCCGCTTCTCCCTCACAGATCTATCAAACCATTCTCGGAAACACAGAGAACCTGCGCCTAATGCTGCCGATCTTACGCGGCCTCCAAAGCTATCAGAACAGTAAACCCGTCATCGAGTTCTACGAAACACCCGACGCAATCCTGAGCGCCTATCGCACCATGGAGTTTGGCTACTCGTCTCGGTATTTGACCAATTGGCAAAAGATCAAAGAGCAGTTTCCAAAAGAATTCGAGCGCTGGTCAGTGAACGCGGCTCATCCCAAGAATCCTAACAACGTGAAAAACCTGATCGTCGACAATTCCGCTGGCTACGCGATGGCAAGCAAGATGAAGAATAACCCAAAACAACTCTTCCGAACGCTTCCTAAAGAAACGGTCTTTCCCATGAATTTCGGTATCTCAGATAACACGGTCGCCATTACGAATTTTGATCCGCTCTTTGCTATTGTGATTCGCTCACCGTATGTCGCACGCTGCGCCGAGCTGTTGTTTGAACTGGCCTGGCAATCTGGACTCTCGCTGGAATAGGCTTGAGCAATCACTCAAAATCCGTTAGGGTATGCCAGTGGAAGACGGGTTCGACATTCAGTCCCCGCCGGTGAGTCCGCTCCTCGCGATGGGCACAGGTCCGCGATTTAATCGTCGTTGGCTGATTGGAATTGGCGCTGGACTCGCCCTTCTTTTAAGCCTGATCATTTTTACCCTGCTGTGCTCAGTAAGTTTCATTCTTCCAGAAAAAACCGTCTTTCTTGTCACCGTCTCTCCAACCACTGCCAACCGGTTACTAACATCTGAACAGAGAACGACGCTGCCCATCGAATGGCAGCGATCACTTCGTTCGGAGAGCGATTGGCCAGTAGTGTTTGGATTGACAGGATCACGAGCCAACACTCGCGCTTTCGTCATTGGTCCACGCTGGGCAGTACCAAAGAGCATTGATCTACCAACTCAAACCCGTGGTCTCATAAGACAAATCGGTGAGAGCCCACAGACCTCTCTTTCGCATTCAGAACCAGAAACGAATACGACCTTCGTCTATCGAGAAGCCTTCTTTGACCATCTATTTAGCAACAGCTCCCTCGAGGGCTGGGCCGACGCTTCTCCTTTTTTTCCAAACAGCTCCTCCTCAAACCGTATTGTCTTTTCTTTGGATGAAAAACAGCTGACGTTAACCGATACACTGCCCGCGCTCACCTCAAACGATGAACTGAAAGGTGATAATCAGTCCTCTTCACGCCCTCTCCAAACCGATCTCAGTCTCCACCTTTCCGCCCTTAGCAACCTAAACAATATTGAAGGTCTCTTAGGCGAGCTTCCACTAGCGCCACTCGCGACGACGTTAACTGCGCTTACACAGACTCCTGCCTCTTTAAGCATCAACTTAACGAGTTCAACGTTGGACCAGGTCGCTCTTAGTTTCCGAGAACCGCTTTCCAGTACTGAACGCGCCGCTCTCCAAACCACCTTAGATCAAAGTGAAAAAAGACGCGTCCTTACCCTTCCAGATGGAACAGCGGCCGTAGAGCTCTTCGTCCCCTCCTCTACAGAAGAGGTAGTGCCCGACCAAACTCGTTTTGACTGGCTCACCGTAGGGAAACAGCCCTCTTTGGAAGCAGCCGCTTGCAGCCGAGGGACCTGGATCGCTCGCTTCTCACCAGGGCTTCTTAGCCGACTCATGCCAGCCGACTCACGGTTGAGTGAATGGCTCCCGACCAACGCTATCCAAGTGTGGCGTAACGAACGGTCACTAACGATTTGTCTTGAAAGCGAATAACTTGGTTATCCACATATGTGTTGATAACTTTAGTTCGTCATAGAAAAAAGCTCTAATAAAGAGAAAAAACGGCTTATCCACACGGCCATTGGATCCGCCAAAGGCTGCACGGTATACTAAGGATGTCTCTTGAGTGGTTTCTCCATTCGGGACAGAAGCTCCTTTCCACATCTGTTCTTTCACACGATCTTCCGATCGTCTTGTGCGCGTTTGGTTCGATAGGAACAGGGCCACACCCGTGGCGACAATCTAAGATGCTTTCATTTGTGTGCGTTGTCGGTTTTGCTCTTTTTCTTCTTTGCTCCTTTGTTGCTCTTTGGTGAGTCATGTTCATTGTCGGTTCTTTGTTAGACTGTTCGTATCTTTTGTACCTTCGTCGAAAAGTGCATGTTGTTACGCTCGTTTCTCTTCTTCACGCGCCTGGAGACTAGAAATGAGCGTGGCAGCGTCACTCGACGTAGCCGCACCTTCCAAGCAAGTGGTTAACTGCCGGATGTCCGCACCCGCGTTGACGTTCGGCGATGAGCCCAGACTGACCTCTCCCCAGTGGAGCTGGTCATCACGACTTCCCCATTGGGTCCACAAAACCCAAAATAAACTTTAGTTTTCTAGGCATCGGGCACACGCTTGAGCGCTTCACCGCGCTCCGTGAAGTTTCCTTCGGGAAATACGCCTTGTTGCCGGAGGTCCGGTCTGTACGCTTGCTACTACACTGCGCTTTGCGCGTGGATATATGGTTTTCGACTCTTAGGCAGCTTTTAGCGCTTGAGCTCTCCCACTTCTGGCATCAGCCGTTGTAGGAACTATCCCTTCATTGGGACCTAGCAGCTCGCGCTTCGGCCTTCATTGGCCAAGCTCCTTGTCGACTCAACCATCGAACCCTCACAGGTTCACTTCACGTGCGGCACACAGAGCCGCGTACTCGCCACCTTTTCCATTATCGGAAGGGCACGAGACGCGGCCCTTTCTGTTTTAGATATTTTTGTTACGAGATACAGATCATTTTTCCAGTACTTCTTACTTCAGATCGTATAGCTTGCTGATTTCGTCTAGAAATCGTAGAATACTCTAGATATATGCTTAGCCCCGAACTCATCGCCCAACTCAAACAGAAGCTCGAGCAGATGAAGACCTCGCTCGAGGCTGATTTGACTGATATCGCCGAGAAAGACGGCAAGAACAGCAATTCTTTTAGCGCCGTTTATCCTGAAATGGGTAGCACGTCCGAGGATGATAACGCTGAGGAAATTTCGATGTACGCTGACGAGCTCTCACTCGTCGGTGAACTAGAGACTCAGCTCCGTGACGTTACAAAAGCACTCGAATCAATTGCCAAAGGCACGTACGGCACCTGCAAGTACTGTCACAAAGACATCGATTTGAAGCGTTTAGAAGCCCGTCCACATTCTTCGTCCTGCGTAAGCTGCAAAAAATTGTTGACGCAAGAGCTCTAATCTAATGAGCACGTCCGTTCGTACGCTGCTTGCGACCTGTGTCGGTTGTTTTGGCATCGTAGCGATCGATCAGTACACGAAGCATTTGTTTTTTGGGACCAGTCGATCGTTCTTCTTTCTAGATGGCTGGATACAATCGATTGAGCATCGAAATTTTGGAATTGCCTTCAATCTACCGATCCCTCAGTGGCTCATTTTGGGCATTACGCTCGTTGCGTGCATTGCTATTCTTTGGATCATCATTCGTAAACAACGGGATTCATCATTCGTATTCACTCTCTGTCTCGGTATCTTGCTGGGTGGCGCTATTGGAAATGCGATTGATCGCGCCACGCTCGGCTTTGTGCGTGATTGGCTGCTTCTCTGGTTCCGTTCGGCCATCAACCTGGCGGATATCGGTGTACTCGTTGGCTTAATTGGAGCTCTAAGCACCAACAAACGCGTTACCCACTAGACAGACGTCTCTATCCATGGAACGGGGTAGAGTATGCCTTCACGCATTAAGACAGCTTCGATCTTAGGACTTGAAGCACACATGGTTGAAGTAGAGGCGGACATCTCGTCTGGTCTACCGAACTTTTTTATCGTTGGATTACCCGACACAGCGATTCAAGAAGCAAAAGAACGCATTCGAAGCGCGGTGAAAAATAGTCAGACCCCCTTTCCGCGAACCCGCGTGACCGTGAATCTTGCCCCTGCGCATGTTCGTAAGATTGGATCGGGTTTCGATCTACCCATCGCTCTCGCAATTTTAGCAGCGGATGGTCAACTCGAGCTAACACATCCCTCTCAGCTGTACGTAGGTGAACTTGCGCTAGACGGATCACTTCGGCCTATTCAAGGCATGATCTCCGTTGCATTACTAGCAAAAGAGTTAGGTATCGAAGAGCTCATTGTGCCAGCAGACAACGCAAAAGAAGCAGCGCTCATTCGAGGACTCCGCGTTTTTCAAGCGCATTCACTAACAGAAGTCCAACAAGCACTTCTAGGAGAGACCGTCTTATCCGAAGTTCCACATACTTCACCAACCCCATCGCTTCAACTCTCAAACAGTGGGGTCGACTTCGCCTCGATTCGCGGACAAGAGCAAGCGCGGCGCGTCCTTGAGAT
>CAYQAL010000027.1:8205-10781 GCA_964415465.1 uncultured Gammaproteobacteria bacterium
GTTTCGCTCGCGCATCATGGCGTCCTCTTTCTAGATGAACTGCCTGAGTTCTCACGAACCACATTAGAATGTCTACGCCAACCGATTGAAGATGGATGTATCTCAATCAGCCGGGCCCAAAGCTCTGTTCAGTATCCAGCACAGTTCTCGCTCCTTGCTGCCATGAATCCCTGCCCTTGTGGGTACCGTTCGGATAAAGAGCGGAACTGCGTTTGCAGCCAGATCCAATACGAACACTACCGCCAACGCATCAGTGGGCCATTACTCGATCGCATTGACCTGTATATCGAAGTCCCAAGAGTCGAGCTGAACGCACTCACGCAACTCCCAAACGGCGAAGACAGTCGAACTATTCAAAAACGCGTACAGCAGGCGCGCGAACGACAACTCGCCCGTCTTACGAAGACGAGCTGTACGACAAATGCTCAAATGACGAGCGAACTCGTGACTCGACTGCTTCATCCAACCCTAGAAGCTGAACGAATTCTTCGTCAGGCGATCCAACGTTTCCGTTTATCAGCACGAGCGTACTTTCGTTTACTTAAAGTCTCTCAAACGATCGCGGACTTACGAGCCAGCGATCAGATCGGGGGCGAGCACGTAGCAGAAGCCCTTCAATACCGGTCTTTCGTTTAACCTGTCTGCTAAAAGCCGCTTAACTGAGCCAAAAAATGGCACTTATCCATTGACGAATTTGACCTAAACGCGTATCCTATCTCCACTTATCGTTGTTACCGAGTCCAACCGCCGTCTAAACAATCCTGATCGCCTGTTCCCTGTCTCGGCTGCTTTTCATGGGAACGCGACTCAGTGATTTCTAGAGGTCTCTATTCCTACCAACCATCGTCTACAACTCGTTCTCGCCAGCGCCATACTCGCCCTCATTCGTGGCTTCCGCTTCGTTTGGAAAGGGCTTCGCCCCGTTCTCCGCCCTGTTGGAATCGCCTTGCGCTTCCTTAGCCGTGGAGTCGTGCGGTTTGTTCTTTTGCCGATCTATACAGCCTTCGTGCTGCTCAATATCCGCTTAGAACGTGTCATCGTTTCGGCACGTGGTTTGTTTTTCTTTTTGTTTACCAATCGCTACATCTTCCATGCAGCCCTCTTGATCGTCTCGATTGCGACAATTGGCTCGCAGCTTACAACGCCCAGCGCTTCTGCCTCTGACAGCGCTCAAAACAGCTTGCTCTACACGCTTGTTACGCAAGGCCAGGACGAAAGCATCGAGGAAACCTTCTACATTGAGCCGGCTCAGGGCAAAACCAGCTATCTCGGCGCCGACACAATTCAGGCTCTGCCCGACATCGACTACGGCTACGACACGGACATTGTCGCCGACCTCACCATCCCTGGCAGCGTCGCCCTGATGCCCCATGGCGATTTCCCACAGATCGAACCTCTTCCAGAAGATCCAATCGATACCGTCGTTGCTACCCGTACTCAGACAGAGAATTACACGGTTCAGTCGGGTGACACGGTCGCTACCATCGCTCGTCGCTTTGGGGTGAACGTCGGAACCATCATCTGGGCGAATAACTTGTCCCGAAGCGCAGCCATCAAACCAGGTGATACGCTCCGTATCCCGGCCACATCTGGTGTCTTCCACACCGTGAAGCGTGGAGAAACACTTGGACAGTTAGCCAAACTCTATAAAGTTGAGATCACCGCCATCACACGAACAAATGGCAATCTCCAAACGCTTACCCCCGGTCAAGAAATTTTGATTCCGGGCGCCTCCCCAATCACAACAACCGTTGCGGTTAGCTCACCCGCCAGCACGCGTACAACCGCTGCGAGTAGCCCGGTCCGTGCCGATATCCCGATCTCAAAGATCAAGAATAAGGCCGTCGACGTCTACCAAGAACTTCGCGTCGGTGAAGCAGATGTTCGTGCAAAACCAGAGGACAAGACAGAAACGGCCGTTAAGTCGACGACCAAGCTCCTCTGGCCAACGGACCTCCGCGTCATCAACCAGTACTGGAACACGTGGTCTCACACGGGTATCGACATCGATGGTGACTACGCGAATGCGACGTATGCATCTGCCGATGGTGTCGTCGAAGCGGCTGGCTGGAACAATAGTGGATACGGTCTCATGATCGTCATTAACCATGAAAACGGCATCAAGACCCGCTACGCCCACCACTCCAAACTGTTCGTGAAAGTCGGTGAAACCGTGAAGCGCGGACAAGTGATCGGGATGGTTGGAACGACTGGTCGTTCAACCGGTACGCACTTGCACTACGAAGTCATCGTGAACGGTAAGCGCGTAAACCCACTGGCCTACATCCGCTAATCAAAGCTCCAGCAAAACCCCACCAATTTGGTGGGGTTTTGCATATCAGGCTAGTCCTTTTTCTGAACCCATGTTATAACCACCAACCCATTACTCTTCACCTCTTCTCTCTATGAGACCCACCCTCCAGCCACGACTTCCTCGACGGGATCTGGAACGAGTGCGCGCTCATCACTTCACGAAAGAACGGACAGAGTACGAGTACGAAACAAAATTCCAGGTGCAGTCACGACACGCCACGAGCCTTCAGGTGTTACAACAGGTTCGGGCGTGTTTTGTATTA
>CAYQAL010000028.1:0-10746 GCA_964415465.1 uncultured Gammaproteobacteria bacterium
CCGCCATGAATAAAACCGTCCGTAAGGGCGGTTTTATCATTGACGTGCTGTGTTTCGCTCGATTACCATTACACGTCTATGCCAACGATCAATCCGTACATAAACTTCAACGGAAATGCGGAAGAAGCGTTCACCTTTTATAAATCAGTATTCGGTGGAGCGTTCGGAACGATTGTTCGCTTCAAAGACATCGCCAGTGCCGAATTTCCGGTACCGGAAAAAGAAGCAAATAAAATCATGCGCATTGTGTTACCAATTGGGAACAATGTGTTAATTGCCAATGACATTCCTGAAAGTCTGGGGCGAGTAAACGAGCAGGAAAACCGCTCCAAAATAGCCGTTAACGTAGACAGCCGCGAAGAAGCGGACCAGGTTTTCAAAGGCCTTTCAGAAGGCGGAGAAATTGAAATGCCTCCGTCTGACAGTCCATGGGGTTCCTACTTTGCCATGTTTAGAGACAAGTTTGGGATTGAGTGGACGGTAGAATTCAATTCAAACGTCTAGGAAAAGCGATACACCCTTTCTATCTCGTGATGCTGGAGATCAACTCCAGAATAAAGGTGAGAATGACGGGGATCGCCATCAGACCGAAGAGCATGAACACATAGCGCGTATGAGCTACATGCTTTTGGCGATACTCGACAGACGTCGATTGGAGCTGCTCATTCGTCGCCCCTTCTAAGGCTTCAATCGCGATAGCCGCGTCTTTGTACTTGTAGATCCGGTAGCGAAGCCCACGCACGAGCAGTAAAACGGTTTGTCGTGGAAGGGCAATTTGTTGGCCATTGAGCAAAAAACGCGCATGCATATCTCTACCGTGACGTCTGTATCCAGCATGCACTTCTAAAACGGCTGCTCCTTCCTCTGTTAAGACATGAGCAAAAGGCAGTTCACGAACTGTCTTAAAGGTTTCAGCGATTCCCCAGATACACAGGACTATACAAGCCGCAGTGAAGAGAGAAAATATGATCAGTTCCGTCATCTGAGTCGCGAGGGCGTTTCTCTCAGAAAAAACCAACACACTGTAAAAAACAAGAAGGAACGCGATTGCGACGATACCAGCAACTCGAAACTGCTTCGACTCTCTCTGCAACCGAGAGAATTGCCGCTCGCTCAGACGACCTTGCTTGTTTGCGTGTAGATCCTGCTCTGTCAGTTCGAGTGACCGAAGGAGTTGATTGGTATGCTCAACAGATGAAACAAGCATAGAATTGAAATTTATCGCTTCTGAATCTCTCCCATCTTAATCACCTGCCGCTGACCTGACGTGTCTGCGCTGAATTTGGTGATCATTTCTTTGTTATGGGTGACACAGATAATCGTCATCCCAGGATTTTGTTGATGCATCCGTTCAAGCAATTCCCAAGCTTCGTCCGCCGTCTCCGGATCGAGACTTGCCGTCGGCTCATCTAAGAGAAGGATCTCTGGGCGCTTAATCAAGGCTCGTGCCAATCCGATGCGTAATGTTTCACCCCCTGAGGTGTAGCCCAACTTTTTATCGAGACGCGTCGCGAACCGCTCTAGACCGAGCTGATTCAATAATTCAACGATTTCCGCATCGCTTCGTTCAAGATGAGGGATCCAAAAACAAATATTCTCACGCACTGTTCGCTCTGGAAAGGCATGAGGCTGCTGGTTTGCATAGGCCATGGCCGCATACAACGAATCTGGTCCATATTTCTTTACATTCGCGATTGGTTCACCGCCGATTTTCACTTCGCCATATTGGACAGGCAAAATATCAGCGATTTGTCGCAAAATCGTAGACTTTCCCGAGCCAGATTTACCTACTAAGAGTGTAAATGATCCACCCTTGATAGTCTCTGTTGCGCCTTTCAGAACATCGCGGAACCAAATATTCTCTAACGAAATATCACGTGAAGGTAATGCGCTGAACGGAAGACGCGCCTGTTCAAGTGGTCCATCCGGTGTGTCAAAGACTTCTTCATCTGAACCAATAAGCGTGTCCATTTTGCGAATACTATCTATGTGGTCACGAACCCTTCCTTCAAAAAAGCTCGTAACCCTCCCGACTGGAGACATAACCGTTTTGACCGCATCGATTTGCCGAACCACTTCTTCCCCTTTCATACCGGCTCTGCTTTGCAAAAACTGACCAACCGCTCCAATAGCAATCCCAACCGCGGTTCTCGGCAAACGATGTTTCATTGATTCAACGATATTCGCTTTCCAATGGTGACCTTCACCTTTCGCGGAAGCGTTCATGCTAGCCAAGACTCGACCAGACATATCGGCTGCGTTAGAAGAGACTTTAAGCGTCTCTGCCTCTTGACGATAGGCACGCGTTTCTCGGGCAAGCTTTTTCTGCTCTGCATCTTCTTCCTCTTTTTCTTCCCGTTCCCGTGCTTGCATCACACGCTCCGCATAACGAGCTGCCGCTACACCTGAAATAGCAGTTAATGCCATCGCCGGATGCATTCTCGTGAGTTCATACACAGATAAAACGGCCGACTGAGCGAGCGGCAACAGGTCAGCTACCCCATCCGTTAAGAACCAAAGGATCGCATCCGTACCTCGCTTAACGGCATTAATCATCTCGGTATCTGTCGCTGCCGGAGCGAATTCCCAACGTCGGAAAAAGATGGCATTCACTAACCGCTCATTTAATTTTGATCTCACCTCCTGTCTCAATTTCTGACTCGTATCATGATCAAGCTCGCGAGAGATATTTCCCGCTTCTTGAATCCCTAGCATAAGAAGGAAGCGATCGAATTCAAATCGGCCATCTTTCAAGTAGAAGTCTTTGCCCTGTCGATCAATACTTCGCCCCTGTTCAATCACAAGATTCCCAAGAGCATAACGAAGGGCAGATGTACGAACAGACTTTGCTCCATACTTCGCCCATACCTTACGCATAACGCCGACCACCTCTTGAACCGTTGGGGTCCCTTCACGATTTGGTTCGGGAAGCGCAAAGCGTACGAGTCGTGCAGCATCATCAGCCGAACAACCAAACTCCTGAGCTAAAAACCACTCAAGCTGATGAGCGATTTCACGATACCGATCAGGCCGCTTTAATTCAGCCGCATGCGCTTTCTCGAAACTGCGGATTTCATCCAAAATAGCATAAGCGGTGATCGTCGCAGCAGATGCTTCTAAGAGCGGGTCGACTTCTGCCACCGCTTCTTTTTGATCTCCTTCTGGTATTCCAAGCTTTCCTAAGTCCTCTTTTACGGTCCCTTTCCAATGACTCGCCTTTTCTTTCCAACCAGCGTCTTCTAAATTGATCTGACGAACCCGACGCTCTCCTTTGGGCGTGACACGCGTCGCCATAGCCGTACGCATGTCGTCGACGAGCGTAGAGAATTCCTGAGTGGACCGGCCTTCTGTTTCAAAAAATGCGTTCCAGCGTTTTTCTGCTTCTTGTTCATCTGGCGAAACTCGACCAAGCGCCTCACGCGCAGCCTCCATTAATCGATCCGCATGAAACGAGGCCATGAGGTCGACCTTGGTGGAACCCATTTCCGCCGAGAGCTCACGATGCACTGCGTGTGCATCTGGACGAACAGGCTGAGGCGAAGAAGGTCGATTTTCAAAAGACATAGCGCTTGCTCAATAAAAATAGCCTGGTCTAGTATAAAACACTTACCTTGAATACGGTAGCATCTGATTTGCTATACTCTTTTCGTGTAAAAGAGAATTTAGCCAAGAAGAAACCATAAGCTATGAAACAACAGGTCTGGGTGATTCACGGTGGGAATGCGTTTGAGCGGTACGAAGACTATCTTGCGGCACTCAAAGCCAAGTCCGACATAACACTCGAACGACTTAGATCGAGTGACTGGAAGATGTCGTTAGAAACATGTCTTGGGAGCGAATTCGAGGTCTATGCACCGCACATGCCGAACAAACAAAATGCAAAATACCTTGAATGGAAGATCTACTTTGAGAAACTGATTCCACTGATGAATGCTGAGGTCTTATTAATCGGTCATTCGTTAGGTGGAATCTTCTTGGCGAAATACTTGTCGGAAGAGCTGTTTCCAAAGAAGATCCTGGGCACGTTACTCGTGGCAGCCCCCTTTAACACACCAACCCATCATCCCTTGGCAGACTTTGTCCTAGGAGATCGGTTTACGTTATTTGCACAGCAGGCAGAGAAAATCTTGCTCTATCAGAGCGAAGATGACGTTGTCGTCCCTTATTCAAACGTGAACGAGTATCAGCGCGTTTTACCCCAAGCAATTCTCCGTCGTTTCTTGGACCGCGGTCATTTCAATGGGTCTACCTTTCCAGAGATCGTAGAAGACATCAGAATGCTGTCTACAAATACATCTCACCATTAACGAAAATAAATCAATCCGTAGACAAGGCCCCAGGCACAGACGGAAACGACGACTCCAAATAGAACGAGCTGCGCTAGGCATTTCGGGTCATGCTCGTCGATGCGCTTCAAGAGAAAACCGGTTGTTGCGGCTACAATCGCCAGTGGAACGGTTAACACCGTGCGATGCGGAATATGTTCGAAATCTTGGATCGAAGCGCTAATCATAGCGATACCAGCAGAAAAAATGAAGGTGCCGAAGACACGCTTCCAGATCCCATGCCGAAACAGCTTCTGACGGGAGACAATGAACTCTTCTGCCAAAGAGGAGAGGAAGAAGATCAGAGCTCCGGTGGTGCCAAGAATCAGAAATTTAGACGGATCTGTAGGATATTTGATGACGCTGCTCGCCATTAAACCGATGCCCACGAAGGTAAATAATGTGCAAACGAAGTGGGCGATCAGTTCAGAAGTGGGACGGTAGATAGACTGTTCCATATACAACTCTGTTAGCATAAAGCTGAAAAGCAACTAGAGGCAAATATAGTACCCTATCTATTCGCTTGCACCAATTCCTCCGATGTGGCCGTATCTATAGAGAGTATATGGGATTTTTTGACCGAATTCGCGAAGCCTATCGCATGGCTCACCTACACGAAGCCTTTTACAAGCAGCTTTTGCTTGGCGTAGGCGTGTTTCTCATCGGCATTGGCGCAAATATTGGCGCAAATATCTATGCGAGCCAGAAAGAGGCATTGGTTGTAAATGACTTGATCCTTGATCTGATTCCTGTTTTCAACATTACCTTTTTATACGTCGAGGGAGCACTTCTGCTCATTCTCTTTTCTATTTTCTTAGCCTTCTATCGCCCGCAACGCCTCCCTTTCATGCTCAAGAGCATAGGCCTTTTCATCTTCATTCGTTCCTTTTTCATTATTTTAACCCACCTCTCCATTCCTCTCCCCCAAGGAGCAGCCGGCTATATCCAGCAGTTTGGAACCGTTACACAATTTTTTAGCTCAGGGAACGACTTGTTTTTTTCAGGTCATACAGGATTCCCGTTCTTACTTTCATTGATTTTCTGGCAAGATCGCTTGCTGCGGTATCTCTTTTTGGCTACCGCCTGCTTTTTTGGAGCCATTGTCTTACTTGGCCACGTACACTACTCGATCGATGTCTTTGCCGCGTTCTTCATCACCTACGCGATTCACGATTTGTCGGTCTGGCTCTTCACGAAGGATCATAAACTCTTCCACTTCATCAAACAGAAGATCGAAGACGCAAAAACACCCGCTCAGCCGCGAAGCTGAACGGGTGTTTCGTTTTTATCTCTCTAGCGAACGTACCCGAGCACACGGACGACCGACCACTGGAACGGACTCTGTGGCGTGGTGCGGAAGGTACGGCGGAACTGGGCGATTCCTTCTCGTTCAGCCGCCAGATTGCGCGTGAAGCGGATGCGATACATCAGCGTGTTCCAGGCCAAGTTCTCTTCGGCGTTCTGGAAGTTTGGAGCATGGCCGTAGATGGTGCGGAACGTAGCTAACGCGCGTGGCACCATCGAACGTTCGTAGGCCAAGTTACGCGTGAGTGGAATCTGACCGTTCGCGACCCGCTCAAGGTCTCCGACAGGGATCTGGTTCGCTGAACGACCTAAGACTTCTTGAAGATCGCGGAGAATGGCTTGTCGCTCACCGGTCCCAAGCGCACGACTTGCTGGATTGGTTCCCTGCTCAACGAAGGACTGAACGGTGGGAGCTGGGGCTGGAGTTGGTTCAGGCTGAGGAACAGGTGTTGGCGCTGGAGCTGGAGTTGGTTCTACTGGAGTAGGAATAGGGGCCGGACTTGAGACCGGAAGCGTTGTTGTTGGAGGAACCGGATTGAAGGTAACGAGGATGGGGCCACCACCATTTCCACCACTGATCGCACCGCCACCCCCACCGCCTCCACCACCGCTTGTCGCACAAGCGCTTGTCGTCATTCCGGTAGCTGTTGATGTAGCTGCCGGTATTTCGATCAAGTTACGTGCAATCGTCACGAAGGAGTAGCTCGTTCCGCACGTTAAGCCGGAGATGGTGAGCGTCCCCCAGGTCGTAGTCGTCTGCCAGGACGGCGTCGCTGAGGCGATCCCTGCGCTATTCACATACGAACCGACTGTTGAATTATAGATGGCGTACTCCGTTGAAGTTGAGTTGCCATCAGCCGGAATCGAAAGCGATGCCGTCGTGCGAGAAAGCGTGCTTACGGTAGGCGCAACTGATTGAGTGGCTAAGGTGTAAAACACTGAAGAGGTTGCATGCGTCGAATTTCCGGCTATGTTACTCGCCCAGACACGGAACCGATATTGACGGTTCGGCAGAAGGCCGGTGAGCGACGCACTCGTCGTGTCTGCCGCAACAGACGTTTCGTTCCCGCTTGGGAAGGTCTCCCCGATCGATTCGTCGATGTAATCGTAGTGGTAGGTATCTTCATCAGTCGCGACGTCTACCCACGTGACAGCTGCCGTTGTAGCTGTTAGCGAACCCACCGCAACCGTCGTTGGAGCTGCTGGGATTGTTGGCGTTGTCGCCACAACCATAGCGATGGACACCGTTTGGTCTGGTTGGACTAAGTTGAACGCAGACGTTGAAGAAGCAGCAAACCCATCTCCTTCTGCAGATAGTACATAGGGGTTGTAGCCGCCATTCGTTACCTCGGAGCTTCCTGCGCTAATCCGATATGCTGGCACTCGAATGTAGTTCGTATAGCCACCCGCTACCGTCGGACCCGCTGAAGTAGCGGTTCCCAAATCGTCAGTAGATGTGACATACACGCCAACGATTGGATCTCCTCCGTCCGCTTCCGTCACCAATGCGCGCATGCGGAACTTCACAAGAAGATCACCCATCGGCATATCAATACGTGCACTCGTTCGATCAAACAACGTGTTATCCAAATAGTTACGTCCGAACACAGAAGTACGCACATCGTACTCGTCGCTATCAACAATTACGCTATCTCGAACCGTGGAGCTGACAGTCGTCCCTTCGAACCAGACACCGACCGCATTGTTCGTGGATGTTACTTGATCGATCGTCCAACCCGAGGCGTTAACCAAGCGGATTCCAGCGTACACTTGCGATTCACGCGTAATCGCTGGATAAGACAACCCTCCAAGAAGAGACGCCCCAGCGGATGCCACGGCTGCCGCATCATAGGTATACTCACCTGCTGATGGAACAAACACACCCGTAATAAACTGATCAACACTGACCATCCCACCACAATCCGTTTCGAGGTCCGCACCACTTGTGATGAGATCGCCTGGAACTAAAATCGTGATCTTTGCACCACCCACATCTCCCAAGGCGACGTTGAAAGGTACAGTTCCGCCAGAGGTGAGCGAGCTGATATCCAATCCGTCGATTGGTGTAGCTTCGATTTCACAGCCGGGAGCCGCATAATAGGCCATCATATCTGGGTCATCAAAGCCAACTCCCTGTGAATCGTTATAGTCGTTCCCTGAGTAGGAAAAGAGCAATTTCGTCGTACTGTACGTACTTGCTCCAACGGTCGCTCCCATGACTCGTAGCGAACTCAAGGTAGAGGTTGTGACCCCACGTAAATAGATACCGTCTCCTCCGGTCGAGGTAATGATTGTTGAGTTTCCAGCTCCAGTTATTGTTACATCATTTGTCGCGTCGGTCGACGACACAGAAAATGAATCGTACGCTCCGGCCGCCAAGGTCACCGTGTCACCCGTACGAATAAAGGAATTGATGATCGACGTAGAAGTCGCGTCAACCGAGGAATAATCCACCGTCGGAGATACAGAGTCGATAACCACTGTTGATCGACGAGCTGCATTCGTAGCTCCAATATCTCGAGTTCCATCAACGTCAAGATAACTGCTGAAAGGGACTACATCCAGATCATCAGCTGAAGACAGGTTGGCGATACGAAGGAGTGGATCGTTCGTACGGCTATGCGTCCCGATTGAAACCTCGGTACTTCCTTCTTTTACATTCTCCAAGAAGCGGTAGAATCCATTGTAATCTTCCGTCACTCTGAACACACTTCCCGCTCCTTTCGCATCATAAAAAAATCCTACCAAATAACCGTCGCCTCCACCTCCACCTCCACCTCCACCTCCAACCATCGAACCGGCGTTATACACCGCGTTATACGCCACAAGAATATCTAAGTCAGCGCCTGGGGTCATGTTGTCACTCACCACAATACCGCTTGTTCCACCTGCGTAAAAACTTGGGGCACAGGTCGACGCCAAGTGAATCGTATTATGAACCAGCGTCAACGATCCTACGGGAGTTGCAGACTCATTTGGATACGCCTGAATACCGTTACAGGTCGTGGTAGCTGGCGTTGTAATATAGTTCCCACCAATATATAAGAACCCGCCATCCCCCGGCTTAGCCGTCAATCCGATCGACGCATTCGACGACTGTGGTTCCACAAAACGAAGTGTATTCGTTGCAAAAAACACCTGATCACCCGTTAGGACAATTGGCGCCCCACTACTCTCCCCAGCAACCGGAGCGTAGAAAGAAAAGGTGTTTCCAGTTACCGCCAAATCTCGCACTTTATTACCTAATACGAACGCGCCAAACTGCATTGATGATCGTTGCTGGTAGTAGAAACTATTTGAACGGATCACTCCATTAGAGGATGTTGTAGACCCACTAATAGAAAAGGCACCGATATTCGTGTTGTCTTCGATAGTGAACAAAGCCGCCCCATTATTAAAAGAAATGGTACTTGAAGCCGCTTCTGAATGAAAGGTATTTCCTCGAATTTCGACCCCTGAAACATAGGAGCCCGTTACTATATTGATATTCCCAAACGAACAGTTGCGAATCGTCGAGGTACTAGACAAGTAAAACGTGTTGTTGTCTGGAGTTGAGTAATCAGTACTTGTTGATCCAACCCAGGTTGGGTTATTTTGACAATCGAGCGTTATCCCTGGATTCATCATCATGAGGGGAAACACGGGTTCGGTCGTCGAAGTGTACGTCGGCTCAACTGCGATAACATCGCCCGTACCTACGTTGAACAAGGCTCCGCTCGAGCCACCCAATGTGGTGTAGTCACACCCAGAAGCACAGACAGTCGACGTTGCAGCCGACACGGCGCGCGCTCCGAACAAGAATCCCAGCGAACACGCGAGGAGGGCTAACAAGAAAAGAGGTCTTTTTACAAAAGAGATCATAGAAAAGCGAATGAGCCGAGTAACGGTCTGAGTATACCATACCCATCTCCCGTCAAACACCTATCCCGAAGCCGGCCCGCTGCGTGCCAACACACAGCCTTGCACAAGCGCCGCTCCACGTCCCTCTAGAAGCGTTGCTGCCTCCGTCATCGTCGCTCCAGTTGTGTAAACATCATCAACCAGCAAGATCGATTGACCCGAGACATCTACAGGACACGCAAACACATCTTGAACATTAGCCTTCCGCTCTTCTAGCGAGCCTAACGTGGCATTGGGACGCACGGTTTTTGTCCGAACCAACGCTTGAACAACGGGAATCTCTGGAAACAGCACCGACTGAATGAGGCGGGCAATATGGAGCGCATGATCGATTCCACGTACGCGTTCGCGTTCTGGATCCATCGCGAGAGGCACGATCATCGTCGGCGAGGCCTGGAGTGCGGATAAAAAATCAATTTCTGAGGCAAACCGTTGCAGAACCGCTCGCAACGCTTCGTCTTCCAGACACACCGCTCGCTGATACTTCAAAGAACGAATCAAGCCGCCTACGAGTGGATCTTGATACGATGAGATCGCCAAAATTCGCTTCACGGGAGATTCCGTCGGAGTGAACGCATCTTCTACCAATGAAACCGTCTTCACGCAGCCCAAACAGAGCCAGTCCCCTTCTCCAGAACAGCCAATGCACGTAGGCGGAAAGACTCCGTCTAAGACAAGCTCCGCGAGCTTCATGACTCAAGCCACTCGATCTTGGACACAAGCCAAGTATCTCCGGTTCGACGTAAGGTGAGCAGCGCTTTTCGATAACTGGTCACCGGATTATCTGTACCGGCTTCTGTGATGACTTGCGCATCCACTTCAACTGTCACCACCTGTTGATCGCGAATCGGGGTTGGCGAGGTGATTTTCGACGCCAAACCGCGTGTCGTCTGCCCCCACGAACCAGCTCGAAGTCCGTGCTCTGCGGTTAAGCGTGTTCGTTCAGAAGCAAAGTAAGTACGCACTTCAGCCGTCGCTTCGAGCCCGGCCTCGCGCAACGCCGCAAATCCATCTGCATTCGAATAGGTACCCGCACGCGACGCAAAGTCTTGCGCGAAACGGCGCAAGCGATCTTCTAACCGTCGTGACTCAAGCACTGCTGGATCGGTCGTTTGTGGAAGCTGCACTGGCTCAGATGGGAGTGGCTCGGTTGGGATTGGTTCCGTGTACGTCGGTGGCTGTGGCTTGTTGATTTGCTCCTGAACCGATGGCCACA
>CAYQAL010000029.1:0-10126 GCA_964415465.1 uncultured Gammaproteobacteria bacterium
TTTACGGCTTCTTCGATCGTGATTTTTTCTGGGTCAATCGTTTTTGGGATGGTTGCGTTGGTTGTGCCGTATTTCACATAGGCACCGTAGCGACCGTCGTGGACCGTGATATCCCCTTTGCCGTTTGGATACGCTCCAAGGCTGCGACCTGTGCTCTTCGCACGTCCGCCACGGCCTTTCTTGGGCTCGGCGAGTAAGGTGAGGGCGCGATCAAGCGTAACCGTTAAGACGTCATCTTCCGCTTGAAGCGAGCGGAAATCGCCGTCATGAACGACGTAGGGGCCAAAACGACCTAAGCCAGCGCGAATCTCTTTGCCAGACGTCGGGTGCGTTCCAAGGAGGCGAGGCAGTGACAAGAGGCCAAGCGCTTGCTCACGATTAAGCGTTTCAATCGCAACGGACTTTGGGATCGAAATGCGCTTTGGTTTGTCTTTCGATTTTGGATCTTCTGGATCTTCGCCGAGTTGAAGATACGGACCGTAACTTCCGGTGCGAAGATAGATTTGCTTGCCGCTCGCTTCATCTACACCAAGCGTGGTTGGGCCTTGTTGGGCATGTGAAAGCAATTCAAGTAAACGGGCTGGAGTGATATCCCCTGGCAACATGTCTGCTTCAATCGAGGCTTTGATTGGGGTGCCGTGTTCTGGATGAAGCCCTTCAAGATACGGACCAAAGCGTCCAATAAAGAACCGCATGTTGGGCGCTGTCAGAATCTCAATGTGACGCGCATTTGTCGTTTCGTCTTTGCGCGTTCCTTCTTCTTCCACTTTGTGCGCAAGACCGGTTGGTCCGTGGTAGAAGGCTTTCAGATATTCAAGCCAGTCAGCGTGCCCCGTGGCGATTTGGTCGAGCTCGTCTTCCATCTTGGAGGTGAACGCGATTTGCACGAGGTCAGGGAAGGAGCGCTCGAGGTATTGCACGACTGCGAAGCCAGTAAAGGTTGGGGCCAAGACGCTGCTCACTTTTTTTACGTAGACTCGTCCAACGAGCGTTGCGATGGTTGCCGCATAGGTACTTGGACGACCGATGCCTTCTTTTTCCATGAACTGAACCAAGCCAGCTTCACTATAGCGACCAGGTGGTTTGGTTTCGTGGATCTTTGGATCAACCGCTACGCACTGTGGTGTCATCCCTTCTTTCAGTGCTGGGAGAGGACGTTCCTGATCGGTGAGCGCTTCATCGGTATCTTCTTTGCCTTCCACGTACGCGCGCAAGAACCCAGGAGACACGATGCGCATGCCGTTCGCTTGGAATACGGCGCCTTCCGCCGCATCGATCGTGATTTGCGACTGCATGAGTGTGGCATCCGGCATTTGGCTTGCCATGGCACGCATCCAAATGAGTTCGTAGAGTTCCCGCTCTTCGCCACGAACATCGAGCTCGCTCGGAGGAGTGAACGACAAGCTCGGACGAATGGCTTCGTGCGCCTCTTGAGCGCCTTTGGCAGTCGAAGCATGGCTCCGAGGGCTCTCCGGGACAAACTCGGCCCCAAATCGATCCTGAATGCGCGAACGGATGCTTTGAACGGCTTCCTGCGACAAGACCGTTGAATCGGTACGCATGTAGGTGATGTGCCCCTGTTCGTACAGTTTCTGGGCGATCGACATGCTTTCCTTTGAAGAGAGGCCAAGCTTGCGGTTGGCTTCTTGTTGGAGAGTCGAGGTCGTGAACGGCGCCGGCGCTTTGCGGGTCGTCTGCTTTTCCTGCACTTCACGCACGGTCCACGTTCCTTTTTTGCAAGCTTCTGCAATCGCTGTTGCTTGTGCTTCATCGAGAACGACGACACCCGACGTTTTGTTGAGCTCACCGGTGTTTTCATCGAAGTGTTTTCCACTCGCGACAACCGCATCTTTCACACGAACCAGCTTGGCTTCAAAGTTCGTCTTCTCTGATTCAAGCGTTGCAACGGCATCCCAATAGGTTGCCTTCTTGAAGCGCATACGCGCGCGCTCGCGATCAACGATGGCTTTCAAGACAACCGATTGCACGCGGCCAGCCGACAAGCCGTACGCAATACGCTTCCAGAGAACAGGGGAAACGGTGTAGCCCACCAAGCGATCCAAAATACGACGCGTTTCTTGAGCACGCACTAAGCGTTCATCCAGTTCGCGTGGATGGGCAATAGCTTTCTCAATAGCGGGCTTCGTAATTTCGTGGAACACCATCCGCTTCACTGGAACCTTTGGTTTCAAGACTTCTAACAAGTGCCAACTAATGCTCTCTCCTTCACGGTCTTCATCAGTTGCCAAATAGACGTCCTCCGCCTCTTTCAGTGCGGCCTTTAATTCCGTGACCGTTTTCTTTTTGGTTGGGGAAACGATATAGAGTGGCTCAAAGGTGTCTGGATCAACGCCAAGCTTGCCTTGCGGTGTTTTTTTCAACGCTTCTGGAACGTCAGCAGATGAGGCTGGCAGATCGCGGATATGACCCATTGAGGCCAAGACGGTATAGTCTTTTCCCAGGTATTTACGGATCGTTTTGGCTTTGGTGGGGGACTCGACGATAACGAGGTGCATAGGGATGGGGCTAGTGTACTGATGCGCGTGGAGTGTGACAAATGTGGCTTAACTACGCCCCCACGCTTGGTTAGGGAGGCGAACAACCAATTGTTTGAGCTCCAACATACTCAAGGCTTGGTTGATTCGTCCAATCGACCAGTCAATGAGACGGGTGAGTTCGTCAGCGGTTTGCGGGGCGGTAAGCTGTTCGTAGAGCGCGCGTTCATCGCCGCTGAGCGGGAGGTCGAGTTGGGCCTGCGTGCAGGTTTCGACCCGATCTAAATGAAGCGCATCGAAGATGTCACGTGAGTCCGCACATAGGCGCGCCCCGCAGCGGATGAGTTGGTGTGTCCCCGCCGATTTATCCGACCAAATTGAACCAGGAACCGCCAACACTTCTCGTCCAGCTTCGAGCGCGGCGGTGGCTGTAATAAGTGTGCCGCTATCGGTGGCTGCTTCTATTACAACTACGGCTTGTACCATGCCAGCGATGATCCGGTTTCGAACCGGAAACGATTCGGGTCGTGGTTTTCGCCCGGGCGGTGATTCGGACAAGATCCCACCGCCTTGTTTGAGAATCCGTTCGGCTAAGCCTCTATTGTGCGCCGGATAAATCGTTTGCGCATCTACACCGGAACCGAGTACGGCGCATGTATACGCCTTATGAGCCAGCGCGAGTGCATGCGCGTTGCCATCAGTTCCCCAAGCGAGTCCTGAGATCACGGGCACGCCCTGATCTACGACGGGTGCGAGCAACCGTTCGAGTGCTTGCGCGCCGTAGTCCGTTGGAGCGCGCGTGCCAACAACGGCAACGCAGGGCACGGCTGGTGGAAGCGTTCCACGCACAAACAACACTTGAGGTGGGTCAAAGATCGTCGTAAGCGGAATGGGATACTCTTCATCGCTAGGCACGACAATCCGAATACCTTCGGTGACCAGTTGTTCTTCAAATTTCTCCAAGTGAAAGCGCAATCGCCAGGTATGAAGTCGTTGCTGGAGGAGTTCACTTAACCCAGCTCGTGCGTAGAGTTCACGCGAGCCATACCATACGTCTTCTGCCGTGGCCTTTTGCTCTAACAAGCGTCGGATGGTGCCGGCGCCCACGCCTTCACAACTAGCGATCGCTCCCCAGAGGAGTCGTTGAATCGGAGACAGAGTCATGTTTAACCCCGTTCCATAGATTCATGGCTCGTGTCAACCCGTCTTTTGCCCAGCACTCAATCGCGTCTGAGCTTCGTTTGAAAAGTTCTTCATATTTCGCTTGTTCTTCGCTGCTAAATCGTTCCAAGACATAGTCTTTCGATGAACGTGGCGCAGGCGGGCGGCCAATGCCCATGCGCAGGCGTGCAAATTGCATGGTGCCGGTTTGCTCGTAGATCGATCCAACGCCATTATGTCCGCCGGCATTTCCTCCATCACGGAAGGCAAATGTTCCTAAGGGGAAATCCAATTCATCTTGGACGATCAAAATTTGGGTCAACGGAATCTTAAAATACTGGGCAATCGCTTGAACAGCGCGCCCTGATTCATTCATGTAAGTTGTTGGGAGAGAGAGCAGCGCTTGCGTTTGGTCGATCCGGATGTCAGCGAGTAACGTGTGCAAGCTCCGTTCTTCGCGAAAACTCGATTGGTAGCGCTTCGCGAGCGCTTCTACGGCAAGCCAGCCTAAATTATGGCGCGTGCGCGCGTATTCTTGACCAGGGTTGCCTAAGCCAACGATCAAATATTTGGACATGGGCTACTGATACTTCTGACGACGACGTGTCTGGTTGACCAAGACTTTCTTCTCGCGAATCTTTCCAGCCACGGCTTCCATGCCTGGGCCGAAGACGTTACGCGCCTTATCAGATTTTGCGACTGGTAAGTTACGTACCTTCGTAATGATTGGCGTACCTGTGAAGTGGAACTTATCACGCAACCGCTTTTCGAAAAATTTCAACCAATTGTTATGGATGCTGTCTTTTTCTCCATGAACCGTCATGAGGAAGGTTGGTGGTTCATGATCAACTTGGGCGACATCGTAAATACGTGGAGATTTTGGTCCGTACGAAGTCAGCGGTTTCATGGTCTTGATACACGCCTTCAACAAGCGATTGATGGCGTTGTAATCGATGTGACGCTTACGTTCTTCCTGAATCTTGAGGGCGTTTTCTAAGAGAGCGCCCATGCGTTGCTTCTTGAGCGCGCTCACGAAAATCATGGGAGCCCAATTCAAGAATGGGAAAAGCGAGCGCACGAGCACTTCAAATTTTTCTGAGGTGTGCGTGTCCTTGGCTGGAATTAAATCCCATTTGTTGGCTACAAGAATCACGCCTTTTGCCCGCTCGGCCAGGTAGCCGGCGAGTGCGCGGTCTTGGGCGGTAGGGTCTTCGCTCGCATCAAACACCAGGAACGCGACGTCACAGGCATCAATCGCGGCCATGTTGCGCTGAACGCCGGCTTCTTCGATATCGGTACGAAGGGATGCATTACGACGCATTCCGGCGGTATCGATCAGCGTGATGCGATGACCTTTAAATTCGAGCTCTGTGTCTTGTGGCTCGCGCGTCGTGTGTGCGACAGGGGAGACGATAACACGCTGTTCACCCAGGATCGCATTCACGAGCGACGACTTGCCTACATTGGGACGGCCAACGATCGCGATCTTAAGGCGCTCGTCACGCTTGGCGTCGAGTGGCGGAACGCCGCGAGCATCAAGTTCTTTGACGACGAGGTCGAGCAAGTCGCCAACGCCTAATCCTGTGTTTGCACTGACCGGATGGATCTGATTCAGATGAAGCGTGAAAAATCCCGGATCGGTGGATGAAGCGAAGTCCTTCATCGTGTCGACTTTGTTTACGAGGAGCCAAATATCTTTTTTGTGGTGCTTGCGAACGAAATCAGCGAGCTCGCGATCTTGGGGGAGGGGGCCGCTCTTGCCGTCAACGACGAACAAGACGAGGTCGGCGTCTTTGATCGCGTGAAGCGACTGCTCTTTGATTTGGTCGCCGACGTTGTTTGGTTCGGTATCCATTCCGCCTGTGTCAACACAGGTGAATTCACGACCTTGCCAAATGACAATGCCATGCTTGCGATCGCGAGTCGTGTGTGCGTCTTCACTTACCAAAGCATGACCGCTTTCGGTAAAGCGGTTCCAGAGGCTTGATTTGCCGACGTTTGTGCGTCCAACGAGGGCAACGCGCGGGAGCCGGGCGGCTGGCGCGGCCGGTTCGGCGGCAGGGGTAACTTGGTCGTCGAGGCCGATGTCCAGGCTAAATTTCATAGGTTACTTCAGAGGAGTATTCAGGAGAGGATAGCTGGCTTCGCCTAAAATGACAAAAAAGTCGATATCTGGGCCGGAGGGCTTCTCGGCGGCGAGTCCATCCGTTGGCCGGATCATTTCGGGTTGGTTGAGCGAAACCACGGCCTGCAGAGATCGTTTTAAGGCAGCTAATTCGTCGGGTTTTTTGCCTTGACTCAGGTCAAAAATGACGGTTTCTTCGTAGCCACGGCGAACAGCGTTACCGAAGGATTTAATCTCATAGCCATTCTTTTCGAGTTTGGCGGCCATTTGGGCGGCAAAGCCGGTGCGGGTTGTTCCATTCCGGACCTCAATCTTTGGGCGGACAGCAACAGCGGCTGGAAGGGAGGTGGTGGAAGTGGAGGCTGCTAGTTCGGCAGTTGAGGTCGCTTCCTTAAATGGGTTAGCAGCCAATGCGCGAATATCAGACCAATCTGGGTTACGAGGGAACAGCATGAAGGCGCCGTTCACGTTGGCGGCGACTAGCTCCTTCCCCGGCTCGTCGGTTAATACCTGAAGGTTCACCCGATCACTTGAGAAATCTTTCAAGAGAGGAGCGAGCGCCAATGCGTTCCAAGGGGTGAAGTCGGTTTGGATATGGTTGGTGATAGCGGTGTACAGATTCGCGAGCGCACGATGATCGGTGAGTGTCCCAAGCGAGAGTAGCTTGTTTCGAACGGCCATGATCACGATCTGCTGACGGCGGCTGCGGGCAAAGTCGCTGCCCTCGCCGTTGTTTCCGTGACGCGAGCGGGCGTAGATGAGCGCCGTCTTGCCATCCATGGTTTGTACGCCTTTCTTAAAGGACACAGTCATCCATTTCTTGTCAGCCGTAGGATATTGATAGTCTGTGAAGCTCCGTTCGACGTTTACTTGAATGCCACCTAACGCATCGACGAATTTTGCAAAGCCAGCGAAGTCAATCTTAATGACATGATCAATTGGTTGTTCGAGGAGTGTCGAAAACGCTTCCGCGGTACGCTTTGCGCCTTCGCCTGGATGATCTTGTTCGAAATAGGCGTTGACGGCGTTGATCTTTTCAAAGCGCCCGCCGCCCAGTGGGTAGGCGGTGTCGCGCGGAATCGACAGCATGCCGACCCGTTTTTCTTTGAGGTCAATCGAGGCCAAGATAATGGTATCCGTGAGTTGAGAGCCTTCATGACCCTCGCCACCAACGCCGAGCAGCAGCACGTTCATGCGGTCTTTCTGTGCTTGCTCTTGGCTGGTTGGGTTGGTTTCGTCAGGTACACCAATCACTCGTTCGACGTGGGAGATAAGCGGCAAACGTTGAATCTCTTGAATGATGCTCGTCCCACGCGAACTGGCGCGGTAGGAGGCGGTTGCGCCGGCGGCAGACAGGAGTCCAACGACAACGGAAAAGACGACGGTCAAAATAATCGTCTGACGTGACACGGATCGTTCGCTCCGAGCGATGAAATTCGTGGACAGGGGATCGGGCTTACGGAACGAAAGCATGTTCAGCAGTCTACCATGCTCAGTCCTTGAAACAACCCCTCTTGGAATGTGGATGAACGCGGCTACAAGACGGAAAACAGATGTGATACACTCAGCTCCAGTTGTTATGCGTTCTTTTCTTGCACGAATCGCCTCCGGTTCTGGTCGAAGTCTCTTTCGAGTTGTCGCCTCTGGTTTGTTAGCGGCGCTTTTCGTCTCTGCATTTGTCGGTGTTCAAGGAGCAAATGCGCAACAACGAATGGATGAACGATCTTGGCTGGAGAGAGCGGCTATCAATTCCAATCCGATCACAGGTCTCTATTACGGTCTCCAAGATGTCGGGGCTCGTATCGGTGATGCTGCCTGGGATAGCACACCTCAAGCTGCTAGAACAGTTGTAAACGGACTCACGAGAGACATGACAGCTGAACAGATTGCTCGTGAGTCGTTGAATGTTCCTTCGACTGCAACAATTACAGACACGTTGACAGCGAGATTGGTTGGGTTCATCGCTTTCATGATGGGAGTTATCGTTTCGTTCTTGGGAAAGGTGATTCTTCTGTTGATCAACGTATTGCTTGGGTTCTTAACCTACAATGGGTTTGCGGACGCGCCTCCGGTCGTGGTTGGGTGGAGAATGGTACGTGATCTCGCCAACATGTTCTTTATCGTGATTCTGATCCTGGCTTCTTATTCCACTATTTTAGGTTGGAAAAGCGAATTGCATGTTAAAAATGTGTTACCGAAGGTACTGATGTCCGCGGTCCTCGTAAACTTCTCTAAAACAATTGTCGCTTTATTGATCGATGCGTCTCAGGTGGTCATGTTAACCTTTGTCAACGCTTTCGCCTCAATTGGGGCTGGAAACTTTACGAACGCGCTGCACTTGCCGCTCATCACGACGGCCAACTACGCGAGCCGTCTGCAGGGGCTTACGAGTGCCACGAGTTCAGCTGCTCAGTCCGTCGCCACAAACGGTGCAGGGCAGGTTATTTTGGACGTCATTATTGCTTCGGCGTTACAGATCTTCTTGCTCGTCGTCGCGATCGGAGTCATGCTCATGATGGTGGTCTTCGTGGTAGGTCGTATCGTAGGGTTGTGGATGTTACTGATTTTTTCTCCAATGCCGTTTTTGTTTGATGCATTGCCTGCGTCGATGAAGGGTTTCTTGCCTCAAGTAGGGAAGTATTGGGGCCAACTATTCGGACTACTCACCGGTGGTCCAGTGATGGCCTTTTGGTTATGGCTGACGTTTGCGACGTTGTCGGCGCAAGGTCAGGACGAACGATTGGGTTTATTTCAAAACACACAAGCAGCTGATGCGGGCACGGTCTTTAATGGTGCCATGAATGCGACCAGTATGTTTATGAGCGCGATCGGAAATGCGCAGGGGTTGGGTTCGTATCTGATCGCGATTGCCATGATGATGATGGGGCTTCAAGCGGCGATTGATGCGGCTGGTGCCTTGAACAGTGGAGGAGTAGGTGGTGGCCTCATGAGGAGTATCGCCGATAAAACAAAGAAATACGCACAGAGAGCGGCTTTGTATGGAGCGGGGGGTGGTGTCTTGGCTGGAGGGTATATGGCCGCACGTGGAGCGGGTTGGGCGGCTGGTGGCGCGGCGGGCGCAGTTGATCGTCGCTATGACATTCGAGGGAACGTAGCGGGAGCTATCCGTAAATTGCCATTCGCTGGTCAGAACAAGTGGTTGCGTGAACAGCAATTCAAGAACCGTAATGAGGCCTACAAGGAAGCAAAGGAAACCCGTGAATTGCTTAAAAATAGCAACGCTACGAAAGCCGAAGAAGACACGGAGCGCAGTATCGCACGCTTGAAGTATGGTTTGGCTGGATCGAATGCCATGAACTTGCTTGAGCGTGAAGAGCTAGCTGAGAAGGCGGCAAATTTGAAATCGTACGACAAGGACTTGAAGCCGCAAAAAGAGAAGAATACGGAAGAATTAAAGAAGTCGCTGAAAGACGAGACGCTTGCCAAGCGCTTTGCTGATCGTGCAAACAAGCAAGAGGCCACACGTCGGGCTATTGCAGACCTGGAGCGTCAAAAGTCCTTGATTACCACCGATACTAAGAGAGATGAGAAAGATAAGGAAGATATCGATGAAAAGATCAAAGCCTTGCGAAAAGCTAGTCCACACTTGCTTACCGACGAAGAGCAGCGTCAGAAGCAGCTCAAAGACGCGCGTCAGAACTGGAGCTCGTTGGATGCGGATGCTAAAACGAACTTCGATTTCTTGCGCAGTGTGGCGAACGAAGGAGCCTTCGTGGAGGACAAGGTGACGGGTCGCTTGAAGGTTGGTGATGAGAATGCGATTCAGCAGACACGGAATCGCTTGACTGGTCGTGATCGTCAGAACTTCGAAGCGATGGTGCAGCATATCCGAGAAAGCGGAGAAGTTGATGCAGCCGGTAATTTCAAGGCGACTGGTATCAAGATCGATCGCCTCAAGAACATGTCGATCGAGCAAGACTCGAACTTTAAGAACCGAGTCGTGGAAATTGCTGTAAATGAAAAGGGAGAAGTTGATGCGGCAAACACGGGTTACCGTCACAGTGACCGCAGAAACTTCGCTATCAACCAGATCCAGAGCGGTTTGTCAGCTGCTTCCGCGGTGAACTGGTTGGATACGAGTACCCCAGATGGCCGTCCGGCGATCCATGGCGTGGGAACTTCAGCTGGTGTTGAAAATCGCTTTGTGCAGCATGCCAAGACGGTCGGTATCGCTGAGGCGGTGCAGAACGTGGGCGGAGCGGTGGGGGCGGATGGAAAATGGGACGCTGATGCGAAGACTGCTGCGCCAATGCGAGCGGCAGCCGTTCATGCAGCTGCGAACTACGTTCAAGGAAAACTTTCAGAACGTACAGCTAGCGCTGAG
>CAYQAL010000030.1:0-9641 GCA_964415465.1 uncultured Gammaproteobacteria bacterium
GTTAAATAATCGTCTTTGCAACTCGAGATCAAGGACTCGATACTAAATTGCTTTTTATAAGAAAAGAAGCTTAAATAGCCTGTCCCCTAGGAATCAACTACGGAAGGAGGGACGCCTTGGAACTACCGACGAACTTTCACAAACTGATGGGCCTGATTGGAGGCATCATCGCCTTCCTCGGGTTCATGCCCTACATCACCACGATGGTGAAGGGTACGAGCAAGCCCAGTCGCGCAAGCTGGGCTGTCTGGTCCGTCATGGGCCTGGTGATCCTCGGGACGTACTACGCGTCTGGAGCTCGCAACAACCTGCCGGTCACGATCGCCCTTGCCGTCGGGCCGATCGTCACTTTCCTCTTCACCCTCAAGTACGGAGAAGGTGGCGATAACACGTTCGACAAGACGTGCCTGATCGGAGCGTTGGGCAGCCTCGCCCTCTGGAAGGGCCTGAACTCGCCCGTACTCGGCCTCTGCGGAGCGCTGATCACCGACTTCATCGGCGTGCTGCCCACCTGGCGCAACTTCCTCAAGAAGGGCGATCAAGAAGAGTGGCCTGCCTGGGTGATCTGGTCGGTTGGGAACATCTGCAACATGTTCACGATCGAGAAACTCACCGTTCAAGACGCCCTCTACCCGACCTACTACCTGGTCGGGACGGGCGTGAGCACGTTCCTCGTGCTCCGCGGACACTACCGGAAGAAGACCAACAACGCCCGGAAGGAGGTGTGAGATGAACATCGACATTCTCGGAACAACTCTCACGCGTGATCACGTGATCGCGCTCATCCAGCTCGCGCCCTTCCTATGGGCGTTCTGGGTGTACAACAGGAAAGCGATCCAGAAGGAGAGCGCACCCAGCAAGGCGACGTGGGGACTCTGGGCCTTCACGTCGACCCTGAATGCCTTCTCCTACAGCTCCCTGAGCGGTGACCTGGTGAAGGCCGCCCTCGGGATCGTCGACGCGTTCGCATGCCTGTTCACCTTCGTCGTGGTGCTCCGGTACCACGGAACAACGAAGCTCACGCGGAACGAGAAGACCGCCCTCGCGATTGGCCTCACGGCCATCGTCGCGTGGCTCCTCTTCCGCAAGGCCTTCTACGCCAACGCCATCCTCCAGGTCGCGGTGTTCGTCTCGTTCGTGCCGCCCATCATTCATACCTGGAAGGAACCTAGACGTGAGCCGACGCTGCCGTGGCTCCTGTGGACGGTCGTGTACATCTCGAACTTCGTGCTCGTGATCGTGCGGCACGGGTCGTGGAAGGACATGATCTACCCCATCAACTACATCATCCTCCACGGAGCGGTGTGGGCGCTGGCAACTCGCACACCGAAGCAGGAGGTGGCCAAGTGATCTACACGATCAGCGTCATCCTCGCTGCCGTGCTGAGCATCGGCTCCTCCATCGTCTACGCCGTCTGGATGTGGCGACGTCAGACCGGATCAGCACCGGCAACGTGGATCCTCATGTTCGTCATGATGACCATGGCGAGCTGGATGTACCTCACTTCGCCGCATCACTCGCTCACGGGGAACATCGGGTTGCTCGCAGCAGCGGTCAACACGATCGTGATCCTGGCAGCCATGCTGGCAAGACGAGCACTCGACGGAACGCTCGGTGATGTCGCCTTCAACCGGGTGCAGCGGTTCTGCCTCGGTAGTGGCGCCGTCATCGTCGCCGGCTGGCTCATCGCGAAGCAGAGCCACACGCTCGTGGCATACTGCCTCGTCCAGCTTCTCGGAGTCGTCGCCTACGCCGCCACCGTTCACAAGCTGTGGCGCGTGACCGAGACGAGCGAACGATATGTGCTCTGGGTCTGTGGATTCCTGGGCTGCCTCGCGGCCCTGTATCCCGCCATCGTACGCCGAGACATCTACTCGGCCATCTACCTCGTGCGTGCGATCCCTTCCACGCTCGGGATGACCTTTCTCCTCTGGCGCATCAAGCGTCGGATGGTGACAACGTGAACAACCTCTACCGCACTCGCGGCAGCAACCACCACTTCCTTATCTTGGTGAACCTGCCCGGGTGCGTTGTCTGTTTTAAAAGGGAGTCTTTTTTATTTTCTATTTTCTCATTACTCAAGCTCTATCCTAGATAGGGTCCCGTCTGATGCCTCCGGACCGTTGAACAAAGAACACTCGAGGCAAGACAACTTCCTTAGCTGCACTTCACGAGAATATCTGCTCGGTGAAACGTGCAGCTATTTTCGTTCTCTTCTTTATTGAAAAGCAAAAACACATCCGAAATCAGATGTGTTTTTGTATGGTAGCCCCAGGGGGAATCGAACCCCCATTTTCCCCGTGAGAGGGGGATGTCCTAGCCATTAAACGATGAGGCCGTATATTGGTGGCGCTACAGCTAGCTGTACCGTTGCCACGCTTTGTCCTGACGAACCAACAACTCTGCGGCACGATTTGGCTCTGCCATAAGCTCTTTGACCAAGCGGTCCATGCGAGCTCCGACGGAGTCCAACCGACCCTCTGATGCTTTGGCGAAGATGATGTCCCCTGGCTTAATAAAGCGCTGGAGCCACTGCCCCGCTTCTGGCACATCCTCGAACACTTTTACCTGTTCGTCGGTCATACCATTTGCGAGCGCACCTTCGGCCAAAACCCGCGCCATCCTACCACATGGGACCAAGAGGTCAATTTTGAGCTTCGCTGCTTCGGCACCAATAAAGCGGTGCATTCGCTCGGCCGACTCCCCTAGTTCACGCATTTCACCGATACAGGCAATCTTGCGCTGACCTGGACGAACAGGCGTTTCAGCCAAGTCGCGGAGACCAGCTAACACAGCGGACGGAGAAGCGTTATAGGTGTCGTCGTAGAGTGTCGTGGCCTTAATGCCTGGAATGATGCGCGTGCGACCTGGGTAGGGTTCAAAGTGATTCGCAAAGGCACGGTACTCCTCTGGAGTGAAGTCAAGCGCAACAGCTACTGCTAGAGCCGCCCCAACCGCATACGCCACCGAGCGACCAAAGACATTTGGAATGTAGAACGTTTCTTCACGCTGGAGGACCTTGTAGCGGAGCTGGATACCCGTAGGGACCTCGCCATGATCCGTCGCCTTGGTGATGATCTTGTGCTCAAGGATACGGATATCCGCCGCATCGGATTCGCCGAAGGTGAGTAAAGGAGCCGCAGTCGCATGACGCATCGCAAACACACGACGATCGTCGGCATTCAAGACAACCGTACCCTCAGTGCGCGTTCGCATTACCGGCTTCGTTTCTTCATCGACCAAGGCTTCCGCTGATGGGAAGTTCGAGGTGTGAACAGGGGTCAAACCTTCGTTGTCTGGCATGACAGCGCTCACAACGGCTAGGTCAGGCGTAAGCAAATCCAAAAGGTAGTCTAAATCCCCTGGCTTGTCCGCCCCGATTTCAAACACAAACGTCTTCACGCCGAGCCGCTTCAAGCCAGAGCCATAGACAAACCCATCTTTCAGCAAGCGAAACCAAGCACCGACGGAGCGACTTGGCGCATCGTGACCAAAGACGGTTAACGGAACGCCGAGTTCGTTATTGTAGCTTTTTGGAGAAACACGAAATGGGGCGCTGTGGTCGTGGCATTCAAGCATCGCCCCGATCGCTCGTTTGGTAGTGGTCTTCCCAACCGCACCGCTGACCGTGATCACAAACGGACGCTCGCGTAAGAGTACGCGTTTCGCCTGTTGGCCCAGCCATCCCTCCAACGCTGTTCGGAGACTCATAGGAAGTTCATGGTAGAAAATTAACTGTCCTTCGGCAACGGTCGTTCCGGTTGGATGTGGAAATACGACATCAAGAACTGAGCAATCTCTCCAAAGACCGGGGCAGCCGATGACTCAGCGAATTGAACTGTTCTTGGCCGTTCAATCTTCACGATCATGGCGAATTTTGGATGGTCGGCTGGAGCGTAGCCAGCAAATGAGCCGATTGTTTGGTCAGACGGAAGGTAGCCACCGCCTTTTGGGTTCGGAATCTGGGCCGTTCCCGTCTTTCCCGCCACGTAATAGCCAGGCACCCCTGCACGCTTTCCATGCCCATTCTCGACAACGTTGACCATCATTCCGGTTACCAAACGAGCTGTGCGTGCACTCACCACCTCACGGATCGGCTGTGGCTTCGTCTTCGTGCTTTCGCCATTCCGAATCACCTCTTGAACAATATATGGTTTCATTAATGTTCCATTGTTGGCCAGCGCGGCATAGGCAGAAACCAACTGGAGTGGCGTGGTGGTGATTCCTTGTCCGAACGAAGCCGTTGCCGCAAAGATCTGGCCTTTTCGATCTAAACTCGCAATCGTACCTTTGGTTTCCGCCGGCAACTCGACCCCCGTCTTCTCTCCAAAACCAAAACGCTTCATGTATTCACGAAAGTTTTCGCGGCCAACTAAGCGTTGAACAAAAATTGTACCCGTATTCAATGACTTCTCTAGAACGTCCAGCATGCTCTGCGTCCCATGCGCTTTCTTGTCAGAGTTACGAATCTTGAAATCATCGATCTCTTCTACTCCTTTATCCACGTAGATCGTTTGCGGCGTAATCTTCCCCGATTCAATCCCAGCCGCCATAGTAAAGGCTTTGAAAATAGATCCTGGTTCATACGGAGTAAAGGTGGCTGGATTATTCAGAACGCCTACATCCTTAATCTTGCTCACCTCAGATGGGAGAAAATCCGGATACGAGCACATGCTTAAAATCGCTCCCGTCTCCGGCTCCATTACGATCACCGTGGCACTGTCAGCCTCGAAATTCGCAACCGCCTGACGAACTTTCTCACAGACAAACTGCTGGATGCTCCGGTCGATCGTCAGAACGATGTCTGCTCCATTTTGTGGAGGTTTCACAGTGGCCTGGCCAAACGCTAAACGACGACCCAAGGCATCACGCTCCCCTTCAATCATCCCCGGCTCCCCGGCCAACAATGCATCTTCATAACTCTCGACACCGTATCTCCCCTCTCGATTCCCCTCGTCATTCGTCACAGTAAACCCAATCAGCTGACCCCCCATCCCCGTTTCTGGATAGAGTCGAGCTGAACCATGAGCCACCCAGAGACCTCGCACCGCTTTCTCACGAATCTTAGCCACACTTTCGAACGGAATATCTTTCGCTAACGGTAAATAGGCGGAGCTACTTGCTGCGACAAAACGCGCGAGCAGCTCCTCTTTGGGCTGACCTAAGATCTCCGCCGCTTGGCCCGCGACCTCATCCATATTTTTCATCTCGCGTGGAGCCGCGAACAGGTTCCAAGCTGGACGATCCTTGGCAACTGGGTAGAGCTTCTTATCCCACTGATCACGCACGTAGATCGTTCCGCGGTTTGGTTCAAGTGAGGCCTTCAAATCATGCTGGTCAGAGGCTAATAGCTGATACACCGCATGCTCCATAATTTGGAGCTGAAAAAAGCGAGCGGCTAACAACAAACCTAACAAAATACACCCCGCCTGCACGACACGAACACGGGTCAAAAAAGGGACAGTCGTCTCGCGAGGACGGAAGGTTGGTCTAGTGAGTCGAAGGGGCTGTGCCATTGGCACCTATAATAGCATATTCTACCTCTTTCAACCTGGCCTGCATGACCTCTGTACTTCGTGCTTCAAGGTTTAAGCGAATGAGTGGCTCCGTATTAGAGGAACGTACACTGAACCACCAGTCCTGGCTTGGGTTCGCTGAATCACGGAACTCATAGCGCAGGCCATCGATGACTGTTCCCTTACTCGCCTTTGGTTCGTAGGTGGTTTGGACGCGTTGCAACACATCCGCAGCCGCCTCGTTTACCTTATAGTTACGCTCTCCAGAATGAGCGTAACGGAGGAACGGCCTCCAGATCTCTGACAGCGGTTTTCCTGTTCGCTGAAGGAGTTGTAAAAGAAGGAGCATGGCATATTCACTCGCCTCACAATTTGCAAACGGAGCAAAATAGAAGTGCATGGCGAGCTCCCCAGCGAACAGGGCGCCTGCTTCACGCATTTGTTTCTTGATATGAGCATGTCCGACTCGACACATCTCAGGCACCCCACCCGCTTCCGCAATCATCTCAGGCGTCGACCAAGAACAACGAAGGTCATAGAAGACGCGAGCACCTGGATGAGACGGGAGAAGCTCTTGAGCCAGCAGTCCGGTGAGAATATCGCCCGGGACAACCTCTCCCCGTTCATCGACGACCCCAATTCGATCACCATCACCATCGAAGGCGAATCCAACGATCGCCCCTTCTTGCACGACGCGTTTCTGAAGATCAGCCAAGGTGTCCGTGCGGAGTGGGTTTGCTTCATGGTTCGGGAATGTGCCGTCGAGCTCCCAGTAGAGCGGGACAACATCCAAGGCCGGCAGACGTTCACAGAGAACGGGTACACTCGCCCCCGCCATTCCATTCCCGGCATCGATGACAATTTTCAAAGAACCTGCATCCGCCGAACGGAGCGAAGTACCTTCTTCGGGTAGACGTCCCAGAACAGCATCGAGATAGGTCTCGATCGCCGAAGTCACGACTTCATACCGTCCTTCTTTTATTGAATCACTGTAGTGTTCTTCATTCAAAAAGGCGTCTCTTATCTCCTCCATCCCCGAGCCGAAGCCAATCGGAACCGCGTTTTTTCGGCACAATTTGAAGCCATTGTAGGTCGATGGATTATGAGAAGCCGTGATCATCACCCCTAGATCTACCTCTGAACGAGAGGCAACCGCATGATAGAACACAGGAGTTGTACAAAGCCCAATATCGATACTGTCTACTCCCCGCTTCCGAAGCACCCCAATCAACGCCTTGGCTAGATCTGGCGAAGACGTTCGCATATCGAACCCAACCAAACAGGTTTTTGGAGCAATCACTCGCTCAAGAGCACCGCCCAGCTTTTCAGCAAACTTCACATCAATTTCCGACCCTACCAAACCACGGATGTCGTAGGACTTAAACGGGGATGACGAGTTCGACATAGATAGGTATGATTATAGCACTATGATACTTCTTTGGATTCTCCTCGGTTTGGTGGTCGTGGTCGGTCTCTGGGTGATGGGTGCGTACAACGGCTTAATTCGTCTCCGCAACCAGGTCGACGAGGGCTGGTCTGACATCGACGTTCAACTCAAGCGTCGCTACGATTTAATCCCAAACTTAGTGAACACCGTAAAAGGCTACGCAACCCACGAGTCGAAAGTGTTTGAAAACGTATCCGCCGCTCGCAGCGCCGCCATGGGAGCGAAGTCCCCCGCCGAACGCGAACAGGCTGAGAACATGCTGACCGGCACCTTGAAGACCTTGTTCGCTGTGAGTGAAGCCTACCCAGAACTCAAGGCTAACGAAAACTTCCTCAAACTTCAGGATGAGCTCTCTGACACCGAAAACAAGATCCAGGCCGCTCGTCGCTTCTACAATGGCATGGTCCGTGACTTCAACACCAAGCTTCAGGTCTTCCCAACCAACATGATCGCTTCTCGCCTCGGCTTCCAGGCTCGCTCGTTCTTCGAACTCGACAACGCCGCTGAACGCGAAACACCAAAGGTTCAATTCTAACCTCACCCTTCCTTGATTGATGTACAACCAAATTGCCGCCAATCGAAGAAAAAGCACCCTGCTCATGGCCCTATTCGTTGGGCTATGTGCAGGTATTGGCTATATCTACGGCTACGTGAACCAAGCAGGCTCAAGCGGACTCCTCCTGGCGCTCGTGATCTCCCTTGGGTATACCGCCTTCAGCTGGTTCTTTGGCGACAAACTCGTTCTCTCTTCGAATGGCGCCGTCCATATAGAGAACCGTGAGCAAAATCCCTACATTTGGAACCTCGTCGAGAACCTTTGCATCGCTTCCGGTCAACCGATGCCGAAGATCTACTTGATCCAAGACAATGCCCTGAACGCTTTTGCCACGGGACGTGACCCACAGCATGCTTCCATCGCCCTCACGACAGGCATCATCCAGGCCCTTGAAAACGAGGAACTCGAGGGTGTCATCGCCCACGAGCTATCGCACGTCAAAAACGAGGACACAAAGGTGATGCTCCTGGCCGCCGTTTTGGTTGGCGTGTTGAGCCTCTTAGGCGACTGGGTCTTCCGAACGTCCTTCTTACGACGCAGAAGCAACGATCGCGAGAGCGGAAACCTTGGCCTGATTCTCATGATCATTGGGATCGTCTTCGTCATTATTTCCCCGATTGTTGGTCAGCTCATTCAACTCGCGATTAGCCGACAACGTGAATATCTCGCCGACGCCAGCGGAGCCCTTCTTACCCGCTACCCCGAAGGATTGGCTCGTGCGCTTGAGAAGATTCAATCGTCTAACGTCCCCGTTGCTCGTACTTCTGCCGCCACCGCTCACCTCTGGATTGCCGACCCGAAAGGCTCTTCCCCTTCCCTTCGTCAGCGTATCAGTAGCTGGTTCTCGACCCATCCTCCTATCGAGGCTCGCATTAAACGGCTTCGTGGGTTAACCTAGTGCCCCTATGTTCCAAGCTGAACTTATCACCCGTTTTACCAACCACCTGAAGGAAGCGCTCCAAAAAGCGCTGTCTTTTGCGCTCCAGCAAGGTCGCGGCACCCTTGAGGCCGGGGACTTGCTGGTCGGCTTGGTTCAAGAACGTGGTTGTATCGGCGGCGAACTCTTGTTCAAGGCGGGCCTCACCCGCGAACAAGCAGAACAGCACTTCAAAGGCATGAAGATCGCTTCGAGCTCAGACAACCTCGGATCGATTACGCTCGACCTTTCGCAAGACGTAAAACATATCTTAGAAAAGAGCGTCCTCACCGCCCATTTTCACGAACATAAATACATTGGAACCGAGCACCTCTTGTTCGCCTTGCTCGATCTCCCGATTGAATCACTCACAAGCTTCTTCCGAAGCCACAACGTCAGCCCCATCGTCTTGCGTGGCCAGGTCGTGAACGTCTTGAAATCTACCTCTCGTTTCCCGGATGTGGCCAAGCGTCTCGACCAGGAACAGGAGGCGCAAGAAGACGGCGCGCCAGAAGAAGCGGACGGTAACACGCACCGCGCCAAGGAAAAGAAACCAAAAGCCTTGGAGGTCTTTGCGCGCGAACTCTCCGAGCCAAAACATGCTGAAACACTCGACCCAGTCATCGGTCGCGAACAAGAGATCGACCGCGTCACCGAAATTCTCTGCCGCCGTACGAAGAACAACCCGATTCTCCTGGGTGAGCCGGGCGTTGGAAAAACCGCCATTGCGGAAGGTTTGGCAAAACGTCTTGCGAGCGGAACTGTCCCCGGCCCTCTCAAAGGGAAGCGTCTCTTCGCGATTGATCTCGCACTTCTCGTTGCTGGAACTATGTACCGTGGGGAGTTTGAAGCTCGGCTGAAACAGCTCATTGATGAGGCCAAAGAAGACCCGAGCGTGATTCTCTTTATCGACGAAATTCACACCATCGTTGGCGCCGGCTCAACCTCAGGCTCACTTGATGCTGCCAACATGCTGAAACCAGCGCTCGCCCGTGGCGAAGTACGCTGTATCGGCGCCACCACCTGGAACGAGTATAAGAAGCATATCGAACCAGACGCCGCCCTTGAGCGCCGTTACCAGCCGGTTGATGTTCCGGAGCCCTCCAAGGAAGTAACTCGCCAGATTTTGAACGGTCTCAAAGAACGCTACGAAAGTCATCACAAGATCAGCTATCACCCAGAGGCGCTTGATGCGGCCGTACGCTT
>CAYQAL010000031.1:0-8690 GCA_964415465.1 uncultured Gammaproteobacteria bacterium
GCATGATGCATATGATCAAGCATGGCTAACTGCCAAGCATACGCCCCAGGAATTATTCAAGCTCATGGAAGATCCTGAGGTGTTGCCCGTACGTGATTTGGTCAGAAAAGCCTTTTCGGGAAAGCCGCCAGCTCCCTACGCGGATTTTCCTAACACCACATTTGTCTTTTGTGACGGTGTTCGACAGACGGCGGATGGGAACAAGATCTACGTGCATGAAGTTTGGACCGAAGAATATGTTCAAGCATTGGCGGATCACTATGGACCGATGATCGCTGAATGTGCGCAGAAAACTCCAGATGAGCCTTTTGTGTTGCTAGAAGTTGGCGCTGGAGATGGCAAGCTTGGCCATTTTTTAAGAAAAGAATTGCAGAAACGGTATGGCGAGAGGGTGAGCATCACGGTTACCGATAAAAGATCTGGTGTAAATAGCCCCTTTCCCGTTATACAGCAAGGCTATCAAGAGGCGCTGGATGCACAGCTTGCGCAATATGGAAAAGTCGATGCAGTACTGGTTTCTTGGATGCCTCCTCGCCAGGACTGGACGAAGACGTTTCGTGATCCGAAATATCGTATTCAGGAATATCTGTTGATTGGAGAAGACGAGCCGGGGGTGAGCGGTACTCTTGAGACGTGGGATGAGTATCCTGGATTCTCGCAACAGACGCTGAAGGCGCCAACGCGTGAACAAATTTCTCACACAGATCCGAGTCCAGTAGAAGGAGACCGTTATACAGGCGGTGGCTATTTCCATTCGAAAACAATTGCTTTTCAAAAAGAGTAACCGTGTTTAGCGAGAGAGTGCCGGACAACGAGTATAAAAAGAAACGATGAGCGTTTTACCGCTTCTCTGAAGTGAGGAGAGCTTGCAGTTTTGGCATCGCTTCCTCCATTTCGGCTTCCCCAATCGCGACAATCTGTTGCCCGACGTCCTCTCTAAAATAGCGGTTCCAAGCGGCGTATGATTCGACGAGCGGTTCTACGCGAACGTCGGCATGTAGCATTAACTGTTCTGCTAAGTAATTGCGCATGATGTCGATGGTGCGATTGGCAACGGCAAGAAAACCGAGTGAGGTGAGCGTTGTTGGTTCTTCGGGTGGGAGGCGATAGAGGTTTACCGCAATCACAATATCCGCTCCCATCGCTTTCACGACGTCGCTCGGAACGGGGTTCGAAACACCACCATCGACGTAGATGTTTCCATGATGGGTAACGGGTTTGAACATCCCAGGGATCGCCATGCTGGCTTGAACGGCGGGCACGAGAGCCGCGCTGGAAAACACATGCATGCTGCGTCGAATGAGATCGGTCGCGACGATCGAGAGAGGGATTTTGGTTTCTTCAAACGAAGCGTCTTCCAGCCAATTTCGTAACAAGGTCCGCGTTCGATCTCCACCGATGAAGCCACCGCGTAGGGTAGGTTCAAGCAGCATGCGGAGTTTTTCTTCTTTGTGATTGACAGTGAACTCTTCTAGACGCTCAATATCTTTGAAGAGTGCATAGTGAGCACCAACCCATGCCCCAATGCTCGAGCCGGCGATGAAGTCGATCGGAATATTATATTTCAAAAGTGTTTTGATAACCCCGACGTGGGCCAGGCCACGAATGCCACCACTACCGAGCGCGAGTCCAATCGTTTTGCGTGGGCGGGAAGCGCCGGTTGGTGAGTTCATACCGATGAATGATAGCCTTCTCGCGCCTAGGTGAGAAGAAGTACGCTTCGCTTTTCGGTGTGTTTACTCATCGCTAGGCTTATAGCTGCGTGCGGTTCGTGTGATGTACCAAGCAGCGATCGCGCCCAAGCCTAGATCATCGAGCCAGCCCAGAAATGGGATCAAGTCTGGAGCGAAATCAACGGGCCAAATGAGATAGAGTATGGCTACAAGTAATAACACTTTTGGTTTCCAGTCTGTCCGTCGGTCTTTGAGAAACAAGTAGAGATGTTTCCAATAGGGGAGAAGATGTTGTGGTCGAAGGGATTTTGCCATATGCTGAAATGTGGAACGATCTTGACTTACATTGAAACAAACTTCTATGAATCAAGCTAGTAAATTAGTAATCGCTTTGTTTGTGGTCGTTGCCTTGTTCGCGTTCGTTGGTCTTCTCTGGAGAGCGGTGACAAAACCAGTTTCGCCATCGGATCCGATGGACGTTGCTTGTACGATGGACGCGAAGCTCTGTCCGGATGGATCGTCGGTCGGTCGCGTTCCGCCTTCGTGTGAATTCGCGGCTTGTCCAACTGCGGTGCCTTCGACCTCAATAACACCACCGCCAATGCCTCCGACGAATACAACGGGAACCGAGCCTTGGGTTACAACGACCACGAATGGAAACACTTTCTCCTATCCTCCAGCCATGGGTACAGAGTATGTCTCAACGGTCGATTGGCCTCCGACGGTTCGCGTGCAAAGAGCTGTTCCTTTTGTCTGTACGGTAGCGGGTGATGTGACGGCACCAGCAGGGAAGACTGAGCTGGTCACGATTGAAGGTCACGAATACTGTCTTACGCGTGAATCAGAGGGAGCGGCGGGAAGTGTCTATACGCAGTATGCATATACATTTCCTCGTCAGAGTGATGTTGTGACCCTCGCCTTTTCTCTTCGAGCGGTGCAGTGTCTGAATTACGATGAGCCGCGCCGCTCGGCGTGTACGCGTGAGCAAGCAACGTTTACAGCGAATACGCTGGCCGACCAGATGGCGCAAACCGTTCAACTCGGAGTCAATTGAGTATTCTAAGCCGAGCAAACAAACATCCAGCCTTGAGGCTGGATGTTTGTTCTTCGCTAAGATGGAGAGGTTAGCTCTGCTTTTGGAAGAGCGAGCGATACTGTGCACGCTGCTGCCACAAGAAGGCGAGGTTCAAAATGAGAAGAACGTTTCCCATGATGGCGCCAGCTGTAAACAACCCGTTATCCAAGAAGGCGTGGAATCCAACGATGTTGAGCGTAATAGGCAGGAGCAAGAGCGCTGCAAGGGCCGTACGCTTCGTCCAAAGACAGACGAGTGAGATCAAGAACACGACCGACATCATGATTGTGATGTAGCGGCTCTTCATGAGTAGATCGATGAACTGAAACGCCTGTGGTGTGCCGTACATGTCAGCCGTTGGCGCTGGGAAAATCCCAAGTGAGCCAAGAATCGGGCTGATAAGAAGAAGGGTAAGAAGCACCTTCCCAACAATTGAAAGAATAGAGGTGAGTCTCATAGAGGTAGGTGGCACCATCCTAACGTGAAACGGTACGAGCGGCAATGAGACCGGCCTTTCTGCGTGGCTCGGCTATTTGCTTACAAAAATCTGCGTTAAAAAGTACTCATCAAGCGTGCTTTGGGCGACGCCGATGCCGGTATGTGTGAAGGCTGCGTGTTCGATATTCGAGCGATGGCCGGTACTTTCAATCCAAGAGCGAACGGCTGACTCAGCTGGATCACCTTCATAGATGTTCGAGTCGATATTTTCTGCCATCCAACCGATGTTTGCTCGACGAATAAGTTCTGCTCGACGGTCATCGAACCCATCATGTGAGAAGGGAACGGTGTTAGCTGCTATATGTTCGCTATGAGTTCTGGCAACAGTGGCGACTGTATCATCCCAAGTAAGTGGAGGAAGAGACTTCGACTGGCGATAGGCGTTGATCTGTTCAAAAACAGCTCGTTCCACAGTCGCAAAGCGAACCGGTGTCGTTTCGTTTTGTGTGCGTGTTTCGGGTGATGGTTGAGACGCGTGTACCGGTATGCGAAGAAGGGTAGCCGTTGAGATGCCAAGGCCTGCCTGGCGCATGAGTGTGTAGGCGTCGGCTGCGTTCGCGAGATAGGTGCCACGACGGGTGAGGGGAGAAATGTAATAGGCTTCTCCATGTCGTTCCACATCGAGCACGATTCTTCCGGCGAGTCGTGTAGGAAATTGAGTCGCAAGGTATGTTTCTAATTCTGCATGCCGGATGCCTAGTCCATGAGTGCGCATCAGGGTATAGGCTTGTTCTGCACTGCCAAGCGAAATGCGTGTGCGTGTAACCGGATCGATGTACCAAGCTTCGCCACGTTGTTCAACCTGAAGCAGGATGCGGCCAAGGAGACGCTGTGTAAGAGGAGAGGCTGAAGCGGCTTGAACAGACGGTGCAAGGGCCAAGATGCTCGCAATGAACCCACTACATACACCGACGAGAAGAGAGGTGCGTGAAGTCATAACTAGATCATAGCAGATTTGCTTCCATCTTGACCCTCACGTTGCGTCATAGTTTAGTCTTGGGATCAGGTAGGGGTCGACACCTATCTCTCTGTAGAGAAGTATGCCGTATACCGTCAAAAAACTGGCGAAGATCGCTGGAGTCAGCGTCCGAACGCTTCATTATTATGATGAGGTAGGCGTATTGAAGCCGGCGGTTGTACAAGAGAATGGCTATCGCGTGTACGAAGAGCATGAGCTGCTCCTCCTACAGCAAATTCTGTTCTTTCGTGAACTCGATTTTTCCATCGAGGATATTAAGCGGATCATGTCAGCGCCAACGTTTGACGTGCATCAGGCATTACGTGATCAACGTGCACTCATTGAGTTAAAACGGAAACGGTTAGCCGGATTAATCAAGACGATTGATTCAACGATTCAGAAATTAGATCAACCAACCCCTATGAATGACCAAGACATGCAGGAGTTGTATGACACCTTTGGAGAAGACACGATCAAGAAGTATGCCGACGAAGTGAAGCAGAAGTGGGGGAATACGGAGGCCTATAAACAATCGATGGAACGTGCTTCAAAGATGACAAAGGAGGAGTATGAGAAGTACAAGCACGATTCTGATGTTTTTATGAAGAACGTTGCGGCTACCATGGACAAGGGCGCGACAAGTCCAGAATTCCAGGCATTGATCGCTGAACATTTCACATCGCTTCGTACCTGGTATGAGCCGAACTTTGAGATGTATCGTGGTCTTGCCAAGATGTATGTGGATGACCCACGCTTCACGGCCTACTACGAAAACTATCGTGAAGGGTTAGCCAAGGTGTTTAGCGAGGGGATGATGTACTTCATCGACCAGAACGAATCAAAAACCGCCTAAGGGTGGTTTTTGTGTTCCGTGTATGTGCTTTTTATAAACAGGAAGAAGTCATAATAACAACATAAATATATTGACAAACGATAAATCTAGGTTCAGACTGAGCCATATATCTATGAACATCAAGACACTTCTTGCGAAGCGAGGTTCGACTCACTTCTTGCGCCTAGCTCTTTCGATGATCGGCTTAGGTGTTCTGGCGCTCTGCATCTTTGCTCTACCTGCTATGTGGAGAGGTGCCTCGGCAGAATTCCCAGCAGCAAGTCAGGCGGTCTTTTTGATCGTCCTTGGTCTGTATGCGACGGCGATCCCATTTTTTATTGCACTGTGGCAAGCGTTCAAGCTCTTGCGTTTTATCGATCAAGGAAGGGCATTCTCGGAGTCGTCAGTACAAGCGCTTCGCATCATGAAACGCTGCATCACGATTATCGCTGCACTGTATGTAGGTGGCGTGCCACTCTTATACCCGATTGCAGACGTGGATGATGCGCCAGGACTTCTTTTATTTGGGATGATCATCGCCTTTGTGCCTATCACTGTAGCTGTATTTGCGACCGTTCTTGAAAAGTTATTACGGAGTGCCATTGAAATTCAGTCTGAAAATGACCTAACTGTCTAAATTCTATGGCCATGATTATCAATATCGACGTGATGCTTGCTAAGCGAAAAATGAGTGTCACCGAACTCGCGGAACGGGTTGGGATTACAATGGCGAATATTTCTATCTTGAAAAATGGAAAAGCGAAGGCGATTCGTTTGTCGACACTCGAGGCGATTTGCGAGGCGCTGGACTGTCAGCCGGGGGATTTGTTGGAATATCGGGCCTAAGAGAAGAGCAATATTCAAAATCCAGTTGGCCTGGCATAATCAGATCAATTCATTTGTGTACTTTTTGTGATACAAGCTCTTTTTCGCTTTCTAAAACGGGAACAATCTGCCTACCAGAGCCTATCCGCGGGCGGACGACGTCTGCTTATCTCGACGCTGCTAGCTGGTATCGCCGAGCCAATGTCGAGTGCGTTTTCGAATGCCTATTTGTGGCGACATTTGCATAGTGTTCCGGCGCTCGTTATTTGGAATACATTGTTCTTTGTCTTCTTATGCGTGGGTTTTGGATTAAATGGCTGGCTGATGCGACGTTACTCCTTGTCTCGGACCTTTTTGATTGGTTGTATGATCAAAGGTATTGTTCCGTTCCTGTTGATCATCGTGCGTCCGGAGCAGCTCACGAGTGTTGCGATTCTGGGGGCTCTTTTGGGACTTGGTGGCGGATTTTATTGGGGGAGTCGGAACCTGTTCACGCTTCGAAAAACATCAGATCGCGATCGCCTCTATTACGGAGGTCTTGAAAGCGTCATCGGAACAGCGATTAATATCGTCATCCCGTTTCTTGTCGGATCAGTCTTCCTTTTCGCGAATGAGACACATCTCGCAGCGGTCGAGATCGTCTATGCTGTTTTTGCGTTCGTTGGGTTTCTCTTCTTATGTCTTTCTGGGCTAAGCATGCAGGGCGAGCCCGAACAGGATCATGCACCGCGTACCTTGTTCATCCCGAAGCCGTCTTCTCGCTGGAATAAGTTGCGCCTTTTGGAGGTGGTTCACGGTCTCCATGGCGGTCTCGAAACGGTTATCCCAACGATCATGATCCTGTTATTGGTTGGCAACGAAGGTGCACTTGGACTGATCTCATCGCTTTCCGCCTGTATTGCGCTCGTTTCTACGTATGTCGTCGGTCGTCTTGCGAAGAAGCACCATCGGGCGAATCTTCTCTCGATTTGGATCATCGTGGGGCTTGTGGGAAGCTTGATCTTCTCTATCGCGTACTCTTCATGGAGTGTCTTGTTGTACATGGGGCTTGTCTCAGTGGTGGGAAGTACGCGTTGGATTACGCTCGCGTCAATTATGTATGATGCCGTTGACCAAGAATCAGGACACGCATCAGAGCACTACGCTTTTATTTACGATCGCGAAATTTGGTTGAATGTCGGTCGCGTACTCGCGCTTATGTTGTTACTTGGATTGTATGCGCTCTCCCCCTATTGGACGATCCGTCTCGCCTTGGTTGGCGGAATGTTGATGCAGTTCTTTACGTATCGGCTGTCGAGGGAGTTGTCGAAGTAGGAATGGCTTAAGCTATTTTTTAGGAGAGAGCGGTTTGCCTCGATATGGTATGCTTTAGAAGTTCTATTCACTTCTTCTCTATGCCCTTTTCCTCTCTTTTTAGAAAAGCAATTGCGGTTTCGGTAGTTGTTTCCTCATTCGCTGCTTGCTTGCCTGTACAAGCGCAAACCATGTCTCCCGTTACGTGGAGTGATGTGACTAGCTTCAAGCTCGACATGTTGAGTCTTAATCCGGTTCCTTCTGGGGACAACGATTTTAACGACATGTACTGCCAGTTTGGAGTGAGAGGGGTTCCACGGTCTGAGGTGGATGAATTCAGCCCAGGTCCTGGCTACGAGTACTATCAGCCAACTTGGGAGCGTAAGACTATTAATACGGCCCACGGCGCGCTTTCCCTTGAGCTTCCAAGCCCATCCAGTTACAACCAGCGAGACTACACTTTTCCGGATGGTCGCAAGCTTCAGCATTATTCGATCGTCAGCAACACGCAGTTTCGCTTTGGACCATTTGTTCGCTTTAGCATGATGAACCCAGCGACCGGAGCGTCTTGTGGGATTAATCGTGAGTTCCGTCTGGACGTCGAAAAGCGTTCCCTCAAAGACATTGAGCGCATTCACAACGAAAATGTTCAGGCCAAAATTCGCTCAGGTGAACTCGCCAAAGCCAACGTACTGAAGCCGATCCGCTTAACGATCGGCGGTAAGCAGGCGCTCATCCTTCCGGTCGAAGCGTACGATCTCGACGTGTACAAATACGGAAAACTCTTGATTGAATACAAGAAAGGCGTTGTGGCACATCTCTCCAAAGAGACAGGTGCAGCTTATATTGGTCAGCCGGCAGGCGTGCCGGAGCTCGATTTCTCGTTGTTCCGCGTTGCTGAATCGATTCGCTAGACCAATATTGGTTTGAAAGAAAACTCTCCGCTTCAATAGAGAAGCGGAGAGTTTTGTTTTGGCATGCTTATTTCTTCTTTTTTGGTTTTTTCACTTCTTTGCGTGGAGATTCGCCTTTGGCCATAGGAAAGATCTAGAGTAAGTAAGAATCGACGTGAGGAAGTATATACCAAAAAACAGTGTAATACCTAAATTTAAGAGTTCGAAATAACCAAAAATCCAGTCTCTCGATCGAATTCATCAGAAATTGCTCGTACGAGTTTGTGAATAGGGAGCGTCATTGCTTCCTACGGTGTTAACCCCAAGCTCTTCACCAGCGCCTGCGACAGATTGAGGTAGATGAAAGAGCTCTTTCGAAGCTTCATCTACTCACTCTTTAGACGTACTTCTCTCTCAACCAAGAAGAGACGTAGTCGCCATATGCATCACGCACAGGTTGAGGCACGTTCGCGTACGCGCCGATCACCTTTCTGCAGGCGGCTGTTCCGCATTTGCATTCCATGCGCCAGTCACTGTCTTCGGTCATATCGTAATCCCAGGTAAGTTCTTCGCCCTTCTTGATGTTTTTCATGGCGACCAGTGTTGTGCGCCCACGAATCCCGCAATTTGGATCACAGGAATG
>CAYQAL010000032.1:0-8670 GCA_964415465.1 uncultured Gammaproteobacteria bacterium
TGCGTGTCGATAAAGACCGCAACCCTTTGATGAGGGCGTTTAATCATAGAAAAAGGAAAACAATCGCGGCGCGCGTATAAAAATGGATAAATATGTAAAAAGTGCGGCCGACGATCCGGAAAAGGATAGCAGAATAAGGCAAAATCTTCAACTCAGAACGAATGTTCTGGGTTCAAGACCCGGCCGGAGACGAGGGGTTGTTGGACCGCTAAGGACAGCGGGTGCTCCGGCATGTGAAGGGGCGAGGGGTCTGTTGCAGGCTCTGGGGCGCTACTTCTTCTTGCGCGAGCGTCCGGGACCACGGATGCCAAGCGTCGCGAGGCGACGCAAGATCTTGGCCTGGGCGGGCTCCATGACGCTGACGTTCGCGAAGGCGTTGCCCTTGGCAGAGAAGCCGTCGAAGGTACATGTCTCGAAGATGCAGCCTCCGTCCTCCGAATCGATGTCGGTGAACGCGCAGCGCTTCACGTGGATGGCGCCGAAGTTCAGTCCCACGAATCGGCAGTCCAGGAACTGCGAGTCCTCGAACATCAGGCCACGAATCCGATCATTGCCGGTGAACGTGCAGTTCCAGAATTTGCAGTCTCGAAACACCACATTTCGCAGACATTCCACGGACAGGGCGCACTTGTTGAGATCGAGACCGATGATCACTACGCCCTTCAGGTTGAACGGGCCGAGGTCGATCTCCTGGATCTCGCACAGATCTCCCTGAGGGGAAGTGAAGTTGAGAGTCACCTCGCGGTTGTTCGTCTGTGCTCGCACAGCGTTGAATCGGTCCGAATCAAGTTGGACCAGCTGTTCAATCAACTCTCGGGCGTCCGTCTGGGTGTTTGGGGCCATGTTCTCATCCTTGTCCGCCGCGGGTTGGTTGGATTGCTGCCGCGGTACAGGTTTTTTATCGTGTTTTGTGTAAAACAACAAGACAGCCTGTTTGGAGGCTGTCTTGTTGAGAGAAGGTGATTAGACCTTCAATTTTGCCATCAATTCGTCGTAACCCTTGGCGTCTTCGCGCTTCAAGTACTTCATCAAGCGGCGGCGTTCACCAACCTTTTTGATAAGACCACGGCGGGAAGAGTGGTCTTTCTTGTGCATTTTGAGGTGCTCCGTGAGCTCCTTGACCTCTTCGGTCAAAATCGCGATCTGGACCTGTGGGGAGCCAGTATCGGTCGCATGAACGCGATATTTCTCAATAATTTTCTTCTTCTTGTCTGGGCTAAGCATAGAAGAGATACGCGGCGTTCGAGTTAGGCTGGTGGAACCAACTTCACCAAAAAGCGCCGTAGATAAATGTTAAGCGGGAGAAACGTATCAAAAAACAAAAAAAACGGCAACTGCCATCTTCGTTTGGGGTGTCTGTGGGTTGTGGGTGGGAGACACACGGGCGGGAGTCTCCCTGGGGAGTTGGGACCCTGTGGGGCCCGCCCGTGCTGTCTTGAAACGCGCTACTCGAGGTCGTCGTAGCGCGACTTCGCCCTGCCGGCGTTGTAGAGCTCCGTAAAGCTCGGGCCGCGTCGCCGCTTGCCCTTGCTGCCCGCGTTGTCCACGCGGGCGGGCGGAAGTTCCGAGCCGCCGACCTCAGCGGCGGGCTCGTTGGCCTTGAGACTCTTCTTGTCGTTCATCTTCGCTCCTCTCAGAACTGGAACTGAACATTGTCGATCTGGCGGAGGTCGATGACCTGCGCCTTGTTGTCCGGGCCGAGGCAGACGATGCCAGGACCCGACGCCGTCTTTTGGTGTCGCCACTGGGTGAGCAGGGAGGCGAGAGCCTGTTCATTCAGGCCCGGGCACTCCGCGTAAACCCGATGGTGCTTGCGTCCGATCCGGAACATGTCCTTTTCGGCGCACCAGATCACCGCATCATGTTCGCGTACGGGCGCGAGAATGGGCTTGCAGTCGTTGTCCTGGAACATCAGGACCAGGCATTCTTCTCCGGAGTTCGGCGAAGTCTGTACCTGCAGGATCAGTTCCTGCACAGCCTCGGACTGCGCGCAGTGGGGAATCAGCGCTTCATAGCGCTTCCCATCGAAAAGAAATGACATCCTTCGAGTACACACGATTGCGAGACTCCATGCGCATAAGCGCGGTTGGGGGGAATGACGGTGTTTGAGAAGCTCTGAAGCTCAAGCACCGTCTGTTCCCTCAAACCCCCTGCGCAACAAAACCTCCGGTTGGTGACCGGAGGTTTTGACGGTTGCTGATCCTTGGGTTGGAGATCGAGCGCGCGTTATGCCACCGGTTGGTTGGAGTTGCAGAGTACGACAAAGAGCTTCGCGACAATGGAGCGAAGGTCATACTTAGCAATCAACACCTGACGGGACTGCATAACGATATCTCTAGTGTAAGGTGAAACAAAAAAGAGTGTCAAGTAGTTTTGAAACCGGCTAAATAATATGATTGTGCCCCGGCGTCCTCCTAGGCGCCGGGGCGGGTGAAGCTGCGCAGGCGCGCAGCAGGTAGAACGGTCAGTTCGCGTCGTAGAGCGCGTTCCGGACCGCGATGATGAACCTGATGGTGACACGTACCCCTTCGGAGGCGCGTGCCGTGACCAGTCCCGCTTCGGCGAGCTGGATGAGGCGGCAGGTGAGTTCATGCCATCCCTCCGGACCCTCCTTTCCAGAACGGCGGAGCAGGTCGGCGGGGCTAATCGTAGCCCATTCACCACGCTCACCGATCTCGCGGCAGCAGGTCAGGATGTGAGCAGCGAGCTCAACCTGACCGATGCGGGCGAAATCATCTGAAGTGATGAGCAGCTCGTACGAGCCACGTCCCTTCAGGTCCGGAAACGTCACCTCTTGTGCCTCCACTTGGGGCGGCGTCTGATCTCCCATCGTTCGTCCTTGTCCCTTCGCTTGGGTTGTCGCTAGAAAGCGAAAGCGAAGTGAGTCTTTATAAGCTTTTTCCTCAAGAACGTCAATGTTTTTAGGATCTGTCATAGATAGATCTCCCTCTATTGTCAGCAAAAAGAGCCGTCTGATACGCTCAAGTCCACACTCTATGCATCCCCGAACGATCGAGACCATCCATGAGATGGAGGCGAAATGGCAGAAAACCTGGGCAGAAGCGGGTACTTACACCGCTCATACTGGGGATCCAGCCGCCAAGCAGGACAAGTTCTACGGCCTGGTTGAGTTTCCGTATCCGTCCGGGGAAGGGCTTCACGTTGGACATCCGCGTTCGTACACGGCGATCGACCTTGTAACACGTAAGCGACGCATGGAAGGAAAAAATGTCCTCTATCCAATTGGCTGGGATGCGTTCGGACTCCCAACCGAAAACTTTGCGATCAAGCACAAAATTCGCCCGGCTGATGCGACGAAACGAAATGTTGGAAACTTTACACGCCAAATTAAATCCCTCGGATTTGGGTTCGATTGGACGCGCGAAGTCGATACGACGGATCCGGCCTATTATAAATGGACGCAGTGGCAATTCTTGCAGTTTGTGAAAGCCGGGTTGGCCTACAAAGCGAAGTCGACGATTAACTGGTGTCCTCGCTGTAAGATTGGGCTTGCGAACGAAGAAGCGCAGGGAGGTGTGTGTGAACGGTGTGGTAACCCAGTTGAGAAACGCGAGAAGGCGCAGTGGATGATCAAGATTTCAAAATATGCCGATCGTTTGATCGATGATTTGAAGACGGTTGACTACCTCGACAAAATTGCGGCGCAGCAGGTGAACTGGATTGGTCGCAGTGAAGGAGCGGAGGTTGTGTTCCGTGTTCCGAAGTTTGAGAAGGTCCTGGTTGGAACCAATAACAAGAGCAAAATTGCGCGCGTAAAAAAGTTGTTGGGCGCGGTGTTGCCGGGTATTCACGTATTGTCTCCTGCCGAAGCGGGGATCGAAGAGATCGAAGTGAAAGAGGGGAATGACATGCTCGAAAATGCACGCATGAAGGCTGCTGCGTATGCAGGGAAAACGGATCTACCAATTATTGGCATGGACACAGGTCTCTACATCGCTGGTGAAAAACTCGATGTCGCAACACCAAAGCGCAACGCCTTGGACGGAGCAGATGAATCGACCTTGTCGCAAGAAGAAATCGCAAAAAAGTTGGACGCTTTCTATCGCGGAATTGCAGAAAAGCATGGCGGAAGTGTCGAAGGGTACTGGCAGGACTTTACGGTGTTACGCCTGCCAGATGGAACAGAGCTGACGCAAGAAAATAAGCGCCACATCGTGTTGACCAACGAACGTAAGGGCGACATGGATGTGTATTTTCCGGTTCGTGGTCTCTACAAAGTAGCTGCGAATGGAAAATACGTTGTCGATCAGACGGAAGATGAGTCGGTGTACGTCGAGCTTGGTCCATTAGCACAAGCGTTTGCGAACGTGTGTTCCGAAGAAGTGCGTGTCTTCACGACGCGCCCGGATACCCTGTTTGGTGTGACGTATGTGACGTTGGCTCCAGAGCATGCGCTGGTTCAACAATGGTTGGCTGCAGGTAAGATTAAAAACGCCAACAAGGTTCGTGAGTACATCGAAACTGTGAAGAGCAAGACCGACATGGAGCGCACGGCCGAAACGAAAGACAAGACGGGGATTGCGTTGGAAGGAGTCTTTGCAACGAATCCTGTAAACGGTGAACAGGTTCCGGTTTGGATTGCGGACTATGTGTTAGCTGGGTATGGAACAGGAGCGGTGATGGCAGTTCCGGCACACGATGAGCGTGACTTTGCCTTTGCGGAGAAGCACGGACTGCAGGTGAAGCAGGTGGTGGCTCCCTATGTTCGCCTCTCAGGCGACTACGAACCACGCGTCAATAAAGAAACGCGTACGCGCGCTGTTGTAACAGCGATTATTCGACGTGCGGGAACAGACGAGTACTTGTTGCAAGACATGGCAGATGGACGTCGTGGATTTACGGGAGGTGGTGTAGAAGAGGGAGAAACCGTTGAAGACGCGCTGCGTCGTGAGGTGCGTGAGGAAACTGGCTATACCGACATGCAGATCGTGGCCAATGTGGGACAGATCTGGGGTCATGGCTACAAACCAAAGAAGGACATCAACTGCCTTGATCCAGATCAGACGTTTGTCGTTGAGGTCAGCGGTGAACCGCAGCAAGTTCGTTCGGAAGAAGATCTCACCGCACATCAATTAGTCTGGAAACCAAAGGCTGAAGTCGAGACGTTTGTGAACCTTCAGCACCATCAGCTGGCGTGGAAGTTGTCTCAGTCAGAAAACGCTTGTTTCACAGAGGATGGGGTTGCGACGACAACGTCAGGATTTTTGAGTGGCTTGCAAACAGCTGAGGCAAAGAAAACGATTGTTGCGTGGCTTGAGTCTCATGCCGCCGGTAAGGCCATGAAGACCTATAAGCTGCGTGACTGGGTCTTCTCGCGTCAGCGTTATTGGGGTGAACCGATTCCGCTCGTGCACTGTGAAGCGTGTGCGAAGAAGAAACAGAAAGCGCTCCTGATTCATGGCTTGGGTTCGAGCGCAGAAAAGGTTTGGATTCCCGAGATGAAGAGAGCGCTTGAAGCGAATGGGTTTGAAGTATTCGCTCCAACGATGTCGACGACATATAGTCCGACATTTGAGTCTTGGTTTGTTGAGCTCAAGCCGTACATGGATCAGTTGGGCGAGGACGATGTAATCGTGGCGCATAGTTTGGGTGGAACGATCGCGCTGCACTTGATCGCCGAGCATCGAAAGAGAATTGGTTCAGTGTATTTGGTTGCTCCTCTGATTGGTCCAGTGAGTGATACACAATGGGAAGCAAAGCAGAATCGTCCCGGACGAAATACCAAAAAAGATTATGTTGCAGCTAGAAAGATCTGGGAGAAACCGATCGACTGGGCACTCGTCTCTTCGTTGGTCGGTAAGGGGCAGATCTTGAGCTCAGAAGATGATACACATGTTCCAAAAGCGGAGCATGCGTTCATCCCGGGGGGTTGGTACATCAACCGTCAGGGTAAAAAGGGACACTTTGACGATCCAAAGAGTCCTGAGCTGATTGAAACGGTGCTCGCTAGTAAACTAACTGGCTGGGTTCCAGTTCCAGATACGCAGCTCCCTCTCACACTCCCCGAAGTCGAAGCCTACGAACCAACCGATAACGGTGACTCACCACTTGCCAAAATTGATGCGTGGGTAAACACAACCTGTCCAAAGTGTGGCAGTCCAGCGACGCGCGAAACCGACACGATGCCAAACTGGGCGGGGTCGAGTTGGTACTTCTTGCGCTATTGCGATCCGAAAAACGATCAGCAATTTGCTTCGCCGGAAGCGTTGAAATACTGGTTGCCAATCGACTTGTACAACGGCGGCATGGAGCACACGACCCTGCACCTCTTGTACTCACGTTTCTGGCATAAATTCTTGTATGACATGGGGTACATTCCAGAAGAGTGCGGATCTGAGCCATACGCCATGCGCCGTTCCCATGACATGATCTTGGGTGAGGGTGGCGTGAAGATGTCGAAGTCGAAGGGAAACGTGGTGAACCCGGATGATGTGGTGAAGGAGTACGGTGCCGACGTCTTCCGTGTCTACGAAATGTTCATTGGGCCATACGACCAGAAAGCGCCATGGGATACGAATGGGGTTGAAGGTGTGCGCCGGTTCTTGGATCGCGTTTGGAATATCTTCCATCAGCCACAAATGACTGATAAGGAAATCCCATCTGATCTTGAAACGCTCTACCATCAGACGATCAAGAAAGTGACGGAAGGAATCGATAACCTGCAATTCAACACGCCGGTCTCGCAGATGATGATTCTCGCGAACGCCTATCAAGAGTTCGGTTGTGTTCCAACGGCGCATCGCCGAGGCTTCTTGCAGGTGCTTGCCCCCTACGCGCCACATATGACAGAAGAGATTTGGCAGGAAGAAGGTCACGCATTCTCTGTCCATCGCGGTGGTTGGCCAGTGTACGACACGACGAAGTTAATCGCTTCGACATTTGAACTTGTGATTCAGGTGAATGGCAAGGTGCGTGATAAAGTCACGGTCGCACAAGACATTACAGAAGAAGCAGCCAAGAAGTTGGCGCTGGAATCAGAAGCGGTGCAGAAATGGCTCGGAGCAGATGGGCCAAAGAAAGTGGTGTATGTGAAAGGAAAGTTGGTGAGTGTGGTGGTCTAAGCAGACAGGAAATTGGAACGCCCCCGTCCGCCAGCAAGGCAGTCAAGGCGTTTGTGCTCGATCAGGACGGGAACAATGTCGAGGCGGTCAGTCATAAGCCAGAGTAAAATTGGGAAGGTACGTACACATCAGTTGCAGCAATTGTCTATTTGAGACAACGGAGTAGAGAGAGGACTTTATCCTCTCTCTTTTCTTATGACGCTCCTTCCTCGTGGGTCGGCGGTTGGTTCGGTGTTGTTCGGAATATTACTAGGAATTGCTTTGCATAGTCTTTCCCCGTGGCATCAATGGGGGATTATCACGTGGAGTATTGTGTTAGGTCTAGCCGTTCTGTCGTGTTTGATAGCGAGTGTTCCAAGGTGCACTCTCTACAGACGAGAGTTATTAATCATAGCAGGTCTTCTTGTCGGGCTGATTCGTTTTCATTCAACTCAATCTCTTCAACCGCGAGAGATACAACCATTAGATCCTAAAGGGTTGATCTCGAATGAGTTCTCGTTACAGTCCGCGAATCAACTGAGTCCGAGACATTGGACAGGGAGGCTTCGAACGGAGCTTACGCGTCGTTCAAACAAGTTATTTCCCAAAGATGAATCAGGGTTGCTCGTTGGGATTCTCTATGGTGATAAACAACTTCCACCAAATCTGAAAGCAACGTTTCGCAAAATTGGAACGAGCCACATCATGGCGGTATCGGGGTCGAATGTAACGATCGTGATTGGTTGCTTACTGGGGCCACTCTTGTGGGTCGGGCTCGGTCGTCGGACTGCGTACGTTGTCGCAAGTGTAGGAATTTTCTTATTCGTCTTGTTGGCGCTACCTTCTGCATCCGTGTCACGTGCTGCGTTTATGGGTTGGCTGGTTTTGTCGGCGCCGATGGTCGGGAGGCTGGTAAATTTTAACCGGTTGTTGTTGATCGCGGCGGTTGCATATGCCTGGTGGCAACCGTGGGCACTTCTCTATGATCCAAGTTATGCGTTGTCGTTTTTAGCGATGATTGGTCTTGGAACCTTCGGACGTTGTATTGGCGACAAGTTAGAAAAAAGAATTCCTTCACCGTTGTTTCGCGAAATCATTTCTTCGAATGTTGGAGCGACACTGCTTACGACACCCTACGGGATGTGGGCGTTTCAACAGGTGAGCTTGATCGGAGTCTTTGCGAACTTAGCGATCTTGCCGTGGATTCCCTGGACGATGGCGTTTGGAGCGGTCGCATTGCTCTTTCCCGAGATTCCAGTGCTCGCTATTCCTGCATCAGCCTGTTTGCGTATGGTACTCACTCTTTCCAATCTATTTGGTTTGGCGCCGGTGGGAAGTTGGTCAAAACTATCCACATCTGTCTGGCTTAGTCTGGGGATGTACGGCGCACTCTATCTTCTTTGGTGCCGTATCAAGCCAAAAAATAGACTTATCCACGTTTCAGGCACATCAGTCTAAAGAAAATCTCGAGGAGACTGTTTTGCATAGGTGAACAGTGTAGGAGACACGTGTGTAGAAATAGACGGATTGAGAATGATCTCCTTCATTAAAAAATTGTACATCGTCGATTTACAAAACGCTCTCTCCTATAGCCGGTTTGACGTGTCAT
>CAYQAL010000033.1:0-8643 GCA_964415465.1 uncultured Gammaproteobacteria bacterium
CTCGAGCTTCTTGATTTTGAAGACGATTAATCCGAAGCTTGTGGAGGTGTCGCCGCTGCGGGTGCAACGCATTAGCTATGAAACGGCTGCCGACATCGCACTGGATACGACTAGAATAGCAACGGATGATTCGAGCAATGAAGCGATCGTCCCAGATAGCAACACGAGTGGATCAAGACCAAGCTCTGGTCAGAACTACGTCAGCACAGCCGTTACAACCGCCTGCCCGTTCCCGAATCTTCCTGTTGGTCATATTGATTGTGGCCCCAATCGACCAGACGGTCGAGCCTGTTCTCCTGAACATTGTCGAGAGTTAGGACAGCCTGCTGGCTGCTCAGACAGTGCACGAGTAAACAGAGATGAGCGCGCAAACGTGTTCCTTCAGCACATGACAAATCGCATGAGCAGCATGAATCCTTCGCAACGTGCGATAGAATTCGCTCAAGCCGCTGTGGCTTGCCAAATTCACTTTGGATCATGCAACAGTAGTGCGCATGCTCTCACCCAAGCCGCTGCCATTCCACCAGCAGGCTCACGCCGCTTCAGCCGCATCAGAGACGTACGCGGCCTTCGCTGTAACACCTCCCCAGGCTGCAGCTACTCCGGGCCTGGTACCTGCACGACAGACAATGCCGAAGCGAAACGACGAGTGCGTGACCTCTTCCGCGCAACGCAAGACGCAAACATCGCACGACTCCAAGTTGGTGACCATATCTATGTGTACGTCGCCGGAACCGCCGACTGCGCGGGTATGCACTCAGTTACCTTCCTCGGATGGGTAAATGAACAAGCTGGTACGGCTCGCGTGTTTAGCGGCCAATGGGGCCATAACGTAAAAATCTACACCTACTGCTTCAAAACAAGCTGCAACAACGGAAACTATATGCCTCTCGTGAGTATACGCTAAGATAGGGTCATGCCTCCCAAAAAAGCCGTTCCGCAGTTTGCGTGTACCAAATGTGATGCCCAGCTCCTTAAATGGTCTGGGCAATGTCCTGAATGTCAGGCTTGGGGAACCGTAAAAGCCCTTGAAGAAGGGGGTGTTGCCGTAGCTGCTCCCGGAGTCGCCCGACGACCTGTCCCCGGCAAAGCCCTCCAAACAGCCGCATTCTCCTCCCTTCAAGCGAGCGCGCACGGCACACGCCTCGTCCCCGCTTCTTCGTTTTGGGTGCGTGTCCTGTCTGGTGGCTTCGTGCCTGGATCAGTCACTCTGCTTGGCGGCGAGCCAGGCATTGGAAAATCAACGCTTCTCGCACAACTTGCCCTTGAGTTAGCGAATCAAGGCAAATCCATCCTCTACGTCACCGGCGAAGAGTCACCCAGCCAAGTCTCCGGTCGACTCACTCGGCTCCAACAAGGCGCTCTTCCTGACACGCTTCACTTTTTAGATGCCACCGACGCAGCTAGTATCGCTGCGACACTTGCCCAAGCTCGCCCCGATCTGACGATCGTCGACTCAATCCAGAGTTTGCGCGCGAGCGACGTTCCAGGCGAACCGGGCAACCCAACTCAAATCAAAGCTTCGGCCGCCTTCATCCATGAACAGGCCAAAGCGCATAGCGCCGCCGTCGTCCTCGTCGGACAGGTCACAAAAGACGGCGATCTCGCTGGCCCTCGCCTTCTCGAGCACTTGGTCGACACCGTTCTCATGATGGAAGGCGATCGCTCACAAATGTCGCGTATCCTGCGTCCGCTTAAACACCGTTTCGGGAACACTGAGGAAAGCGTCTTCTTAGAGATGGACGAGCGTGGACTTCGTGAAATTCCAGATGCAAGCGCGGTGTTCTTAGCTGACCGCCCGCGTGGGATTCCGGGAACCATCGCCGGCTCTTTTTTACACGGCTCCCGTCCTTTGTTTGTTGAAATTCAAGCCCTCGTGAGTCCCGCCGGCTACGCACAGCCAATGCGCCGTGTGAGTGGATTGGACGCGAATCGTCTGAACTTGATTTTGGCCGTACTTGCTCGTCGCTGTGGGCTTGGCTTTGGTGATCAAGACGTGTTTTCGAACCTGGTCGGTGGCCTCGGCTCAGACGATCCTTCGCTCGATCTTCCAATGGCCTTGGCACTCGCTTCTGCCAAACAAGACATCGCCATTCCCGCCACCGTCGCTGCCTGGGGCGAAGTCGGACTCGCCGGTGAGTTACGGGCCGTTCCAGCTGGCAAACTTCGTCTCAAAGAAGCCCTGCGCCTTGGGTTCACAAAAGTCGTGATTCCCGCTCACATTCGAGCAGAAGAGGAGGCGGAAGCAAAAAACAGCGGGCTCGCAGTCATTCGCTGTAAAACCTTAAAAGAAGCGGTTGAAGAGCTCCGCCGTTGGTGATCAGAGGGAGCGTACCTTATACTCGTCTATTTCCAAGAATCAAGATTATATCTTAAAAGGTATAATCTTGATTCTGCGTTTTGAGGAGGAGACCCGTGTACCGTATTTTACTCCAAGTGTGTTGTATCCTGAAGCTTTTCTACCTGATCCTTCCATCTTGGGAATCGTTTTAGACTTTTATCTTCCTGCAGAATCGCTTTCACCAGCTCTCGAACACGGGGCAAAACCTTCAAATCCTCGTAGGTCGCTGCTTTAAAACCACTCCCTTCTCCACTTTGCTCCGTTCCAAGAAGAGACCCCGCCCCGCGGCGCTTCAAATCTTCGTCCGCTAATTCAAATCCGTCCTGCGTTTTTTCAAGCAAACGCAAGCGCTCGGTCGCCTCCTCTTCCAAGCTATCGGTAAGCAAAAAACAGCGGCTCTGGAGCGCCGAACGTCCAACACGTCCACGTAGCTGGTGTAATTGTGCCAATCCAAAGCGCTCAGCCGCTTCAATCAGAATGATCGTTGCTTGAGGCACATCAACGCCCACCTCGATCACCGACGTCGCCACCAAGACATCCAGCTCACCAGCCGCAAATCGCTTCATTGCTTGTTCTTTCTCTTCCGCTTTCTGCTTTCCATGAACCAACCCGATTCGAAGACCCGCTAATGGCCCCGCCTGTAAGCGCTTTACCTCCTCTTCAGCCGAAGCCACCTGCAACGCCTCGGAAGGATCAATCAAGGGACACACCACGTACGCCCGCTCGCCGCGCGCCACTGCTTGCCGCACTTCTCGATACGCCTCGGCTCGCGCTTCTGCCACACAGACCTTTGTCACAATCGGCAACCTTCCCGCTGGTTTCTGCTTCAAAAAAGACAATTCAACGTCTCCATACAACATGAGGGCCAACGAGCGTGGAATTGGCGTTGCCGTCATCGATAAGAAGTGTGGCAAGCGCCCGTCCCGATCTTTCGTTTTCGACAGCTTCTCACGCTGAGCCACCCCAAAGCGATGCTGCTCGTCGACAACGGCTAGCCCCAGATCTTCCGGCAGTCGCTGCTGCCCATAGAGCAAGGCATGCGTTCCCACAATCACGACCGGCCCTTCTTGGTAGATCGCTGGCAGCTCTTTCCAACTGATGGCTCGTTCTTCTCGATCAAACGACCAGACTTGATCGGTACGCGTCAGCAATAGAAGCGGAATGTGCCATTGTGCAAATAAACGCCGGAGCGTGGCCGCATGCTGCTTCGCAAGCAAGTCCGTCGGCGCCAAAATAGCACTCGAACGCCCCGCTCGCTGACAGATGGCCGCCAAAAAAGCCGCCACCGCTGTTTTTCCCGATCCAACATCTCCTTGGAGCAGCCGCCGCATCGGTTCGGGCTTTTCCAAATCCTGGACACTCGCCCAGACCGCTTTCCGTTGATCATCCGTCAACTGAAATGGCAACGAACTAGCAAACTGCTTTGCAAACGCTTCATCAAACTGAATCGTGGGAGCTGGCGTCCGCACTTCCCCCTCACGCATCTGCGCCAACGCCAGCTGATAGATCAGCAACTCTTCAAACGCCAAGCGCTGCCGCCCAGCCGGAATCTCCTCCAACGTTTTTGGCGCATGCAGTCGGCGGATCGCCTCTTCCATCGAAATCAATCCTTCGCCCTCGCAGACACGATCACTTTCGTCACCTTCTGACCACACGATCCCTTCATGCAACATTGCCTCTACCGTCCGACGATAGACCTTTTGCGTAATTTTCTCTGTCAGTCGATACACCGGAAGAATCTTGCCCGCCATCACTTCTGGCCCATCGGCCGGCTCCCAGGCTGGATTGCGAAACTGCAACCCATACTGCACGTCTCGCACAGGCACTGCGACCACCCGTAGACGTCTCCCCACTTTCCACTCCTGCACCAACCACGGCTGATTAAAAAAATCACAACGGGCCGTCGCCGTTCCATCCGTAATACGCACCTGGATAATCGTAAAGCCTCGTCTCCCGGTTGGCCGCCGTACCGCTGAGACAACTTCCACTTCAAACGTTGCCGCTTCTCCATCTTTCGCATCACGCAGCGTCGACCGACGCGAATAGTCTTCATAGCGGCGAGGCGGCGTGAGAAGCACGTCCTGCACCGTCTCCATACCTAAGACTTGAAACGCCGCCACGACGGAACGTGTCACTCCAGGAACTGTCGCCAATTTCGCCTCTCGACTCAGCATGTTTTTAGCTTAGCAAGGTATGCTATACTTGTCTCAGTATGGTGACGTACGATCCTTCTGTTCAAGAACAACTCGTCCAAAGTCAGGATGCGTTTGTCTGGGAAACACCGCTCTATCCAACCTACCAACGTGGAACACGCTGGTATTTCCTGTTAACCGCCGGAACGATTCTGCTCGTCTCGTATGCTGTCATTAGCAGCAATTTTTTGTTCGCCTTTTTGATTCTTCTTTGTGCCATTATTCTCATTCTGGCCGGAAATGAAGAAGCGCCTATCGTTTTAGCTCAAATCGGTGAACTGGGCGTAGTCTGGGATGGAACTCTCTATCTCTACCGTGACCTGGGGACCTTCTCTGTCGTCTATCAGCCTCCTTATATCAGCACCTTGTACATTGAAACAAAATCCTACACTAAACCAAAGCTCCGGATTTCCCTGCAAGATCAAGATCCTGCCGAAATTCGCGACTATTTACGTGCTCATTTAAAGGAAAATAGCGACTTGCAAACCGAGTCAGGCTCTGATATTCTTGGGCGGCTATTAAGAATTTAACAGCAGTTTGCACCCGTAGCTCAGCTGGATAGAGCGCTTCCCTGCGAAGGAAGAGGTCATACGTTCGAATCGTATCGGGTGCACCACAAAAGACACAGCCTAAACGGCTGTGTCTTTGCATTCCAACGTATCTTATATTATTTGACAAAACCTGAGTTTTTTACCTAGGATTGCTGGTCGATCTTTCTATCAGCGCATCCTTGGACGTAGGCGTAGACCAGTACCCCACTTCTACCCCTTCGCCCAAGGATGCGATTCTCGGTTCAGAACCGACTCGCGAACCCCCTTGGGGGAGGAACTCCCGCGATGAAATACCAGCCCCTGCGAGTCGCCTTGATGGCGCTCGCGCTCCTGACCGCCTCGGCGGTCGGCCCTCCGGCGCACGCCCAGTGCCGCCAGCCGGCAACCCCTCGGGTCACCGTGCTCAACTCCGTGCCGGTCTGCGGCGTCCGTCGCGGACAGGGGGTCTGCACCCGCGAGCCGATGCCGTGGGACGCGAACATCGCGCTGCACGACGGCCTCGCCGCGCGCATGCCGACCCGCCAGGGGCTCCCCGGCGAGAACCTGGACGGCGCGAGCGTCGCGCTCGTCCGTCAGGCCGAGAGCGGCTTCTACGTGGCCACCGTCACCCTGCACGAGCAGGACGGCGGCAACCGGCGGTTCTCGTACCTCCACACGCGCGCCGGCGACGCCGTTCGCGGCGCGCTCTCGCGCTCGCTCCCCACCTCAGGTCCGTCCGTGACGACCTACGCGGCCGCCGAGGCCCGGGTCGCCATCCTCGGCCCCCTGCGGGAGATCCTGCAGGTCAGCGTCCGCTGAGCCCTGGCTCGTGAGGTCGTCACTCCTCCCGAGCTCACAACACCCGTGACCGACGCGCACCCTGCCAAGCAGGTGCCCCTGCTCGGTGCGGGTGTTCGTCGTTTTCGCGCATCTCTCTTGCTATACTTTTTGCATGACTCCCTCGAGTGTACAGGCTGTGCGCTATCTGAAGGCAGTTCTTCTATTAGCAATTATCGCTCTCATCACATTCGGTCTCTCCTTTCTTTTGAAGATCGCTCATCCTCGTCTAGAAGCCAGTCCGCGTGAACTCGAGCTCGATCTTCAAGAACTCGCTGAAGCAAGGGAACAGTATCAAACGACGGTAAAAACCACCCTCGAACAACGCGATCCGAGTCAGTGCGATTCTTTACCAGATCTCATTCTCCCCTATCGTCGCGACCCAGATGGAACCGTTCGCTACGTGAAGAGTCAGAGCGATGGACCTATCGTCCCTGAACGCTTGAGCTATTGGCCACGCAAGCAATGCCTCTTTGCCTATGCTTCGCACACTCCGCAAGAAACCGACCGCTGTTCGAAGGTCTTCTCGATCCTCGAAGAGCAAGAAGACTGCCTGTCCGCTTCGATACAAAAACTAACTCGCTTTGAAACGCTTGAAGATCTTCCCGACGAAATCCAACCTCTCTTGGGAAAGAAATGGTTTTACTCTACGAGCAGTCGCACACCTTTTCCGTATTATATTCTCTATCCCGAAAAACAGGTTCAAGGCATTTTCATCTACCTGCATGGCGCCGGTGGTGGCTTAGAACAAGGTCAGCTCGATGGGACGTATAAAGACAGCTTCAAAAAGCTAAAACAACTTCTCAAAAGCGATCTTGACTATCTCTACGTGACGCCTGCCCTGAGCAACTTTGGTGCAAAAGGTGGACAAGACGCCATTGATTTGGCACGTGAGCTTCACGCACGTTACCCAGCCATTCCGCTCTTTTTAGCCGGAGCTTCTGCTGGTGGACGAACAACTTTTTATGCACTCAAACAATCGTCTGGCCTCTTTAAAGGAGCGATTGCTCTTTGTCCCGCTGTGGATTCAACCATCACAGAACACGATTGGAGTCGCAAACCATCAGTTCCTCTCTGGATCGCTCAAGGCACACGCGACCAATTCATCCCGATCAACATCATCGACGATTTCGTGACTCGCCTCAAACAACAGTCGCAAAACGTAACCTACATTCGAATCCCAGACGGCGACCACGGCGCTCCCATTGATCAAATCGACTGGAAAGCGGCTCTCAGCTCATTTTAGACCATCTATCTTTTTATTTTTGGCTTAATACAGCCATTTCTGAAGCTACTTGGTAAGACCCTTCTCCGTAAACCGTCTACTAAGATGTGAGTTAATCACCCTATTATCTATGACTTTCTCTCTTCCCCTTAAGAAACTCGGTGCTATGGCCGTCTTCGGCTTGCTCGGCGGGTTTGCATTCGTCGCAAACACAGCGTCTGCCGCCACCTTTTTTGTACCGAACGAACTCCCCAACGCCCGCGTAGGCGTGCGCTACACGCAAGAAGTACGTAGCAACCATCCTGGGATTCCTTATACCTGGACTCGTACGGGCGCTTTACCAAGTGGCGTGACCGGCGTCACGAGCTCAGATGGGACCATTTATAAACTAGACGGTATTCCAACGACAGAAGGAACCTATACCTTCCGCCTTGAAACACGCCGTACCGACGGTGGTATTGGCGATAATCCTTCTGGCAACTTAACCCTCATCGTTGAACCAGCCCCATCTGGCGTCCCGATGGAGATCTACAATCCAACGACGCTCGCTAACGGTCGCGTCGATTCAGCCTATAGCGTCGACTTGTTAGGCGCAGGCGGAAATACCCCCTATCACTGGAGCGTCGCCTATGGGAGCTCTCTCCCTGCCGGATTAACTCTTACTACATCTGGCGAGAGCGTTGGTCAGCTTCGTGGAACACCAACCACGGCCGGCACCTACACGTTCACGGTGAAGCTCTTGGATCGCTACGATCAATCAACCACAAAAACATTCACCGTCACGATCAACCCACGTCTCGTATTCACACCACCAAGTGGGATCATTGATCCAACGATCGTCACACCTATTACTCCGCTCTCCATCAGCACGAGCGCCGTCGCAAACGGAACAGTTGGTGCCAACTACTCCACTACCCTCACCGCAAATGGCGGTACCGCTCCCTACCGTTGGAACTTCGCAAGCGGAACGCTTCCCCCAGGACTTACGTTGTCCGCAGACGGTGTAATTAGCGGTCGCCCAAGCGCGGCTGGTACGTACACAGCATATATCGAGGCCTTCGATGCACGTGGCGTCTTCGTAGGACGTACCTTCACCTTCACGATTGGAGCCGCCGTCATCTCCCCGCTCCCGACAATTCCAACTCTCCCTATCAGCCCACTTACCCCTGTCGCCAGTGCCGAGCTCACTACTCGCTTGAACACCTTGAATCGCTTGGGTGTCAGCGTACACGCCCTCGTGAAGTTGCCGGATGATGGAAATCGCTTCACGCAAGCGGATAGCGCCGTCTACTACATCGGAGCTGATGGCCGCCGACATGCCTTCCCTAACGACCGTGTCTTCTTCACCTGGTATGGAAATTTTGACAGCGTGCGTGTGGTTAGCGCTGCAGACCTCGCAAGTATTCCACTTGGCGCAAATGTCACCTATCGTCCAGGAATCAAGATGGTTAAGTTCGCCACCGATCCAAAAGTCTACGCGGTCTCAAACAACCGCACCTTGCGCTGGGTAAAGACTGA
>CAYQAL010000034.1:0-7858 GCA_964415465.1 uncultured Gammaproteobacteria bacterium
CCAAAGTTCGATGCGGTGTGCAGAAAATGGGGAAAGGTAATGAAACGCCTGTTCCATGAAGTTGATCGGTTCTGTGATCAAAATGGCAATACGGTTCGACATAGAGATGAGGGTGAATGGGTCGAGGGTAGCAAGGTCGAGTGAAGCGGTCTATGATGGGTCTATATGCAAAAAATCTCTTCGCTTTGTTGGAAAATCAGTCTGCTTGTAGGCATTTTCTGGATAGTGCTACCGACGGCAACTCAGGCGGCCACCACAGGTTTGGTCAAAGCTTCGTCACCCGCCGTCTACTATGCAACAGCTGCTGGTGATCGTTATGCGTTTCCGAACGAAAAGACCTTTTTCAGTTGGTTCCCGAATTTTAATCAGGTTCAGACCATTTCAGATCAAGAGCTCGCCAGTTTACGTCTTCGTGCCAACGTCACCTATCGTCCAGGAATGAAGTTGCTCAAAGTGAATACCGATCCCAAGGTCTACGCGGTGAGTCACGGGGGAGTGTTGCGCTGGGTGACGACGGAGCTCTTGGCGCAATCGATCTTTGGCTCTGAATGGGCGCGTCAGGTGGAAGATGTACCAGATGCGTTCTTCACGAATTACACAGTTGGTCAGCCAATAACAACGACAGATCAATATAATCCCGTGAACGAACGGAACGCGGCGACGAGCATTGAAGTCGATCGAGATTTGCCGCCGCCAACCAATCCACCTGTATTGAACACGCCCACGCCTTTGCCGCCAACGACACCGGTGACGAGCTATCCAGGCGCCTTGCGAACGGTCCGTGTGGCTTCGGTTGAGGCCATGCGAGACGCGATGAATAGCGCACGTCCAGGTGACGTCATTCGTATCGCTCCAGGTTCCTACACGCTGACTCGACAATTCTGGATTGAAACGAAAGGAACGGCAGCCAACCCAATTTACCTTATCGCGGATGGCGCGCGTGGCTCGGCTAAGTTTACTTCAACAGCTGATGAGGCCTTTAACGTGGGTGGGGGAGCGGCGTATCTCGTGTTTGAAGGCTTTGAGGTATCCAATACACGAAGCGATGTCTTTCATGTGCAAGATGGAGCGCATCATATTACGTTACGAAACTTGAATCTGCATGATGCAGGTCCGGATGGCGATGTGGTGAAGATTAACCAAGCGCATCACATCACGATTGAAGGGTGCGACTTAGCGCGCCCAGGTCGTCGTCCGGCAGGCAATGAAGCCTTTTGGCAGGAAGCGTTGGACTTAGTGGATGTTGATGACGCGATCATTCGCCGCAACTTTATTCATGATGTGGGCAATATGGCGGGCTATGTGAAAGGTGGTTCGAAGCGCGCCTTGATCGAAGAAAACGTGATTGAGAACCAGCGCAGTGGAGCAGACGGAAACCCGATCTGGGGCATTGGCGGATCAACGGATAGTGAGCTCCTGCAAGGCGAGCAGTACGAAGCGATTGACACGATCTTCCGACGCAACGTCATCGCCCATAGTGCGTTTGGTGCGCTCGCGCTCTTTGATGCGAAGAATTCACTCATTGAACAAAACTTGTTTCTCAACAATACGACTGTGTTAATTCAATCGAGAGCGGGGAATGGTCCACGTGAATCGACCGATGGCGTTACGATTCGTAACAACACCTTCGTTGATACGAACGGCCGTCTGCCGATGGTTTGCGAACGGTTGAACCATGGCCTCACAGGCGTGGCAGCGAGTGGAAATATCTACTGGAATGCGGACGTTGCGATTCCATCTGATCGAAGTTGTGGCTTCACGCCAGGCCAAGAAGCAGGAGCAGCGATTCGTAACCCAGGCGTCCGTGACAGTCGTCCAACGACCTACGAACAGGCGATGGAATTGCTTCAGTTTTAACCTGCGTTCATACTTGTCAGCATCACGCCTAATCTATGGAACTCACGCAACATCTTTCTACGTTGGAATATCCTGGTCGCGGTATTGTGCTAGGGTTGCTCGGAAGCCGTCCGGTGGGGATCTATTTTGTGACGGCACGTAGTGCTGCGAGTAAGGCAAAAAAATATGTGCTCGCTGCCGATGGAAAATCGATGAGCGTTCAAACGACGAACTTGAAAGTCATGGCGCGTGGGAAGCTGGATTTGTTGCAGTACACATCGGTGAGAATCGGTGAGCAGGGATTTGTGGTTGGGAATGGGCGCCAAGTAGATTCGGTTGAGATTGCAGAAGAGGGAAACGCGATACAGCGGCTCACGACCGATCTGAACGGGTGGTCCTATGAAGATGATGCCTATCATACGCCACGTATCACGGGCTTTTTGACACTGAGTGGAACCGAGCCATCAGCTGCACTTCACATTATTCGTTCCAATGAAATCGGAACCGTTGTGCGAAATGTGTTTGAAGTTCCACTCAGTGCGGGTACGGGCCATGTGATCACAACCTATCGAGGAGAAAACGTTCGTCCCACACCTGCCTTTCAAGGTGAGCCTATCGTTGTTGAGTTTGTTGAGAGTGAGCTGAGCGCATTGGTTCAGTCTGTCTATAACGCGTTGGCGCCAAAAGAAGGAAAAGAGGATTTGCGTTTGAGTGTCATGGGTGTGACGTTTGATCCGGCTACGCGAGCGAGCGAAGCGCACATTGTCAATATTCCAGAAGTTGCCTAAAACGAAACGCAAAATTTACTCACTGAGCACATCTTCAATCCATCCTTTGTAGACCTCGCCTAACGTTCTTCCCGATGTGCGAATAGCCTTAGGTAACAAAGAGTTTTTCGTTTGTCCCGGGATGGTATTAATTTCGAGGACCCAAGGGTTTTCTTCTGCGTCAACAATAAAGTCCGTACGAGATAGATGTTTTGCGCCAATGGCTTGATGCGTATCAATCGCGAGTTGTTTGAGTTTGTGAGCTAGCTCTTCGTTGATTGGTGCAGGGCAAAGTTCTTCGACCAGAGTTGGGTTATATTTGCTTTCAAGGTCGAAGAACGCATGTTTTGAACGGATTTCGATTACAGGTAGTGCGATGAGCTGGCCCGCTTCTTCGATCACGGCAACGGTGAACTCTCGCCCGGCGATGTAGGGCTCGATCATTAACCGCTTTGACCATGTGAAGCCTTCTACCAGGCCTTTTCTATATTGTTCTCTCGTGTGAGCAATCGTGACTCCGATTGAGCTGCCTCCATCTAGAGGTTTGATAACACATGGATTTTTATACGTAGGCGCTTGATCCGTAGAAACAAGGATCCGAGAAGAGGTGACAGGTATTCTTTGTTTCTGTAGCGCCTCTTTGGTGAGCGCTTTATTCATTCCAACGGCTTGAGCTTCTACGTCTGAGAAGAGAAAGGGCATTTGAAGTGTTTTTAAAAAGCCTTGGACAGCGCCATCTTCTCCACCGACACCATGAAAGAGGGGAATGGCTAGATCAATGCTTGAACGTTCGTGTAAAAAACGTTCTAGGTCTTTAGGAAAATCATAGACACGGATCGCGAAGATCGTGTGTAGCTGCTCTTCTACGAACTCTGCAGAGCGTAAAGCGACGTCTCGTTCGGAGCTTGTTCCACCGGTTAAAATTGCTATCGTGTGTTGCATAGAGTGTGCAGTTAGGGGCGTATGAAGATTCCATTGCCGGAAAAGCAGTCCATGAAGCGTGTAATTGGCACGTGCACGTGAGACTGTGTTCCTAGAGATTGGAAGCCGGCGGAGTTATGTAGGATGATCTGAGGTTCTTGATGGCTGTTCGGGATATGAATGCCATACACAAGAACGAAATGCCCACTCTTTGTCTCGGGTAAGGGGCCTGTCAGCTTCCGAATCTCGGCTGATACCGATGCAATGACGAAGCTGCCTTCTTGGACGAGCTGAACGATGCGGCCAGCGCTCATACGACGCTCCACCCGGCTCTCGAGTTGAAATTCTTGTTTAATGAAGTTCGCAAGCGCTCGATGATAGGCACCGATGACCCGTCCTTCGTGATGCTGATATACGCCATACTCAAACGCTCGCTCGTAGAGCTCGAGGAGTGATGGCGTTTCTTGGCTGATTGCAAGCAGGATCATTCGTAGGCAGCACATTCCGCACCAGTTCCATTCTGGCGTGTTGAAGTCTGCGGTGGATCGGTTCAAGATCGTTTGCTCCACTCCCTCAGCGCTCGCGAACTGTGGAACGAAGAAGCGCTCAGGGGCGAGAGCGAGTTCCGGGGCGATGCTGGATACCAAGACGGTTTGAGGGAATACGGGGTGTATACTTTTCCCAGAGCTCGTTGAAGATCCAGCGCTGCGAAGCAGCAAAGTCTGCTGAGCGAACAATGAACCCAACGATTTCACGATTAAAACTAAGCATTGCCACATTGTTGCCATAAATGTAGGTCTCACTGGTAAAGGCGTGCGTATCAGGGATGATGCGCGTTTCGCGCAGACAGCGAGCGTCCGCTTTTTGAAGGGTGTGTGCTTCCGGTGTATCGGGTGTTAGGACACGAATCGGAATATTCCGTGCGATGCGGGCTTTGATGAAATCGCGATGATCTACATCACTGAACACTCTTCGCTCTTCCTGTTGGTTCGAAAAGAGTAGTAGCTCTTTTCCACTATCCTCTAAGACATCCTCTGTAATCTGAGCGAATCCAGCTCTTCCTGAAAAGAACTGGAGAACGGGTTTCTGCGAACGTGCTGCATACTCCGCCATGAGTTCCGGGAGGACGGCTTCTACATTCTCCGTCTGTGCACGGAACTGACGGGTTTCAGCTCGAAGCCGGCTTAAAACCGCACTCGGTGCTTTGGCGAGAATAGTTGTCACACCAGAGGAGAGTTCTTCTTCCATGAGTCCCGCTTCTTGTAGTTGCTTACAGGCGAGATAGGCTGAAGACCGGTCCATATTGGCTTTTTCTGCTACTTTCCCAATCGTAGATACGCCAAGCCGATAGCTTGTGAGGTAGAAACTCACGGCATTGTCCGTAAGCCCAAGTGATTTAAGCGCCTTAGTGAGATCTCGAAAGGCAGTCATAGCGTAAGATAGGGGAAGCAAGTATGTCTAAATAGACACAACAAATCTAAGTATAAACGAATAAACGCTATGTAATAAAGAGAGTTTATATCAATTCTGTTGTAGAAGATGTATCTACAACAATGTGTTACATGAGAGCAGCTCTTTCGTAAGCCGATGGGCGGGTACGGGGTCTATCTGTAACCAATGTCATATGTATGACATTTTCGTTATAGATATGACACAAGCACTTTTTAGGAGTACTACACCGAGGCTGTTTATTTTCTGCACCGCTTGCACACTCCAAAGAACTCTAGTGAATGGGATGTGATCTTTGAGAACCGAGAGGATTCCTTCAAGACCTGTTTTTCCAGCAACTCCAACTCACAGTTGGGGATTTCTTCGATGAGTCCGCAGGTTTGGCAGACTAAATGATGATGGTGGCGTCCTTCTTCCTCCACCCACTCATATGAAGCAAAGCGTTGGTCAATGGCGACATGGCGAATCAAGCCCTTCTCTTCGAATGACTTGAGGGTGCGGTAGAGCGTAGCTAGGTCTAGCTCATGGGGAACGAACGCATTGGCGAGAACCGGTGTCCCAAGTGGTTTGTGCGCGTCTCGCATGTACTGCGCGATCGCCAAGCGACTCGGAGTTGCCCGAAAGCCGGCTGCGTTCAGCTGTTCTTTGAGAGAGAGGGGATGACGAGAATTCATTTGCAAGTAGACTAGTATAGATGCGAATAAGAAGCAAGAACCAAGCAGGGCGGCCACCTAATTACTTGCAAGTAATACGCATCTACTTGACATCTCATATACATGCAAGTAACTTGCAATTGTCATACGCGAACGGTTCGGATGTATGACGAAACGGAGCTTTCCCCATGGTGTCTCCTCAGCGTGATCAGGTTCCTTCCTCCGCCAAGTCCGTCGGTTCGCCGCCGTGCGAGGCCTGCCCGGCCCCCGTCGACGGCGCGATGTGTGGTGGCTGCGCCTGGGATGGCGCGAGCGCTGCGCCCATCGACAGCCGCCGGCGCCTCACGGTCGTGCGCACGCCCACGCAGTACGGCTGCCTCCGGAAGGGGGCGGGCATCGTCGTCGATCTCGACGCGAAGCAGCCCTTCATGCAGATCGGCGACCGCCTGCTGCCGCTCTCGGAGCAGTTCGGCGGGGTGATCGGCGGGACGGTGCTCGAGCGGGACATCCAGGCGGCGCTCTGCGCGGCCTGACCTGAGCGCGAGCTGAACGAAGAAAGGGGGTGTGAAAAACGGCGGCGTGGTGACTAAGCCGCGCCGCCACCTATCTAAAATATCTTTCTATGATTCTTGGTTTTTTTGGAAAGGGTGGAAGTGGAAAAACCACAACAAGTTTTCGCTGCGCGGAGTCACTTAAGTCTTGTTCTACGCACGTATTAGCGGTGGATGCTGACCACAACATGGACCTTGCCTATAATTTCGGACTCACTGACTCAGTAGCTTGTTTAGGTGCGGATGCCACAATCGGTCTTGTGAAGTTACAAGACAAGACATATACACTCTCTTCTCTTGATGAGATCGATTCGCGCTATCTGCACCGGGTGTCCGATGGGTTATCCCTTCTACTAGCCGGGCCACACACGGATCCAATTTTTAAGGGCGATCTGTGTAGTCACGGATTGTTGAAACCAATTATCCATTATCTCGCGCGTCTACATCTGAAAGAAGGGGAGAACGTGGTGGTTGATGCGACAGCTGGTATGGATTCGATTGGGGCCGGGTTGCCTTCGTGTCTTGATGCGGGAGTGGTTTGTGTTGAGCCAACGGTGCACAGTATAAAAGTGGCGCATCAACTGCTTGAAGGCTTATCTCGGTTGAATGTCCCTACGGTGGTCGTTGCAAACAAGCTTCAGACGGAGCAGCAGAAAAATGACATGCGTGCGAGCTTTTCTGGTAAACAGATTATTTCTCTTCCATTCAGTCCGTTGTTGTTAGACCCTCGTTCACGTCTCTCTGAGACAAATCAATTGCTCTACAGGTCTATTTTCGACGCTGCCGTAAAAGAACGAGACATGGTTAACGCTGAGTGAGGTAGGCTTTCCTCACTTCTTTTGGAAAATGCTCAATAGCATAGCGTAACGCTGTTCGTCCCATTTGTAGCTTGTGTTCTGCTAAGAATTTCTCCAGTGTTTCTTTTTCGCAGCGTTTTCCCACTTCCCGCAACATCCACCCAACGGCCTTCTGAATCAGGTCGTGCTTGTCTGTAAGGAGGGTATTCGCAATGAAGATCGTATGATCAGGCTGGCCTTGTTTGATCCAATGGAGCGTGGCAACCATCGCAATGCGTCGTTCCCAAAGGAGGGGAGAGCAGGCAAGTCCAGATAGCGCTTTGTGTGCGGCTGCAGCAGATTGTGTTGCAAGAAATGAGCCAACGATGTGGTACGCGCTGCTGTCTACTAAGTCCCAGTTGTTGATGTACTTCGTGTGAGCCAGATATTCCGTATAGATTTGTTGTCTGACCTCAAGCGATCCTTGTTCAAATTGGTGAATCAATAGATAGAGCGCGAGCAACCGTTCTTCGTGGATGGGCGACACAAGAAGCGCGAGCGCATCTTCTCGAGTGGTTTGTTTCGCTTCACGGGCGATTTTCCGAAGTTCTGGCACGGTAATTCCAATAAATCGATCGCCCTCGGCATACTCGCCCGGACCTGTTTTGAAGAACCAAGCGGAAGCCTTCGCTTTCTCTGGAGTTGCCAAGGCGCGCAATTGAGTACGAAGCTGACGCAAGTTTTTTGAAGGCGTTGGCATGGGGTCTACCATAGCATATCCCGTGTGCTAGGATCGTAGTCCTATGGATGAACTGATCTTAATTTTTCGCACGAACAGCCGGTCGTCGGTGTCGGCGGTGGAACGAGTGAAATCCCTTCTGTCTTCAAAGGATCGCTGTGAGCTA
>CAYQAL010000035.1:0-4172 GCA_964415465.1 uncultured Gammaproteobacteria bacterium
TATGAACGGTGGGTGACTGCCTGCAGGAGGAGCGACCGGTCACGAAAGGTGTGGCCCAGGCGTTCCTCCAGCGGGCCGAATTCTGGGAGGTCCATAAGGAGGAGTTTGTTTTAGATTAGGCGTTTGGTGGGGGAGGTGGCAAGAAGTCTTCGTCGTCCATCATGCTACCCAAGCCATTGCCGGATTCTGATTTTACAAGCACTGGATGAGAAGAGGTCTCTTCATCGGCTGGTTTTGGCTGGTCAGCGCCTTTAATAACGCCTTGAGCCACCTGATTGCGGTAAATAGCCCCAAGAACGCCGTTGACGAACCGACCGCTGGATTCGCCGCCGAAGGTCTTGGCGAGTTCAATCGCTTCATTAATCGCTACTTTGCTCGGAATCTCTTCATTGTGCAGCAATTCGAACGTTGCGATACGTAGAATATTGCGATCAACAGTAGTGATCTTCTCGAGTGGCCAGTCTGGAGCGAATTTGCGAATGGTTGCGTCAATTTCCGCGTGATTCGCAAGAACGCCTTGAACAAGGTTCACGCTAAAGTCTTTTTCGTCTAATTCAGAGGCGAAATCTTGTAAATTTCGTTGCGCTACCCCAATCGGGTCGCGTTCACCACGATAAAAATCCCATTCGTACAACGACTGGAGTGCCACGGCGCGGGCGAGATGACGGTTGGACATACGAAAGAAGGTGCAAGACAGGCAGGTTTGGAAAGAAAGAACAAAAGAGCGAATTCTAACTCACCCAGTATACCACAACTCACGCGTTAAGCGTGAGTGTGTCCAGCGTGATCGTGGTCGTGACCGGCGTGGTCATGATCGTGGTCATGCGCTTCGGCGGCGTTCTGCTTTTCAGACTTCATGCGCGTTTTGTCGAGCATTTTCTGGAGTTTACGTTCGCGACCCTTCACGTGGATCGTGATGCCGTTGTATTCGGTGGCGTTTGGTGCAACGCGGTGGCCGAGGTGAGCAGCTCCGTTCGTGCTCACAACGATATTTGGCTTAACCAACGCAAAGTGGGAGGCGCGGCGGCGCTTGTGGGAAGAGGTACGGCGGTGGCCAGGAAGACTCATAGGTGGGTGACAATTCGAAAATTGGGATGGCAGGAGCCTAGCAAGACGGCCTAAAATTTGCAAGTTTAGGCCAAAGTCTGCTATAAACGGACGCATGGAACAGACTCTCGTCCTCATCAAACCCGATGGAGTCCAGCGTGGACTCGTCGGTCGTATTATCTCCCGCTTGGAAGATGTTGGTCTCAAGATTGTAGCCATGAAAATGGTTCACCCAGTCCGCGAAGACGTGGATAAGCACTACGCTCTCACCGAAGAGTGGATGCAGAACGTCTACGGCAAGGCGAAGGCCAAGTACGAAGCGAACGGCCAGCCATTCGACTTTCCAGATCACATCTCATACGGAACGGCGATTAAGAAAGGTCTCGTAGACTTCTTGATCTCGGCGCCAATCCTCGCGATGGTGTTGGAAGGGGAGAAGGCGGTGTCCTTGGTTCGTAAGATCGTCGGTGCGACGGAGCCAGCCTCGGCCCTCCCAGGTACGATCCGTGGGGACTTCTCACACGATACCTACTCGCTCTCAAACGAGCACAACCGCCCACTTCGTAACTTGATTCACGCATCCGGTAACCCAGAAGAGGCTAACTACGAAATTCCTCTTTGGTTCACGGATGTCGAGCTGCACAAGTACGAACACGTGAACGATCGCGTACAGTACGATCCGAAGTGGTTCATGCCACAGGAGTAATCCAAAATTTGAACGCTGCATTCCCCGCACCGAACACGTGCGGGGTTTGTTTTTCACTTGAGCGAGTCGCATGGTAGTATGACGAAGAATTTTTGTTCTTTCCCATGCTGAATCGCGTCCGCCGCTTTTTAAAGATTCTTGGCCCTGGGCTCGTCACGGGTGCTTCCGATGATGACCCATCGGGCGTCGCTACCTACTCACAGGGTGGAGTTCAATTTGGTCTTGCGCCACTTTGGATGACGCTCTGGACGTTGCCGCTTCTCATCTCGGTTCAAGAGATCTGTGGGCGCGTAGCTATTGTGACGAGAAAAGGCTTGATTCAGAACTTACGTACCCTGGTTCCGAAGCCTGTCATGTGGGGGCTCATCATACTCCTCGCTTTAGCCAATGGGATAAACGCAGGGGCCGATTTAGGCATGATGGCGGCTTCGGCGAATTTGGTTATCCCACAGATGTCGGTCTTTGGGTGGCTCCTCTTGGTGACGGCGTTAACCCTAGGGATGCAGATTTTTCTAAGCTATAGAACCTACGCGAAGTATTTAAAGTGGTTGACGTTGTCTCTTTTTGCCTACATTTTTGTAGCACTCATTGTGCGGATTCCATGGGGAGAGGCAGTGCATAGGACTTTTTCCCCTCTGGTTGTACTCAATAGAGAGTTCGTGTTGTTCATGATCGCATTCTTGGGTACCACTATTTCTCCGTATCTGTATTTTTGGCAAGCGAATCAAGAAAATGAAGAGCGGAAGGCGCTTGAAGTGCGTGCGTTGCCGTTGCCGCGTCGTCTTCGCGACATGTTTTGGGATGTGTTTTCTGGCATGACCCTTTCGAACACAGTTGCTTGGTTTATTTTGCTCACGGGGGCAGTCGTCTTGGGTACGCAACCAGGTCAACAGACAATCGAAACGGCGGATCAAGCGGCTCGATTGCTTGAGCCATTAGCTGGTCCATTTGCTTCTTCTTTGTTTGCGTTGGCTACCTTGGCCACGGGATTGTTGGCGGTACCCGTCCTCACGAGCGTTGTTGCGTATGCTGTATGCGAAGCGTTGGGGAGGACAGAAGGTCTATCCAAGACATGGCGTGAAGCAAGGCTGTTTTACGGAATTGTTGTCGTGCTAACGTTGCTTGGTATCTTGATCAACTTGTTGCCGTATAGCCCGGTTCGTTTGTTGATTCTGTCAGCAGTGGGTAATGCAGTTGTGGCGCCGCCGCTCTTGGCGGCTATTGTGTGGATGGGAAATGCGCCCATGATGCGCCAATATAAGAGTGGACTATGGTCGAACGCGCTTGGAGTATTTACGGTTGTTTTGATGACAGCTGCTTCAATTATTGGTGTGTATCTGCTCTTGTTCCCATAATGTGCTAAGTGTGGCATGCTAAAAAAGACCGGTCGTGAGGTTTCGGGCTAAAACTCGGTTTTTGGGGTTTGGATGGGGATGGCGCTGTGGCGCCACACACGATTACCCCTCGCGGCGAATCACTTTTCCGTTGACGTTTGCACTGGTCTTCTCTGGTGTGGTCGTGAACGGAACGGCGTGGCCCATCTATACGATGGCAAACCGATTCCTCACGCCGGTCTTACTGTTTCTCTTTTTGATAGGATAGCCGGCTTTCCCTGGGCCGCCGCTCTTTCTTGTCTAGTTTAGAGTGATCTGGTACCTTCTCACCGTTCCCAAAGAATAGATGCCGGGGTAGCTCAGTGGTAGAGCGAAGGCCTGAAGAGCCTTGCGTCGTCAGTTCGATCCTGACTCCCGGCACCATCAAAAAAGACCCAAACGGGTCTTTTTTGTTTAGGTTTGTTCTATACCTACCTTTGAGTTACGCTTTCTTCATATGTATACCGACGCACGCCAATTTCTTGGGAAGACGGTGACGGTATTGATGGATCGGCCACTTGGGTCCAAACACCCGAAGTACGGGTATGTCTATCCTGTGAACTACGGGTTCATTGAAGGGACGCTTGCACCGGATAATCAGGAAGTGGATGCATATATTTTGGGAGTAAATGAAGCGCTCGAAGAGTATTCAGGGAAGTGCATTGCGCTTATTCATCGTCATAAGGATAATGACGACAAGCTGGTTGTAGTGCCAGAAGGAGTATCAATGACGGACGAAGAAATCCGCGCCGCCACACATTTCCAAGAGCAGTATTTTACTTCCGATATTCTCCGGTAACGCGTTCGGACACATTCCACAATCCGAAGAACATCGCGCGAAGCATGGCGATGATGTATTGATCCTCAATCAAGACAGCGAGGGCCGCTTTCGGTTGCCAAATGACGACTTTGTTTGCGAATAGCTGGAACATGGTTTGAAAGGGTGCGATGCCTTTGAGAAAGCGCATTTCGCGTAGTGGATCACCATCTTCCTGGATTCGTTTCGCTTCCTCACTCGGCAAGAAGAGCGCTTTAATGCGCAAGCC
>CAYQAL010000035.1:4272-7639 GCA_964415465.1 uncultured Gammaproteobacteria bacterium
GTTTGAATCGCATTCTTTTTTTCACGAAGCAGCTCGACGACGTGCGTCGGCGATTCGACCATAAAGGTTTTATTCACGCCTCTCTTTTGCGAAAAGTGGGCGAGTCCGTGTTTTTCTAAGCCAGCGATGACTTTGTAGATATTTGGACGCGTGATCTTGAGTTCTTCCGCTAATTCTGAGGCAAGGGTTGGACCGCGTCGCAGAGACAAAAGATACAAATCGACTTCATGTGGGGTGAGGCCGAGCTCTTCAAGCGATTGTCGTAAAAGAGGGAGTGTTGTTTTTGTCGCCATAGATTGTGAGTATATTATGTATATACACTATATACTAAAAATTGCAGAAATAAGCAAATAAATGTATAATTTGCTGTTGGTAGATTAGTATATTCTTTTTCCTCTATGCAACGACACATGCTTATCGTTGGGGGTATTCTCTTGTTGGTTGTCATTGGTATCGGGTTGTTTATCCGACGGGTTCCTAAGGCGCCTCAAGTGCAACGGGTGGTGAAAATAGGCTATTTTAACCAACACTTAGGCTCCGTGCCGGTCTTTATCGCGGAAGAAAAAGGCCAGTTGGAAAAATATGGCCTTACCGCAGAGCTTGTGCCTATGGCTTCATCAAACCAAGCAACGGATGCGCTCGTTCGCGGCGATGTTGATCTCACCTTGATTTCACTGATTCCTGTGTTGAATGCTGAGTCGAAAGATCCCGGAAAGATTAAGCTTGTGAGTGCTTCCGTCATTAAAAAAGACGGGTCGTTTGACCGCGTGGTCGTGAAGACGGACTCCGGAATTACCTCATTGAAAGATCCAAAACTTCAGAAGATCGCCGTGTTTCCAGGAACAACGGCTACGAATTTCTTGAGGGCGGAGCTCGCACGCGAAGGAGTCGATGCATCTAAGATTGAGTTTGTGCAGATGCCGCCACAGAACCAGCTTCCAGCCCTTCAATCTGGTGCGGTGCAGGCAGCGCATTTGCTTGAGCCAATGCTGACAATGACTTTGGCTCAGGGTGGGTATACGGCTGTTACAGAAAGTGTTTATGGGTCGGTCTTCGATCAGTCGCCGATTGGTGGATTTGGATTGTCGGCAGCGTTTGCCGAAAAAGAGCCAGAGCTTGCGAAGAAGCTTGTGTTGGCGATACAAGAAGCGAGTGCCTATGAGTTAGCGCATCCAGATGAAGCGAAGGCGATTATCGCAAGCCGGTTTAACGTAGCGCCGGAAGTTGTTGCAAAGATGAGTCTGCTGCCATTCGCTCGTTTTGAAGAGCTTGCCCCCGATTTCCTGGATTCATTTGGTGACGTGCTTGTGAATATGGGAGAGATCAAAACGAAGCCGGATTTGAAGGCGATGGTGTATCGGGCAAGGTAAGCTCGGTGGAGCTAAAACACCCCTCTCACGCTTGAATACGAGAGGGGTGTTTTGATTTCCGCTTCTTCTTTTCTCGCTTCTCCTGTACATAGGGAGAGTGAAAAAACGCTATGACTCCTGAAGCCCTTATCCGTCTGGCGGAACTGGACGAGTCCATTTGTTGGACGATCGATTTACATGAATCTCTGTTACAGATTGATCCTACTAGGCACGTCGCTCAAGCCATAAAAGATGCTCAAAAGTCCGGGACAGAAGTAGTAAAGATCATTCATGGTCGTGGGGCTGGTATCCTCCAGGAGAAGATAAGAAGGTTTTTAGAGAAAGAACGAAGACAAGAACGTATCGCTTATTTTCGGGCATCAGATCGACTAGACGAGATTGGGGCCGTTTTATACGTTGCACTGTAGATACAAGAGCGCCTCGAGAATCACTTCTCAAGGCGTCCTAAGAATACTCAATGGTGTTAGACGATACGCTTATAGCCGCCGCGAACGCCTTTCTTGCTCAGCACCACCTGCCACAGTTGGTTATAGCGAGCGCGGAACCCAGCGGCGCAGATCAATAAGTAGAAGCGCCACATGCGGTGGAAGCGCTCGCTATAGTTCTTCGAGAGCACTGGCCAAGCAGCTTCCACATTTTTGTACCAAGCCATGAGGGTCTTGTCGTAATCTGCGCTGAAATTGTGCCAGTCTTCCATCACGAATAGTCCTTCGATTGACTTTCCGATTTGAGCGACTGACGGCAGCATGGAATTTGGGAAGATATACTTTTCGATCCAAGGATCCGTCGTCGTAACGGAACGCAAACCGCCAATCGTGTGGAGTAGGAAGATGCCATCGTCTTTTAAGCAGCGATGGGCGACTTCCATGTAGGAACGGTAGTTCTTGTACCCAACGTGTTCGAACATGCCCAGCGAAATGATGTGATCGAACGGCTCATTTACGTCGCGATAGTCCTGAAGGCGAATCTCAACATCCAAGCCTTTGCAACGTTCACGGGCAAGTTCCATTTGTTCTTTGGAAATGGTCACACCCACGACGGTGGCACCATATTTCTCAGCGGCAAACTTAGCGAAGCTGCCCCAGCCGCACCCGATATCCAGAATGCGCTGACCGGTCTTCAATCCGATCTTGCGACACACGAGGTCGAGTTTTGCCTCTTGTGCTTCATCCAGGTTGTTCGCATCTTTCCAGTACCCACAGGTATAGACCATGCGTTTATCGAGCATCGCTTCGTACAAGTCGTTTCCAAGATCGTAGTGAGCTTCACCAACTTTAAAGGCGCGCTGTTTGTTTTGGCGATTGGTGATCTGTGAGGTGAGCAAGTTGAAAATGAGTTGTGGTGACGGACGAATTTTGTCTTTGATGCGATGCTCGAGAATGCGATCGATGAATTCATCGATCGCATCACAATCCCACCAGCCATCCATGTAGCTTTCCCCGAGGCCCATCGTTCCTTCGGCGAGGACGCGACTATAGAATCGTGGATCGTGGACTTTGATGTCCCAAGGACGAGTGCCGTTCAGTTGAATATCGCTCCCTTCGAGGAGGCGTTCAACTTGCGCCTGGAAGCGGTCTGTCATGGGTATACGAGAAGAGGAAAAATAATGAAAGATAATTGGCAGCACTCTGCCATAGAAGCGGCTTTTTGCAAACGGCCGCTTCGTTTTGTTTTTCGAGTTCATGAAGTACCATAGAAGCTCTGATCTATGAAACAACCAACCGGTCCTTGCGTGCTCGTCGTTTTGGATGGCTGGGGAGCACGCGAAGAAGCGCACCATAACCCAATCGCCGAAGCAAAAACGCCTTTTTTCGACCACCTTTGGAACACCTATCCACACGCGTTGCTTGATGCGAGTGGAGTTGAGGTGGGGTTACCGCCCGGCCAAATGGGGAATAGTGAGATTGGGCATATGGTGATTGGGTCTGGAATGGTTATTCCAACGGATCTCGTTCGTATCCAGGCAGCACTTGATCGAGGGGAAGGGGATACGAATC
>CAYQAL010000036.1:0-6563 GCA_964415465.1 uncultured Gammaproteobacteria bacterium
CGCAAGACAACTAAATCAGCCGCCTCTTTCTCACGTGTCGTCATGCGTTCGATCTCGATGTACGAGAGCTTGCTCGGAATCGAGGATACCAGTGACACCGTGATTGTTCCTTTCTTAAAGTTCTCCGTGTGGCGCGACCCGGCTTTCGTGAACAAGGGCATCGCTCCAAAGAGTTGCGCAAACTTGAGCATCTCTTCAACGGGTACCGGCACGCTCACCTCAACACGATTGTTGGCGCTCGTTCGACCAATCTTGGCGACCACCTCTGCCCTGCCATTCGTCACACGACAACGCACATCGATTTCGTCTTTCTTTTTCTCGTCCCAATTCAATCCGGAGGCAGACACCGTACCAAACGACATCACCATCGTGCGGCGAGTCGTTGAAACCGGCTTATAACCCAATCCAAGGAGGCGCTTCCGCAACCCTGGAATGTCTTTTGGCGCAATTTCTCCGCGAATTTCGAGCTCGATTGGATGATCGGACATATGGCGACCACTCTACTCTGCTCGCTTCCAAAGGATCAAGAAGACACTCCGCAACATTTGAACAATGAATTGATCTTCAATCAGCAACACGAGTGGCACGTGAGGCTGCATGATAAAGGCCGTCCGCGTCGACGCCTGAAACGAAGCGGTAAACGGTTCGGCATCTTTCAAGATACGAACCTCTCGCTGCTCCGATGGCGGACGCGTTCTCATCCAGCGCGAAATCGTCCCATCAAAAAGTAAGGCCTTGGCTCGAATGCCGCGCTCAACACGTTCAGCCGCAGACTTGTAGTACTCCTCTTCACCAACCGCTTTGACATAATAATCCATGTCTCCAAAGACAAAGATTTCCTCCCCGTCATCATAGACGCGCCGGAAGGCTTCGCGCACCTGATCCATTTGGTCGAGCACACGAATTTTCGTTGGCGTATCTCCTTGATGATAGTTCGCTAAGAGATCCGGCAGCACCTGATTGAACTGATGCGCGATCTCCCCGATCTCACGCCGTTTTTGCTCGAGCTTGCTTCGTAACACGCTCGGCGATTCAACGCTGAATGTTCGGGCATAGCGTTTGCGTTTGGAAAACTGAACCAACCCATGCGCTTCGAGCTGCGCAATCAACTTATAGACATTCGGTGGAGAGATACTTAACTGCTCCGCTAAGACAGCCACGCTCACAGGACCCAAGGCGAGAGAATGGGTGTACAGATCGATTTCGCCTTCCTTTAGCCCAAGCTCCTGCAGAAGCGGGCGAAGTTTCTCCTTAATTTCTGGCTGTTCTAGCATAGATTTATCGTATTATTATACAGATTATATAATTCGGCAATAACTTGTCTAAAATGCCAACAAAAGTCTTCACTTTAATATATTACTTTGATATAAATAACTTACTTTCTCTTCTATGTCTTCACTCTCACGCAAAATCGCCTTTCTTATCGTAGGCGTCATCGCTGTTGTGGCGGTGGCTCTCTTCGCGCGTCACTCTCAATCTAAGCCAGCCGCCACACAGACCACCAAGGTCCGCGTAGCCGTCTTAAATCTCACAAGCAATCTTCCTCACTACATTGCGCAGGAAGAAAAACTCTTCGAAAAGCATGGACTTACGCCAGAGTTCGTGCTGTTCGCCTCTTCCAACCAAGCCGTTGAAGCGATGGTCCGTGGCGATATCGATCTTGGAATCGGTATCAGCTTTATCCCATTTGTCACCGTCGAACAGAAAGAACCGGGTAAACTCAAGATTCACAACACGAGCCGCATGACGAGCGAGCACCCCTTCGACCGCTTCATCGTGAAGCAAGACTCGCCGATCACTGACGTAAAACAGCTCGCAGGAAAGAAAGTTGGCCTGTTCCCAGGTACAAGCGCCACCAATCTCTCAAAAGATTACCTCAAAAAACAGGGAGTCGATGTAAACACGATTGAGTTCGTACAAATGCCTCCCCAAAACCACCTGCCCGCTCTCGAATCAGGCGCTGTTGATGCCTTGTTCGCCTATGAGCCAGGCCTCACGCTCGCATTAACCAAAGGCGCACGCGCCATTTCCCCTTCTGTCTACGCAGAACTTGTTCAAGAGAATCCCATCGGCGTCGGCGTGATCACGACCAAGTTCGCAAGTGAACAACCGGCAGCGGCCAAACAAGCCATTGCAGCAGTGGATGAAGCTATCCGTCTGCAAGATGAACAAGAAGCCAAGGCCCGTGCCATCGCCAAAAAAGTCTTCAACTTTGAACAGCCTGTTGCCGACCAGTTCTCTCTGACGCCGATCTTTGAGAGCACGAAGATCAACAAAGCGAAAGTGAAAGAACTGGCACAAAAGCTGGTTACGATCGGCGAACTGCAGACCGTTCCAAACACAGACAACATCTACTACCAGCCATAAGCTGAACCAAAAACAGAGCTTTCCCGCTCTGTTTTTGTCTTTCCTGTCATGAAGACCCCACAAAAGAGTTAAGGCTATTGCTCAAATTCTTAAGCCGTCTCATGATTAGAGTTATATGAAAACCCTCTCTCGCGTCTCGTTCGCGATGTCATTTATTGCCGCTGTTGCGCTACTCGGCGCAGGCTGTGCGAGCTCCGATGCTCCTGCGTCGACGACTGGAACAGCCCCATCACCCGCCCCTACCACAACGACGATGCCAACCCCGTCTACGCCATCGATCCCTTCCACCCCAGGTACGCCTTCTAGTAGTGGCGAGGCCTCTTCCACGATCACTACTTCGAGCACCTTGGACACAACGGGTTGGCAGGACTATCAAAATAAGACGCTCAAGTTCTCGTTCAAATACCCACTTCGCGGCGCCTTCGCTCCAGAGTTCGCCGTAAAGCTCCTGCCACTCACGAGCCCAGACATTACGAATGATTGTATTCCCGCGAGCAGCCTACCGAACGCCATTGAACGACGGGTAAGCGTGAACGGGACGGCCTTTTGCCGCACCGGTACGGTGGAAGGGACGAACGTCAGTGAAGATCGCTGGGTTACCAAGACCGACACCTGGTACGCGGTCATTACGTTCACCAAGCGTCACCCAACCAACCGACCATTCGACTTCGCTGGCTACAACAACCAACTCGAAGCCATCATGTCGACCTTCCAGTTCCCAGCCAGCCAAAGCTAAAGGCATACGCTCAAAACACACCTGAAGGGGTGTGTTTTGTTATCCGCTATTCAAGGCACAGGCCGTATCGTACGATATCGGTCTCTATGAAATTTACTGGCGTGGAAAAACCATCGGTCGTCGAGCGCGAACCTTCTCCTGAAATTCAGGTCGAAAGTGGTTTGTTTGAATTAAAAGATGTAACAAAAGAGCCGCCCAAACAGATGGAAGACGCTGGGTACGTTGATGCGTTGCGCGGAATTGCTTGTGCGTATGACGGGATGGGAGCGGGAGCAGCGGCCGAATACGCTTCGAACGCCGCTCTCCGTGAAACACAAGCTTGTACGCAGAATGAATCCGCCTACCCTGGCCTGTCTTGCCCGACCACGGAAACAGTTAAACAGGAGGTATTGAAGCAAGAAGCTATTCGCCTGATCGAACACCTCAATCAGATTGTCTGGAAGGAAAAAGATCTTCCGGTCGTAGCGGAACGAGCTGCTGAACTTGTCCGAATAGAACATCCAAACGTTCCGCCTGATCACCAGAAGTTTCATGAGCTGGTACAAGAATGCATCTATTCAAATCAAACTACGATTGCTTTTACGAAGATTTTCCAGACACCGGATGGCAAGACTCGAGCGATGTGCGTGAATGTGGGAGATAGTCGAACCTATCTTCGTCGAAACGGCGTGTGGACGCAGCTTACGAAAGATCATGCCTACAGCGAGCCATTGCTGAAAGCAGGTCTGATTAAAGATGAATTGGACCGCGAGCAGCTTGTGCAACGAGCTGACATAGAAAAAGTTAGAGCGAACACAACAGATGCCGGCACTAAACAAGCACTTAATTTGCTCCTCGAGATCTACGACGCGGAAAAAGACACGGAACTCCCACTCGGCTACTTTAACTGGGTTGTCTATGGATCACTTGGCTATAGCGAGACGGAGATTCACCCGAATACTTCATTCATCGATCTCGAAGATGGAGACGAGCTTTATACGATGACAGACGGTCCATACGAGAATCTTTCGCTCGAGCGTTTCGAAGAAATTCGTCTGAACGTCGCAAGTGGAGACCTGACAGAAGTGTGTAAGAACCTCTGCGAAGCAGCTCAGGCTGCCAACAAAAAACCAGATGACAACTTAGTCGCAGGACAACGCGTGAAGATTCAATCCGCTCGTAAAGCGGCTCCGACACAGTCAGTTGACCCATAAGGAAGCAACCGTCGGAACAGCTACTTCCAGACGGCTACAGAGGAGACTTATCGGAGGGACCGAGGTACTTCACATCGACCACATACACCGTCTGCTGGGTGCGGATTTCACGCACCCGTTCGGTGGAGGACGGCTGGAGCGGCCGCGCGTAGATCGCGAGCAGGAAGACGCTCGTCGCGACCCCCAACGCGATCTGAACCACATGAAACACATCCCGGCGCTGACTCGGATTCAGGGTCATGTTCTGGACCTTTCTAAAGGCGTTTCTCGTGCCTTCTCTCTACTCCGTTCCATGAAATAGGTGGGAACGTCAAGCAGGACAGAAGCTGTTATAAAGCCTACTCCGCTTTCTTATAGACCGTCACTCGCTGATGAATCTGAAACGTAGGAGTTTCCAACCGCTGCTTCAAAAATTCACTCAAAGGTTGTATATACGTTTCTAAAAGCTCAACTTCGAACAGATAACAGACCTGACGAGCGAGCACACCGAAGTCCGGACAGCGAACATCCGCCACGAAAGGCACCACTAGTTCCTCAACATATCCTTTTGGAAAGCCTGGAATCGTCACTTCTGGATTCGCTTCCGGAACACGCGTCTCAAACCAAACAAGCAGATCTTTCAAGAAATCATCATTCGTATTTGTAACGGTTACAACTACTTCTGGAGAGATGTTCTTCAACACCTCATTCAACTTCTCTACATCTTCATCTAGATACTGAAGAACATGAGAACACACTACCGTCCTCACCTTCACTTCCGGAACATATTCAAAGAAATCACTTTTGATGCGTATATGTGTTTGCGGTAGAGGGTGCCGACTAAAATCGAGCGGATCAAGATGAATGACCTGTTTTTCTGGAAAAGCAGTTGCAGTAATATCTCCCAATCCCGAGCCAACGTCTAACAGCGGTTCAAGACAATATCGCGCAAGTTGTGACCGAAAAATCTGAGCAATCTTCTGATTTTCGTTGCAATATGACGTCTTAAACGTGTGAATAGATTCTCGAGAGATCTGCGACTTCATACGTCCTTCCCTTTGAACAACTCCACATATTGCTTCGCTAAGCGTTCATTTTTTGTCGTTTGGGAACCTGTCGGTTGGCGCAATGACTTCTGCCAAACATCTGCCGTCGTATAGCGCTCATCGATACGCACAGATGGCCATTGGTCCTTTGGCGGCTTCATTCCAAGCTTCCCTGCAATCATTTCTGAACCCACTCGTGCGCCAGACGGCACACCAGGAATCGCTTTTTTCATGTCTTCGACGGAAATATTGAACGCATATACCATCTGCTCTGGCCTCAGTGTTTTCAGAATATGGGCAAAACCACTCTTGAACTCAATAGGTCCTCCATCAAAATCTGCGCCTCCTGTTGGAAAGAGAAAAACAATCCCACCTTTCGCTAAACTCTCCTCCACTCTGCGTAAGACGGCGCGCAATTGCACCAGATCTTTTGCCGCTGGGAGCAAATATTCTTCACCTACAATCCCCTTTATTCGCTCCACATTCTTCTCCGCTGCAATAAAATAGACATCTTTCCGATCTAGCGTTTTCACAACTGCCGGAACATCAATCGCCCCTGGATGATTCGCTATCACAATCCCCGACTCTGTTCGCAACTTTTCTCTCCATTCAGCAAAATCTGGACGACGTTCCGCAACATAGACGGGTTTAACGCCCGCCTGCTCGAACGCCATGTCCGCCAAGGCTGGATATCCTCCTTCTTTGAATCGATCTTCTGCGCCATGGAAGGCGACTTCAAATAAAGCCGTCTCTGACCTCTCCTTAGCTTTTTGAAGGAATTTCATATTGAAGAGTATACCGTCCCGGAGAAACAAAAACACACCCGTTTAGAGGTGTGTCTTTGATAGTCCGGCAACGGGCTACTCTCCCAGGACCGGGTTGGGTCCAAGTACCATCGCTGCTGGTGAGCTTAACTGCCGTGTTCGGGATGGGAACGGGTGTTTCCTCACCGCTTGAGCCACCGGCCTCGTAAATCTACAACTAGATTCACCAAGTCGATGTCTCAAACCGCATTATAGACTATCAGTGTGTTATATGTGCAAGGCATATGTTATTGCAACTCGTCATCCAGTTGAAAACCGGATGATCAAAGTATCGGACTATTAGTAGTGCTCTGCTGAAGGTCTCACGACCCGTACACATGCACCCTATCAACCTCCTCGTCTCGGAGGGTCCTCAAATGAAAGTTAATCTTGAGAACGGCTTCACGCTTAGATGCTTTCAGCGTTTATCCGTGCCGAA
>CAYQAL010000037.1:0-6392 GCA_964415465.1 uncultured Gammaproteobacteria bacterium
GACGGTTCGCTCTCCTACGACCATCGGGTATAGTCTGCCTGGTCTCTATGGATACCCAGCTCCTCCTCCAGTGTTTGGCGCTCGTCGTCGTTGCTGGTCTCGCCTCCTATGGGTTGAGTTTCGTATCCCGTTGGCTCGCAAAAAAAGCCAAAGCGATCGATCAGCCAACCGGCGGACGTAAAATCCACCGGGTTCCAACCCCGCTCTTTGGAGGAGCAGGAATTTTTGCCGTTGGGTTCGTAGGGGTGGTTGGGCTCGCGGCGGCTGGACTGCTCGGGCCCTGGTTATCCACCAGACAGCTGCTCGGCTTTGGTCTCGGCGCGTTGATTCTCCTCATCGTTGGTATCATTGACGATCGTTACGTGCTTTCGTCCCGTGTGCAGTTTCCGTTTTATGTGTTGGCCTGTCTCTGTGTCGTGCTTGGTGGAACAAGCGTGCGCTTGATCACAAATCCGGCGGGAGGTGTCATCTCACTCGTCACGAATCAATGGGAGTTCTTCGGTGGACTCATTGCCTTGGCCTGGCCAGCGGACATTCTTACGTTGGGTTGGCTTCTCGTGCTGCTTTTTTCAACGAAGTTAATGGATGGATTGGATGGCCTTGTCACGGGTCAGGCTTCCATTGGTGCGGCCATTATTTTAGTCTTGTGTTTGCTACCGCTCTATCATTTACCTGCGGTTGCCTTGCTGTCCGCCATCATGTTAGGCGCCTACCTCGGCTTTTTGCCCACGAATTTGTTTCCAGCTAAACAATTCCTAGGAGAGTCGGGGAGTACGCTCGCAGGGTTCACCTTGGGTTTTTTGGCGATTGCCTCAGGGGCAAAGCTCGCCACCGCCTTGATGGCGTTAGGGGTCGCCTTAATTGATATCGCGCTTGTTATTTTAGGACGTCTGCGCCGCCGTGTACCGATTACCCAAGGCGATCGGACGCACTTGCACCATCAGTTGCTCGATGCTGGTTTCACCCAACGGGGCGCCGTAGCCATTCTGTGGTCGATTGGATTGTTGTTTGGCTTAGCGGCGCTCGCCCTTCAAACCCGCGGAAAGTTGATCTTGATGGCGCTCCTCTTCGTAGTCACGATCGGTCTCTCGATGTACGCCACACGACGTAGTAAACTCCTCTAAACGCCTCTATGAACTATCCTCCACGTGAGCCGCAGCAAATGCCATCCAGTTCACCCATCGTGAATGACAAGCCGTTTTCCGCCGGCTGCGTCTTTTGGTTTGCTGTGATCGGCTTTGTTCTGACGTTTAGCGTGCTCTTTGGCGGAAAGACGTTGCGTTCCTACCTGCCAGCTGATTTCAGTCTCACGAGCCTCCTTGGTTCCCTCGATGCACCGGCCGAGACAACAACCGTTACCGTCTCAGAGTTCCAAACGGTAACGCTGGCGGGGAAGCCCTATCGCTTAGAAGTCGCTCGAACGGATGCCAAGCGCGAGCAGGGTCTTTCTGATCGTGCCTCGCTCCCAGCCGGAACCGGTATGCGCTTTATCTTCGATACCCCAGACCGCTACACCTTCTGGATGAATCGCATGAATTTCTCGATCGACATGATTTTCTTATCCAACGGCACAATTGTGAACATTGCGAATAAGGTTCCGTTCCCAAAAACACCAGGCGAAGAACCGGCTAAAATTACTCCTCAGCAAGCCTTTACTGAGGTGATCGAGCTGCCAGCCGGGGATGCAGACAAGCTTGGGCTCAAGATCGGGCAGCGTCTTCTCTTGCCATAAAGTGGCTTATTTAAGCACTATTTCATCTATAAATGACCCTTTCAGCCTTGTTGACAGGCTGCATTGACAGAAGTGTCACTTTTTCGCTATAGTCTGGGCCATTCCACACCTATGATTGCTGTCATCAAAACCGGGGGAAAGCAGTACCTCGTCCAAGAAGGCGATGTGATTTCCGTTGAGAAATTGAACGTCGAAGAAGGAAAGTCCCTCCAATTGGAGACCCTTATGAAGTCCGAAGGCGACAAGCTCGAGCTCGGTGCTCCAGCCTTGTCCGCTCAGGTTTCGGCTGAAGTCGTCGCTCACGGCCGCGGCAAAAAGCTCGATATCGTGAAGTACAAAGCCAAGTCCCGCTACACGCGCCGCAATGGACACCGCCAAGCATTCACGAAGATCAAGATCACCAAGATCTAAAGAACATCCAAAAAGTGCCTCAGACAAAATGGTCTGAGGCACTTTTGTTATCGGCTTTTGTTTGATTGAGCGGAGTTAGCGCAAGCGTTTCCCTTTGGTGAAATCAACGTTGACCACGTTTCCAGCGTTATCATTCTGTGCTCCAGAGGTATTTTGCCGCTCTCGTTTAGCGTTTTCTGCATTCGTGCGTTCGCGCTGTTCGATTCGAAGATAGTCAGCGAGTGAAGTTCGCATCCTTTGGCACAAAAGGTCCAGATCGCGTTTTTCTGGATACGAAAGAGAGATGCGCTGCTCATCAAGTAGATGTGTTTGAAAGGCATTGATCGCATCGCTCACCATGACTTCAAAATGCCGCACAACATCTCTCCCACCTTTCCATAGGTACACGGTCTGTAGTTGATCAAGAAAAAGGTCGTGAAGCGTGTTTTTCGATAGCGCATACGCCTCTCCTTTATAGGGATGACCTTGGAGCAGAGGAATCGTGGATGTTTGGAAAAAGTGAAGCGCAAACGCTCGCGCTCGGCGCATGAACTTTTCTTCTTCAAGGTTGATTGGTGAAGGAACGTCTGGCATAGGAGAAGGTTAAGATTCTTTTCGATTCTTCAAGGCATCAGCCACGGTGGTGGCATCCGCGTATTCAAGGGAAGCGCCGGTTGGGAGGCCACGAGCGAGACGGGTTAAGCGGACGTCTGTGCCTTCTAAGCGTTTACGTAAGTAGAGAGACGTTGTGTCTCCAGGAATATCCGTATCGAGCGCCAGAATGATCTCAGTGATCTTCGGTTCGCTATTTCGAATACGTTCCAACAGGTATTCGATCGTGAGTGTGTCTGGGGTTCGGCCTTCAATCGGATCGATTGTCCCACCAAGCACATGGTAACGTCCTTGAAAGACCCCCGTATCTTCAATGACACGAATATCCGGGCTCATCGCTACCACACAGATCGAAGCCGGATCACGTTTCGGATCACGACAAATGCGACAGATCGCCTGATCCGTCCACTGATGGCAAACCGAGCAGGATGACAGGTCCTTGCTTAACCCATCGACGGCGCGCGCGAACTGTTCAATCACTTCTCGTGGCTGCGTCACTAGCCAATACGCGTAGCGCAGCGCCGCTCTTGGTCCAACTCCAGGCAGACGGTCAAACGCGGCCGCCGCTTGCTGAATCGGAAGTGGAAGAAGTGCCATGTTGTGTTATTTCGACTTACTCGCTTTAGCCGAGTAATCGACTCCGCTTAGCGAGGACTTGTGCGAGCGACGGCGAGTCACGCGAAGCTACGTTTGCCAGCTGGCAAACGAGCGACCTCGCTGAACGGAGTCGGTTACGACCCCCCTTTCATCATGTCGCCAAACTCGTTCATGATGTCCATGCCACCGCCTTCACGCATTTTCGTCGCCAACACCTGCTGCAATTTCTGAGCAGCGTCATTGAACGCCTCCTTCAAAAGACCCTCTAATTTACTGCGGTCAGACATGAGTTCCTGATCGATGGAGACGTTTGTGACCTGCTGGGTTCCGTTGATCGTGACTTTGACCTTACCCCAGCCAGCCGAACCTTCAGAGCTGATTTGAGAGAGCTGGTCTTGGAGGGCTTTTGCCTTATCTTTAAGATCTTTGAATTGCTTGAGTTTGCCAAGGAAAGACATAGAAATAGAAGAAAAATGAGGTTGACTCATCATGACAGAAAGGCAGACAAACGCCAACTCAGGCTTTTGTGGAGGAGCGGCGGGATGTTGGGGCGACGCCAAGTTTTGTGGAAAGCGCTTTTAAGGCCGCGTGATCCCGTGTTTCTGCGATCTCTGCTTGCAATCGTTTGCCTTTGGCGAGGAGTGTCGTGAGTTCTGCGCGGAAGGCCAGGACTTTTTTGGTGAGCGACGTGAGCTGCTTTTCTCGTGAAGAAGAGGATGGCATAGGGGACAACGGACATGGTACCATGAGCCCATTCCTTTCATCGAACATATCGTATGGCCCACGATCGTGCAGATAGTCCTCGAGCTATGGGTGGCGTACCTGAAGTGAAGCTTGAAATACGCGCTCCTAAACAAGAGCGACCCAAGCTTTCGGTTGAAGCGCGTCTTGAGGCATTGTCTAACGAGCTAACAGGGATCAATGCGCTCTTGGATGGATCACGCGAGATGGTGGCGCAGATGAAGGCGGATATTGTCGAAACGCGCAAAGGCGGCGAGGATCCACGAGATGAAGAGCAGCAGTTGATCGCCTATCTAGAAGAGCTTGAACAAGCTCGTACCAAGCAAAAAGAGCTTCAGAAAGAACTAGCAGATCTCTCAAGACCGGAGCGTACGGAACTCGACGTGATGGGTCATGCGTTAGATCGCGCCTATGCCGCAGGTGATGAAGCGAAAATCCAGGAGCTTGAAAAAGCGATGTTAGATGAATACGAGAAAGGGCCGATTGAGATGTCGAAAGAACTCCGCGAAGAGCGAGCGGAGCGGGCTATGACGCCTGAGCAAAAAACGCTGCGAACCTTCCAAGATGTGGTTGGAAAGGTAGAGGCCTCACGTGTGGTTTTACATACCAAGCCGGAAGAAAGTCGGGTGGCGGCGGAAGAGTTACAAAAGGCTAAGTCAGAAGTTGAGTGGTTGTTGCGTCGGGAAGCGGAAGGTCAAAATGTAGATAAGGAGGCGTTGAAGAAGCTCCAAGCTCGTCTTCCCGAACTTGAAACGCGTGCGGCAGCTCTGAGCGCAGAAGTTGCTAAAGCCCATAAAGACTTATTTGAAGACGAACAGCGTGCGATTGACCTTGTAACGAAAGATCCGCAAGCGCGGTATACGCTGGCCGAGATAGCCAAGGCTCAGGCTCAACAGCAGTTTGACGCGTTGCGTAAAAATCCAGCGGAAGCCAAGAAGTGGCTTGAAGAAACGTACATTCCAGAGCAGCTTGAAAAGCAGCATGTGTTGCCGACGTTGCAAGATTTAGAAGTGGAGTTTAAACGACGAAAGGCGCTTCAAGAGGCAGCAGGGCGAACGGACTATTCAGAGCAAACATTTGCCCGTGAACTGAGAAGTGAAATGAGTGCGGATGGTGAGCGGTCCATATTCAAATACCGTGACCTGGAGTACGGGAAGCCTTTTTTGCCTCAACGCGGGGGAAACATGTTGGCGGCTGACGTGGCAGCTGGGGTAGGGCGGCGAGATTCTACCGAAACTGGCCGTGCTAGCTTCCTTGCTGAGCGTGCCAAGTATCTTGAGGAGGTCATTCGCTTGTTCGGTTCTTCATCCGCGACCCATGGGCCGCGCTATTTTGGTGGATACGATTTGCCGAAGTACACGGCAGACAAGCTTGCAGTAACGAAGGCGGCCTTATCTGAGAGTGCGAAAAGAGCGTTATTTGCTGATTGGGAAGGAGGCGGTGACTTCCCAAAGCAGTACCTATTTGATCGGATCGCCGCAGAAGAAACCCGTGCTGCTGGTGAGCGGGTGATCGCGCAAGCGTATCAATTTGAAACGATCGCCAAACAAGAAGCGGAGCTTGCTGCTCAAACGCCGAAGGTGCCCGACTTTGCTGAACGGGCAGCCGCTTTTGAGCGTAGTCGGAGACTGGATGAAGAGCGGCAGGCGTTGATGCGGGCAGCTGAGCGGGTAGCGCAAGAGGCGGCGGAGCCATTGTATCGTCGCAGTCGGTCAATTGCAGCTTCACTAGAGAGCGGTCGATCGCTCCTGGGGCAGGAGTCATCCAAGCTGTATGCAGAGAAGTCTGCGCTGGAAGCCAAGCTCTCACGCGGAGAGATGATGATGTCGGATGCTTCACCCTGGGAGCGTGATAGAGCCGCTCAAGCGCTTGCGAAAGAGCAGGCCGACCATGCTCGCTATCGTGACGAGCGTATCGAAGCGAATATTGATCCGAGAGAGCGTCAAGCGCTTGAAGCTCGAGGGTTGAAATTGGACTACACACGACTCGCTATCGCGAACAAAGACTACGCACAATCGTTTGCAGCAGTCTTGACGACATTGGATGGAGAGATCGCTAAGCTCGGAACAAAGCCAAAGCTCGCATTTCAGTCGACAAAAGACAAGTGGGATGCTGACTATCTCGCACTGACTCGTCAGCGAACGGTTCTTCAAAATCTGAAAAAGAAATTTGACGAAGAGTACCAGGCGGCAATGAAGGAGAATATTGATCATGGCGAAAGACTAGTAGCAGACAAACGTCAGGCTCTGTCTCAGGCGGAGGCGAGATACGCCTCTAGCCAGCGAGAAATCGAAGGAAAACGCGAGGCGCAACGCCAAGA
>CAYQAL010000038.1:0-4322 GCA_964415465.1 uncultured Gammaproteobacteria bacterium
GAGGACGTCCAAGGACTCGACGAATCGAGCCTTCGCCTCTACCACTATCACGACGATGCCTGGGTTGCATTGAACAACTGCTCCCTTAACACCCAAACGAACACCATTTCTTGTACCACCCCAAGCTTTTCGATTTTTGGATTGTTTGGAACGGTCCCCGTGACACCACGCGCTGTCTCGAACGGCATCCCTTGGTCTCACGTGGAACCGAAGCTTCTCCCCGCCGTACCGCCTTTCATCATCAATAACGATCAGTCCGATTCTCCAGAGACGAGTAATCCTCTTCTCACGCTGACCTTCAACGTCGATCGAACCACCGTGAAAGGCTATGCCGCATCCTTGTCCCCAACCGGTACGGCCAGTATCCATCCGCTTGAGATCGACACGTTCCAGCTCCCAAGGAGTTACGGTGTCTATCGAGTCTATCTCACCTACTACTCAACCACCGGAAAACCATCCGCGACCTTTTCGCGCTTGATCCGATACGTCCCATTCACAAGCGCCTCCCCAGCAGCACCTCGCGCAACAACGACGACTCCTTCTCAAGGAACGGTGTTCACCAGACCACTCAAACTCGGATCCGTAGGAGAAGACGTGCGCCGCTTACAGCGCTTCTTGAATGAACGAGGATTCGTCATCAAATCGAGCGGTCCGGGAAGTCGAAACAACGAATCAACGGTCTTTGGCTCCCTCACCGCCGCCGCCCTTCGTCGCTTCCAGGAAGCGAATCGTGCGAGCATCCTTGCTCCACTGGGCCTCCAACGCGGAACCGGCATCTTTGGCCCTTCAACCCTGCTGTTCGTGAATACACTCTTAAAGAAATAGAGAAACAACTCGTCGACTCTGGCAAGTTCACTCCGTGAACCTTGCTTAAAATATCAATGTTTAGTAGAGTCCCCCGTCGCGTGTACTCATTCGCGTGACACCACAAGGAGTCCCCGATGATCATTCAAGACGGCGTCCCCCACTTCCACCTCGGTCTGGTCCTGCTCATGTGCCTGCTCGGCGGAGGAGTCACGTGGGTCGCCCTCAAGATGCAGAGCTGGAGGATGGACCTCCTCTTTCCCATTCAGCTCCTCTTCATCGTCTACCGACTGGAAGACCTCAACCCGCACACAGGAGGCTGCACCCTCCAGCAGATCCAGAACACCGCTGGAGGACTGGTCGGGGCGCTCTTCAGTCGGTGGCAGATTCAATCAGCCATGACTGATCTGACACGATTGAAAGCTGTCACCTTCGATGCGGAGCGCGAGACGTACTCGCTCGCCCCTTCCGGGCGACACATCCTCGAGTACGGCTTCCCGAAGCAACAACCTCCTCGACCACCGCCCCCAGACGATGGCCACCCCACCTGAACACAACGCCCGGAAGGGACGGCGACTGCCGAGCTCCCCGCCGGGCGTTCGTCGTATCTGATTATGTTTTGTTTCGTTGCTGAATCAAGCGTTCGTAGACACGGAGATACCCTGACACCATTTTCTCATAACTAAAGAAGCGTTCTACGCGCTCACGCGAAGCAATACGTGGAAGCGAGCTAATCTGGTGAATGGCTTTTACCGCTTCTTCAACGCTTTCAACGATATACCCCGTCTCTCCTTCTTGAACCACTTCCGGAACAGCCCCGTTTCTCCAAGCGATCACCGGTGTTCCACAAGCCATCGCTTCGATCATCACAAGTCCGAATGTTTCGTCTGCTTGCGTTGGAAAAATCAATGCTTTCGCATGTTGAAGCAGTTCAATCTTTTGAGAAAGCTGCGCTTCCCCAACGTATCGGATATTCACCCCATCAATTTGCGCTTCGATTTTATTTTCCCAGTACCCTTCGTTCGCCGTGCTACGACCAGCGATTAATAAAGGAATATTGCAGGCTTTCGCCGCCTCGATCGCCAGATGTACACCCTTTTCTTGCGTAACACGTCCAAGATACAAAAGATAGTCCTTCGGAGTTGGGTTATACGTAAAAACGCTGGTATCGATCCCGTGATAGATGTTAGCGTACCAGTTTAGCTCTGGCATCTGCTTGCGCTGTGAGCGTGAGAAAGAGACGTATGGTCGATCTTTGTATTGCATCAACAACGGACGAATCTCTTCACGGATGGGAATGTGGATCGACGTCAGCGTTGGCGTTTTTACGAGATTCGAGAAAAAAGAAGAAAACAGCGTGTAGTGACTATGGATGATGTCGAATGCGTCGGCTTGTTCAAAACAGTGAGCGACCAGATCAAGCATGTAGTACTTTTGAAGATCGTCAGACAAATGCATCTCATCCAAGGACGTTTCTGTCACCGAGTGAAGCCTGGCGCTCGTTTTCGCATTTCCTGGTCCAAATAAATGAGTTTCATGTCCCAATGATACGAGCTTCTCCGTAAGAGACGCGACGTGGCTATAGATCCCTTTGGTTGACTCAGGTGCGATCTGTCGGAAGTTTGAGGCGAGTTGAGCGATTCGCATAGACATGCAGTTCGGTGAATAAACGAATATAGGCCTGGAATACCTCCCGAGGGGCGTGGTGTTGTTCCATGTACACTTGGAACGGGCGTATATTTGTGTGAAGCAAGGCTTGTTCGAGTTGTTTTACCACGTTTACAGGATTTGAAAAGTCTACGATGCACGATTCGAGCCCATGCGCCCTGTATTCCGTCACCCATCCGACCTGAGGAGCGATCAACGTAAGCCTTCCTTCATGGGCGGCTTCCATCACAACGGTTGGCGATACATCAAAGAGCGACGGAAGGATCAAGACATCCATCCGACGATAAAAAGCCCGTAACGCCTCTGCATCCATTGGAGGTGTCACACGAATACGTTTTTGGTACGCTTTTTTGAATGCCAAGAACTTGTTGGTAGGCGGGACAGTTGTAACGGACTCAATGCTCCACGGACGTTTTTGGCGCTCTATTTCTTTGGCAAGTTCAAGTACTGCTTTGTGATTTTTGATTCGATCCCAGCGCGCCACACAACCGATCCGAACAGAAGAAGCAGGGTCTACCGATACCTGGGTCAGTGGACGGCTCGCATTCGCTGTTTCGGCATACGGGAGCGGGATGATCTGGGTACGCGCGCGCTCCAAAGGAGCAACCTGTTCTTGAAACACCTCTCGACTATACTCATTCAAAAAGACTTGCTTCGTTGCATAACGAGCCGTATCGCGCTCCATTTCGATCAGCATTTTACGCGCCGCTGAACTATAGAGATGCTTATACAACGTCACTTCGATCGTTAATATTCCTGCGTGCTGAACAACGAGTGGGATCTGCTTTTTCCAAGCAGCCCGCAACACCATCCACGAGAAAAGCGAATACCCATTCAGAAACACCACATCTGCACGTTGTTCTTCTAGAAAACAGGCCAGTCGATCGATCTCTGCTTCAAAGTACACGCATGGATCCACTGTACGTTTTGCGTGCAAGAACTCTTCAATACGATCACTCACCAAAAAACATCCCACATACTCACAGTTGGGTTTTTCGCCGAGCTTACGCAAAAAGACTCGGCGGCCTGAAGTCATGCGTTGCACGATTCCAATCCACGAATGACCTTCCTTGGCTGCATGAGCAGAAAAATATTTCGCAAAATTTGCCGGACCTCCTTTGATCTGCTTTTTACTCCCTGGGATATTGGCGAGATAATCGATCGTAACAATGCGCATATCTTTCTTAGCTCATGCGTGAGCGGACAAGTTTTACACTTTCTATAACAACAAACGGAACCAGCGACAACCCAAGACACGCGAAAAGAAGTGGCAGCGAGAGTGGCACCGTTTTCGTAATTACGTTTCCAGCCGACGTATACAGGGAAAGAGCTAGAAACACGAGTGTTCCGATGACGGTATACATGAGTCCCGGGTTTGGTCGTAAGGCACGAGAAAAGAAGGTAACAGTTTCAGAACGTGCACTCAGCGACTGCCAAACACGAGACAAGAAGGCCGTTGCAAGTACAGCAGATGTGACGGCGAGCGGATCGATGCGTCGCGCAACCACATACGCCGCGATGCCCGCCACCGCCAAAATCACCGCTTCTCGAAGGATCTTTCCCCAACGCTCACGATTCAAGAGGCCTTCGCTACGCTTACGCGGCTTCCGATACATGATCCCCTCTTCTGGTTTTTCGAGACCCAAGGCAATACACGGGCCGGTTTCGGAAATAAGGTTTAATAATAAAATATGTACCGGCAAGAGCGGGCTCGCGCCCGTGAACAAGGTGAGCGGAAACACGATCAACACACCCGAGACATTACACGAGATCTGGTACATCAAGAATTTGGTGAAATTCGTGAAAATACCACGACCTTGGCGAACCGCTTCAACGATCGTTGAGTAGTT
>CAYQAL010000038.1:4422-6128 GCA_964415465.1 uncultured Gammaproteobacteria bacterium
GAGGCCGCCAATGCGACGGCCGCTTTCACTTCTGGCCGAAGTGGATCCTTACAGCCAATCGTTCCAAGATAGGTATGATCCTGCAAAAGGGCATCTGCTTGCTCAATGGGTGGTAGCGCACCGGTCCAGGTACGCGTTGAATACACCAAACTACGCACCCCTTCGGCGGATAGCGCGTCCGAAGGAGTTCGATGCGCCGGGGTAGGATCCTTCAACGCGCGACAGACCGCTTCACAGGCGCCTTTGGTATAGACGCGTAATTCGCCATCTGAGTTCTTCACCACCACCGTCATCTGTTTTGTTTCAGACGAGAACGGAAGCTCGAACACACGTTCATGTTCAGCGCGGATCGCCTGCACATCCAACCCCGCCTGTTCCGCCATCACAATCAGAGAAGCTTCCGTTGGATCTCCGATGACCTTTCCCTCCGTCGAACGCATGGCGTCGTTACAGAGCACCGCACAGTACATGAGTTCACGCAGTTCCGGATCTTGTGCGGGATCGATCACCTTCCCATCTTCCAAACAAATCCCGTCTTGCCACGTGATGGAGCGATTCAGGAGAGACAGGTCGGACACCGTCATCTCGTTCTTGGTTAACGTACCGGTCTTATCCGTTAAAATACAGGTGGCCGAACCAAGCAGCTCAATCGCGGCCATTTTTCGAATCACAGCTCGCTTACGTGCAAGACGCGCCACCGAAATCGCAAGCACCGTCGTCACAACCGCTGGAATCCCTTCTGGAACGACCGCGATGGCCAGCGAAATCGCCGTCAAAAAGGCCTGCCGTATTTGTGAAGGGTCAAATATGATGATAATCCCAAAGATGAGTACGGCAGCGACTCCTGCAAAGATCGTGAGACGCTTTCCCAATGCATTCAACTCGATATTCAACGCTGTGGCCTTGGCTTCTTGCGCTTGGAGCAAGGTTGAGATCTTTCCGATTTCCGTGTGCATGCCAGTCGCCGTCACGACTGCTCGTCCTCGCCCAAACAACACCACCGTATCGCGATAGACCATGTTTAAACGATCGCCCAACACATCGGCATCTGTTCCCGTAAACTGTGTGTCTTTTTCAACCGGCTTCGACTCGCCGGTTAACATCGATTCAGAGACCTTGAGCTGAACGGCTTCTATTAAACGAGCATCCGCTGGTACTTTATCGCCGGTTTCAAGAATCAGAATGTCACCCGGTACAACCTCAGTCGCATCGATGATCTGCGAGACTCCATCACGAACGACTTTCGCCTGGGCAACCGACAACTTCCTCAACGCTTCAATCGCATTGTCCGCCTTCGTCTCTTGGAAAAAGCCCATCAATCCGTTTGCCAAGATAATCAATAAAATGACCGATCCATCCTTCGCATCACCGATAAAAAACGAAATCACCGCAGAAACGAACAAAATAAGCATCAAGACATCAGTGAAATGCCCAGCCAACGCCACCAACCAGTGCTTTTTCTTGGCGTGTGGCAGGGCGTTTTTTCCATAGGTCTTCAAGCGCTCACCAGCGTCAAAAACCGATAACCCACGGTCTTTATCGCTATTTAGCAGGCGAAGGACTTCACTCGAAGAACGGTCGTGGGACAGAGAAGGAAACATGCTAGGCAGCATAGCCGAAACGGGAGCGATGTTACAATCAAAACCAGGACCATTCCTTTGCCAGATCGCTCCTCACACGGTACAACATCTACCAATCAATCTTCC
>CAYQAL010000039.1:0-6103 GCA_964415465.1 uncultured Gammaproteobacteria bacterium
TTGAGATGCCGGTATACAACGTACCATCCGAGCACCGAAGAATATACACGAACCAGGTGGACATAGGCTGATGATACAAAATAAAACGTGACTAAACAAAACGATAAATACATATTGACAAACGATAACTCATAAATTTACACTGGCGGTATACCCTATGCCAGAACTCAACCTCAAAAGAGTTTCCACCGGATTTCTCCAGATAGCCGTCGTGCTCCTAGGAATTGGCGCGCTCGCTCTCCTGCTGATAGAGCCTCACTTTGAGGGACGAAATGTTGGCGCTACCGTCTTTCAAGTCTACTTCCAAGATCCTTTCCTGGCGTATGTCTATCTCGCATCGATCGCCTTTTTCGTAGCGCTCTTCCAAGCATTCAGACTGCTTGGCTTTATCGCACACAATAACGTTTTCTCTAAGCAGTCCATGAAAGCACTCCGCATCATAAAATACTGTGCTCTATCGCTCGTCGCTTTCATCGTGGGAGCTGAAGCGTATTTCTTTCTTGTTCAGCGAGAAAAAGAAGACGATATCGCTGGTGGTGTCGCCATGGGACTCTTCCTATTATTTGCCTCCATCATTATTGCTACCGCAACGGCTGTATTTGAAAGACTGTTACAAAATGTCGTTGATCTAAAATCCGAGAACGAGTTAACGGTGTAACAAAAATCCAGCACATCGGCTGGATTTTTGTATGGCGGAGAGGGAGGGATTCGAACCCTCGATATCCTTGTGGGATATACCGGATTTCGAGTCCGGCTCATTCGACCACTCTGACACCTCTCCTTGCTCGGCTTAGCGCTTCACCTTACGTTCACCAAGTTTTACTTGGCTCGCTACAGGTTACGCGCTGCCTGCGCTTTGCTTCGCAAGACAGACGAAACAGTCAAAAAGAAGCTTTTTACGCCCTCGCATCCTAATCGATTGCCGACGAGTCAGCAAGCGGTTAGGACGGCCTGGTGTACTGGGGTGTGACAGCTCCGAGGCCGACGAAGTGAAGAGAAGAAGGAACGGGACCCCCTGATACAGAGACTACACTCCGGGGGCGTAGAAGCTCGAGCCGGACGTGTTCGGGGAAGAGGTGGGAGCCGCCGGAGGCAGCTTCGCGACACCGTCGGTCTTGTTCTGCGCGAAGATCTTGTCGAGCACACGCTGATCGAGCTCTCCGAGGTAAGGCTCCGCGTACTCTCGACCCGGCTCGCGAAAGCAGGGGTGAACGATGGCGCGCTCATCCGCCGTTCCGTGAACGAACAGGGTCGCCGTCACGCGGTAGACGGACGTGCTGCGCGTACGCGCTTCGTCGGCGAATGCAGCGCTTTCAGGCGGGGCGATCACCTGGTGCATGCCGGCGAGAATCTTGCCGCCAGTCATCTCACGCAGCTGGAAACCGGCCTGCCAGGGCTCGGCCCCCTTTGGAACGACGGCGCGGAAGAGACGCCCGGCGCTGTCCCAGGCGACCAAACCGCCACACGGACGGAGCTCGAGGGTGTCACCGAACACGACCTTGGAAGCGTCGTGGCCCGTGATGAACCCCATGTCACCATGTACGTCTGCCGCCACGGTGCCGGGCACGTGTCGCGTGAAGTCGATGCCCGTCGGGGCTACGAAGTGGGCCCCGTGGCGCGTCGGGAAGCTCCCGGGCGGGAGGCTGTAATGCTCCGCGTAGGCGTCGAGGAGCATCTGGGCGCGGATGAGCTTGCGGAGCCCCCACTGAGCGCAGAGCGCGTAGAGAGCTTCGTGACCCGAGATGATCTGGGTCGGAGGCGTCAGTCCCGGGAAGCGAGTCATGGCGGGCGCGTCACCCACCTTGCACATGAACCGCTTCTTGGGATCCTTCCCGAACGGGGTCGGGAACGGGTAGTTCGCGGGCGTGAGGCGTCGGAAGTGAGCTTCCTGCTCGTCGACGTCCGGAGCCTCTTCACCTTCCGGCGTGAGGCCTCCCTGGAAGTTCTGCGTGATGGTCTGGCGCTGCACCTCTTCGGGAGACATGAAGAACCGCCCCATCTCCCGCATCATGCGATCGGAGAGATCCGCGTCCCCCTCCGGCGTAGCGAGAAAGACGATTCCGTACTTCTCCAGACCTTCAGCGACCTCGCGGCAAAACTGCCGCCGCTCCATCTTGTTGGAGTCAACGACCCCAAACAAGTCGGTGGAAACAGGCAACGCCCTCCACCGTTCCGTGAACATTTCGTTGCTCATCTGCGGTCCGCGCATGCAGACCTCCTTCCTTGTACTCGGTCAGCGCACTCGCGTTACCCCATGTAACACGAGGAGCGCCCTCAGTTAACCAATCTGGAATATATTACGCAAGTTTGGATGATTCTTGCTTTGAAGCGATAACAAGCCAAATAAAAATCCAAAAGAGCAGGGCGAGATCGTTTTTAAAATACGGAACATCGACCAACCCATGGATAAAGACAGCAACCAGAGGAGCAATAAGAACTAGCACTGGAAGATATTTGCCTTTGTCTTGAGTCACAGCTCGAGCAGCAACGCTTCGCACAGCGTCTTTTACCCAAGTAACCATAACCCCAACAAAGGCAAACACACCGAGCAGTCCGGTTTCGCTCCAAAAGTTAAACAAAATCGTATGCGGATATTGAAAGATCTCAATGAACCTTGCTTTGTGATAGGCATCGAAGACTTTGGGATAGCCACCGAACCCAGCACCAAAGAACCAATGATCTTTCAGCATCGCCCAGGTCTCGCGCCACATGAAAAGACGCACCTTCCCAGACCACCCCTGGAACGTCGCTTCTTGGATGAGCGCATGACGCACCGTTGGAAGAGCGGCCAAGCCAATTCCTCCGAGCGCAGCCCCTGCAACTACCAACCAACGACCCCAACGTACGCCCAGAAGCGACAACGTGATGACAAAGCCTAACGCCAACATTCCACCATCACTCTTCGCGAGAACGAGTGCGACAACAATTGAGATCAGCGTGATGAAAAGAAGAACTCGTGCACGCCATGAGCTTTGTTCTTTAAAGAGCAGAGCGAGACGTGCCGCAACGAGTGCGCCGATCGGTGTCACGAATAACGCAACCGCATTGGGAAACCCAAATGGTCCGACGGCTCGACGGCCGTCTGCGATTGATACATTCCACGGATGCGGAATTCCCCAGTTCGCAAAAAAACCAACCGCCGCCCAGACAGACACCACGATCGCCGCGATCATCATCCCCCGTTCCATACGTTTGCGATCACCCGGTTGATTCAACAACGCACACAAGGCAATGAGTACAAGAAGTGGCTCCAGAACATACGCTCTCCAAAGTCCAAGGCCGGTCCACAGCGATGGCGATGTCACAACCGCAACCAACGTCGCAAGAACCCACGCCACAATCGGCCAGCGCCAGGCATGTAATACCTGATGCGCACGGGCGAGACCGGCGCGCTTGGTCACGATCAGGACGCCGATGACGAACACAAAAAGCAACACCTCAAGTAGCGTCGATGGCAGCCCCGCGACCCGGAACCGAACAAGATACGTGATCGACAAAAGCGGCAATCCAAACGCCAACAAACGGAGCCATGAGCGGGCAGAGAGAGGAGCCATAGATGTCCAAAGCCTAACACGCCTCTTCCAGCTTTCCTACTTCCACTATTCGCCAAATTCCTTGAGACCCCTTAGGATGGACTCATTCCCTTGTATGTCATTCGCGCATAAACAACGTCAGTCGTTTGGACACGGTCGTGGTCCAAAACCAAACACACATAGACCACATCAACCACCGGCCGCTCCCCTGCCTCCGCCTCGCCGCAAACCCCTGCCCGAAGGCTTGATTGAAAAACTCTGTTACGAAAAGGACGAGCTTCGTCCCAAACCGGACTGCCGCGCAGCGCTCATCGACTACTGTATTTTGGAAGATGACTTCGACATCGATGAAGCGGAAGACGCGGTCGACAAAGCCCTCCGCGAACGCAATCTCTGGAACGAACCGCGGTTAGAAGATATCCTGTACGGCAATGACGAATCCACCGCTCCTTCCTCTGATCCACTCGTTTCTCCGACTGGAAACGTTGGCGCATGAGTTGTATCGCGCGCACCTTCCGTACGTTCCACGGTTTGCCAAAGAAGATTTTCGCGAGTTCATCCGGATCGAAGAAGAACATCGCCGCGTCTTCGAACACCTGTACTGTCGGATCGCGAACGTGAAACGTCATCCACGCTTTCCGTTCTCCGTGTTTGCAATGAAGTGTGTCGCGCACGTGATACGTCTCGGTGGGTTTAAAGCGATTTGTCGTTTTGAATGTGCCGTTGAACGTCGAGCGATTCGTGATTACGAACAAGCGCTGCAGTTTGTGAAGTGTGGTGACGTGCGTCGTGTGATAAAACACATTTTGCACGATGAACGTTCACACCCATCACTCGAAACACTCTTGAAACAGTTTCAGCAAGATGAAGAAGTTCATGTAAAACGCATGGAACAAGCGCTACGCAAAAAGATATCCACTGTTCCACGTTGACGAGTGGGTCACGACTCAGCACAATCGCTGCATCGGTCTCTCTTCTCAATGCAGTGAATCTGAAACGATTCGTGCATTGAGTGGACGGAGCGATTTCGTCCAATTCGTTCATTGTCGTTTCCATGCTTGACGACAATGGAATGGCAACATCCCTCGACTTCGGTTGAGGGATGTTGTGTTTTGTCTGAAAACGATTTTTTTGAAATAGAAAATGCCCGGCCTCGCGAGGACTCGTTGCGGGACCGCTGGAGAAGCGGTCGCGACACAACGGCGCGAGGGCCGGGCACTTATTTGAGCGTCCTCGGTAAAGACCGGGGACAGGACCACGCGATGCACCGCGTGGTGAGTTCACGAGCTCCGTGCATGGAGCTGCGCCGAGGAGGCGCTCTTGCCCGTCGCTCTGGCGTCTGGGTCATCGCGCTTCCTTGAGAGTCAGCGCGAGGCCGAGTTGCCGACGGTGTACCACGGGACCACGTAGCAGGTCCCGTTCCGCGCGCCGGCCTCGATGTTGGCGCGCGAGTCCGACCAGCCGTGGAACTGGTAGCAGGTAGGCTCACACGGCGGCTGGTTGAGCGTGTTGAGCGCACAACGCCGGCGCGTGTCCGAGTCGAACGCCGTCGAGGCGCCGGGTGCGGATGAGGACGTCGTCTGAGCCGTTGCCGTAGCAGAACGCGCGGTCGACGGGTGCATCGGGATCTGCAGAACCGTCGCGATGGCCGCGAAGGACCCCGGGAACAGGAGGATCGTCACAAAGACGTACCACATGACCAGGAAGTACTTCTTGGTGATCTTGTCGGCGACCTTGGATGCTCCGTACATCAAGCCGGCGATGATGACGCCGACGATGGCGCCGACAAGGATGAACTTGAACCAGGCCAGGGTGCCCATGCCCGTGAGGTCGTGGCGCACGTAGCGGTAGATGGCCTTGGCGGGGTCCGTCACCCAGTGCCAGATCGCGATGAAGACGCGCGGGATCCGGAGGATCCAGTGGTAGGGGCCCGGGCCGCCGCCATAGCCGTTGCCCCCGGTGAGCATGTAGTAGATCGACGGGTAGGAGGTGACGAGCCCCACCCCCGTGAACCACAGCGGCAGGCGCTCGCGCCGGATGTTGGGGTTGAACACCGTGAAGTAGAGCAGGGTGATGACGCTGCTCGTCATGATGTTGTAGCCCGTGGCCCGGATGGTGACCGTGTAGGTCGCGTGCTCCAGGATCACCACGATGGTGAGGAGCGACGCGACCAACCACGATACCAGGATGCTCTGCGCTCGGTAGCCGAGCGCTTCGAACGCGGTCACGTTGGGCGCGTGGCCGCGGGCGGCCGCCTCCCTCAGACGGCGCTCCCGAACCTCACCGACAGTGGTATTCGGGTCCGCCGCCGCCTGGATCAGATCCGTCATCATCACCGTCAGGTGCTCCGCGTGGAGCCCGATGAAGGTGATGAGGTGCCCCAGGATGATGAGTCCCAGGACCGGGATCGGCACCAGCAGGAAGAACAGCAGCAGGCAGGGCACCACGTGGTGGTACCGCACGTTGCTGAAGTTGTAGGCCTCGTCCGCGTAGGCCGCGTACTCGGCGTAGACCGAGGGCCAGCGGTGGTAGAGGTCGTGCCACTCGTGCATCTTCTGCGCGGTGATGAC
>CAYQAL010000040.1:0-1343 GCA_964415465.1 uncultured Gammaproteobacteria bacterium
GCGTCTACAATATAGAGACGATTGTTATAGAGACTCATGGCTTGACTCGAGTCAGCGGTTGGAGCGTTTAAGGCGACAAGCCCGGATGATTTTCTGATAAGCGAGGTCAGGGCAAGCTGTTTTTGTTCAGAGAGGGTCAAAACACCGTTTCTGGTGACAGCGATTCCATGTACGGGCGTTCCTTCTGCGGGAAGAGCGATTGTGTCGACAGCGGTGCTGTTTGAAAGGACTACGAGTGAAGTCGAAGCAGCGTCCGTTTGAACAATGGCAAGACCGCTGTCTGTGAGAATGAGGTCGCCCAATGCGCCTTGTTCTGTTTGATATGTGACAGTCGGCTGGTCAACGCGCTGCTCTTTGCGTAGGCGTTGGCGAAGTCCTTCTAAGTCTTGAACGAGTTTATCTTTGGCTTCTTTCCGTTCAGTTGTTTTTATATCCAGTCCATTCGCAAGATTGAACGCTTCATTCACGAGCGCGCGAGCGCGTTCATCATTCTGGTAAAGGAGATCTGCGTCTGCACGGTTTCGGCGATCTATCGCTTGGGTGTATACCGTATTCCAGAGTGTTTGTTCGGCAGATGCCTTACGTGCACGTTGGATCCAGAATCCACCGGCTAAGACAACGACAAGCCCTACACCTCCCAAGATAAGACGCATACGCGCTTTTGCGGACGGGCCACCGCCGTGGCCAGCATTCATGCCGCGAAGGCTCGCCAGGGTGAGGGGATCACCAGAATCGCGAGGCAGCTGCTTAGGCGCCTTTACGCGTGCAGATCGAATACGATCTGTGAGGGTATCCTTTAAGCCAAACAGCTTGGTCTTCCAAGCGCGCATCATGGCGTTGCCGGAGCTACTCAATGGCGAGGTGGTTGATTCGACATAGGCTTCGGTTTCGAGTTCCTCTTCGTGCAGATCTTGAACGGACTGGGCGGCGTCTGATTTTTTTGGTTCTTCTGTTCGTTGTGGAGCGGTATGAGCGGGCGACTGAGCCGTTTGAATGACGTTCGCGACGATCAATCCACTGAAGTGATCGGGAATGCGTCGACGTTCCAGTTCCTGTTTTACTTCCAGTGCAGCCGTGACCGGTGGATAGGTGCTGAGTTTTTCTTTTAATTCTAATTCCTGACGGAGGCGTTCAAAGTTGGTGGTTCCGGCGAAAAAGACATCTCCCGGCTGGAAGTCGCCGCAAATAAAGGAGGCGAAGGGTTTTTCTGGATTAAGTTCAGGTGGTTGTTCGAGTGAACCGAACAGATCAAACGAACGATAACTACCGTCTCCTTGCTTTTGAAGGAAGAGGTTCGTCATGCGGCCAACGCCCGTGAGACAGATCCCGTGTTCGCTGACTTC
>CAYQAL010000040.1:1443-6095 GCA_964415465.1 uncultured Gammaproteobacteria bacterium
GCTTCGGTGTCGAACTGAAAGACCCCGACAATTTTTTCGTCGAAGGCCGCCTGGTTCACACTGATTTCGGCGAGACGAACGGACGTGCGTTCGGAGGCAGCAGGAGCGGAGGACATGGAATTACCACTAGTATACGTACGCCAGAACGCCCTCGTCCAGGCCAGCCCGGGGAATTCCTTGGCTTGCCATTTCCCTCAAAATCCTTCAGGATGACGGGAGATCTATGCTTGAACACCTCTTTGGTTCTAAAACCAGAGTCAAGCTGTTGCGGCTGTTTCTTCGGAACCCCAACGAACCTATTTTTGTACGCGAATTGACCCGTCGGGTGGAAACGCAGATTAATGCTGTTCGTAGGGAATTGATGAACTTGGTAAAGCTTGGATTGGTGACCGAAGCTTCGGTGGAAGAGCCGACGACTGGGGCTGGAAAGAAGCGTCCAGGGCTCAAACGTAAATATTACCAACTCAATCAGCAGTTCCCTCTTTTAAACGAGATATCCTCCTTGATTTTAAAGGCCCAAGTACTCTTGGATCGTCGTCTGGATGAAGAGATCGCAGCGCTGGGAGACGTGCGTTATTTGGCGTTCATGGGGGCGTTTGTTCAGTCGGGAGGCACGAGTGTATCCAATACACCAGCCATCGACTTATTCTTGGTGGGGCGTGTTGACCAAGATGCTTTTAAGAAGCTCATGGGAGAGGTGGAATCGGTCTTCGGATCGGAGCTGAATTTCTCCATTTTAGCCCTGGACGAGTTCCGCTATCGTAAGGAGTTAGGCGACCGTTTTTTGCACTCAATTCTTGAGGCGCCAAAAAAAGTACTCATTGATCGGCTCCACGAGCGCTAGTATGGGTTGGCTTGGAATTGATACCCGGACGAATGGCCATTCGGTCATCTCCTGGGTCGAAGGTGAACAGATCGAGACGGTTCAGGTGGAAGGAAAGGCGGCTCGAGCGCTGCCGGTGATTGCGCGCCTTTTAGAGGGCCGAGTTTCTCAGGTCGAAGGCGTCTTGGTTGCCTCGGGTCCTGGGACATTTTCTTCGATTCGAACGGGGGTTCTCTATGCGAATCTCGTTTCTCGTTTGAAACAGGTTCCATTGATTGAGGTCTTGGAAGAAGAAGCATCTCCCGCGAATTATCCAAGACTAATTCAAGAGTACCGATTGGGTACACGTCAGGCGGCGAGTTACATCGCCCCAGTGTACGATCGAGAGCCGAATATTACGACGCCTCGTGCCCCTACTGTATGAGCCTGGCTCAGCGCACACGCTTCTGGGAGATTCTGCCAGGAGCCATGGTTTGGACGACGCTCGTGGTAGCGATCGTCCTGTCTTTGGTGAAGCCGCTCTGGATGGTGTATTTTATTATTGTGTTTGATCTGTATTGGTTGATACGTATTTGTTACTTTTTACCATTTTTACTCCATTCGTGGTGGAAATATCGCCAAGCCCTACGCCGAAACTGGCAAGCGGAGCTCCAGGCCTTGCCCGACTACGATTCGCTGCGCCAGATTATTTTTCTTCCGTTCTCGAAGGAGGGTCCTGGTATTTTGCGTGAAACCCTTCAGAACATTGCGATTGGTTCGTATCCAGCCAAGCAGTTGATCATCGTGTTGGCAGGAGAGGGGCAGTACGAAGAAAATGCACGAGCCGTTCAAGCCGAGATTCGTGCCCAGTTTTCGGATACCTTTGCTGCTCTTCATTTCACATTGCATCCACCAGGGCTGCCAGGAGAAATTCGTGGCAAGGGTTCGAATCTGCACTGGGCGGCTGAAGAGGTTATTCCAAAACTCGTTGAACAAGGATTGGATCCAGAGAAAACGGTGGTCTCGTCGTTTGATGCGGACACGATTGTTCATCCGCAGTACTTCTCGTACTTAGGATATCTGTTTTTGACCGTTCCTGAGCCGACTCGCAGCTCCTATCAGCCGGTTGCGCTCTACAATAACAACTTGTGGGAATCGCCAGCGCCAGTGCGTGTTGCCATGTTTGGAACCACCTTTTGGCTTTTGACCGAGCTTGGTCGACCAGAAGGGATGATGACGTTCTCCTCGCATTCCATGAGTTTGCGTATGCTGATGGACGTGGGCTATTGGCAAAAGGACATTGTTTCAGAAGATTCGCGCATTTTTCTACAGGGGCTTGTTCATTACGATGGTCGCTATCGCGTGACCCCGATGTATCTTCCAGTTTCGATGGATACGGTTATGATGGGGGACTATTGGAAAGCACTCATCGCGCTGTATAAGCAATTGCGTCGCTGGGCCTGGGGGGTCGAGAATTTTCCGTACATGATCAAGGCCTTTTCAGAACGGCCAAACATGAAGCGTGGAGAAAAGTGGTGGTGGGCTTTGAAGCAGTTAGAAGGAACGTACACGTGGTCAACAGCGCCATTTTTGATCTTCATCCTTGGATATCTTCCATTTTTTGTGGCGCCTGAGGCGTTCCGAAGCTTCGCGGTGTTTCAGAATACGCCATTTACCCTTCAGTGGCTCATGCGTTTGTCCATGATTGGATTGTTCTCGTCCGCGTTTATCGCCATGACGCTCCTTCCACCTCGTCCTAAGCATCTGTCGCGCCCAGTAGCCTATGGAATCATGGTTCTGCAGTGGTTCCTCTTGCCGGTTACCTTCGTGTTGTTTAGCGCTGTGCCAGCCTTAGATGCGCAAACACGCATGATGTTGGGTAAAAAACTTGGATTCAACGTCTCCCCGAAGCGGAAGGTGTAGACTGAGAGGTATGCTCGAAGCTCAAGCGTTGTCGGTTCATGTTGCAAGCGCTCATTCGCTGTATGATCGTCCAGATTTTTTAGCATCGCTTGAAGCGCAGACAAATCGTTCCTATCAGGTGATTTATGTGGATCTAGGCGCTGGAAAGACGGGGACGGATAGCGAATTTGAGATCACACGCCCAGATGTCGTTCGCTTGCGTACCTTTCGAAATATAGGAGTTGTACGTGGGCATAACCAGGCGATCGCACTAGCCTTGAGTCGTTGGCCTCGGGAGACGTGGTCTGACCGATTGATTGTTCTTTCGCGTCCGGAAGTAGCCTTTGATCGCCGTGCCTGTGAAGTGTTTTTAGAAGTCTTTCAAGCCGACCCGAGCCTATGGGTGGCGGGACCAAAGGTCTTTTTAGCCGAAACGGCTCCGCACACCGACGGGGAATGGGTTGAACTGGTGTGTACGAATCAGCTTCATTCGGCTGGAATCGGCCTCACGCGTGGCCGAACACTTGTTCCTTTTGGGCAAGGAAAAGAAGACACGGGGGACTATGATGCGGGTGAGCGAATTCTCTTTTTGTCGGATGCGTGTGTTGTGATCCGGGCTTCTGCCTTGGAATCATTGGCATTGGCAGAGAATGTCTGGCTCGATCCGCATTTGCCACCGACCTTTGCTGTTCTTGACCTGTGTTGGCGCGCGGCGGTTCAGGGCGCGCGTCCGCGCCTGCTTCCAGATGCGCGTGTTTGGTTTGCGGCTCAAGAGCGTGCTTCGAGCAAGCGATCAGCTTGGAAAGAGCGCTATCTGCCGAGTCGACTCCGTCCACGAGGAGACACCTGGGGACTTCGACTTGTACACGCGCCCTGGGTTTTGGGCTCGTATCTGCGTTATCGACTGTCCCGCATCTTTTCTGGGCGGTATTGGGATGAACGGATGGCACCCGAACCCGGGGCGAAGCTCATTTTGGCTGACTTGAAATTTCGCCGTCCGCCTGATAGAGCAGAGCCACTTGCGGAACGTCGCCGCTGGTTTACCACCTAGTCCTATGCCTGTTTCTGAACAACCACTGGTCACGTTTATAACGGTTAATTACCGCATGCGTGAGCATATTCGTAATCTTCTGAAAGGGTTTGAAGATGCGCAGATCACGTTTCCCTACGAATACTACCTGGTGGATTGTTCACCAGAAGATGGAACGTACGCCATGGTCACACAGACGTATCCTTGGGTAAAAGCCATCGATCCAAAAGCGAACTTAGGGTTTGGACGGGGGAATAATGTGGCGATGAAGCTTGCGAAGGGAAAATACATTGTTCTCGTGAACCCGGACCTGGTTATTTTTCCGGGTGAATTAGAAAAGTGGATTGAATGGATGGAGGCGTATCCAGATGTGGGCATCTCGGCCCCACGTGTGTTGAACCCAGACCGAACCGACCAGACGACGACCTGTCGTTTTCACACGATCGGTATTCCGCTCTATCGTCGCACGGCGCTCGGAAAACTGCCGTGGGCCAAAAAAGCCGTCGATCGTTTCATCATGAAGGACATGGACCGTACCAAAGAGCAGCCGATTGATTGGGCACAAGGGTCAGCGTTGTGTATTCGTCGTGATTTGGTTGAAAAGATTGGTGGATTTGATGAAGCATTCTTCATGTATTTTGAAGATACAGACCTCTGCCGGCGTGCTTGGGAAGCGGGCAGTCGTGTCGTGTACACGCCGGTTGCTTCCGTTGTGCACTATCATCACCGCGAAAGTCGCATTAAGCGCCCATGGGAGATCTTTACGAACAAGACCACGCGCTATCACATCAAGAGTGCTTTCATCTATTTTTGGAAATATCGCGGAAAAAAATTACCGGTCAAGAAGTAAGCGTCATAATAGTGTACAATGGGTCTCGTGTCAGACGAGATCCGTCCCAACTTTTTAACCTGTCCTGC
>CAYQAL010000041.1:0-5969 GCA_964415465.1 uncultured Gammaproteobacteria bacterium
GTAAAAACACCCTTGTCCGCTACTATCAGTCCTACGAAATTGCGCCCTACGCCGCTGGCGTGCCAAGTACAGAGCTTCCCTTTAGCGCTTGGCGAGATCTGGCGGTTCCAGGTGTTGATCGCTGGTTTCGTTAATCTTTGATTGTTTTTCTCATGTCATTCGCGATTCACTTGAAAGAAGTTAGTAAAGTCTATCCTGTTGCCGGCAAAGAGCCGTTTACCGCGCTCCATCCCATGACCTTCCAAGTGGAGGAAGGCACGATTCATGGACTCCTTGGGCCGAATGGGGCAGGAAAGTCTACAACCATCGCGCTCTTAGGAGGGATGCAGGTTCCGACGAGTGGTTCGGTTGAAATTTGTGGAATCGATTTAGCAACCGATCCAGTGAATGCGAAAAAACAGCTCGGCATCGTTCCTCAAGAGCTTGTGGTTGAGCCTGCCTTCACTGTGAAAGAGGTGCTCCATTACTGCGGTGGAATGTACGGTGTATCGATTCAGGATCGCGCCAAACGTATTCCACACATCCTTGAAGCGCTTGAGTTGAGTGAGCATGCCGACAAGAAAGCGATGCAGCTCTCAGGCGGGATGAAGCGCCGTCTCATGGTTGCGAAGGCGATTCTCCATAAACCAAAGGTCTTAGTGCTCGACGAGCCAACGGCGGGTGTTGATGTGGCGCTTCGTCAGCGTTTGTGGGATTTGGTTCGTACGCTCCATCGTGAAGGAACAACGATCCTGTTTACAACGCACTACCTAGAAGAGGCGGAGCAGCTCTGCGAACGGATTACCTTGCTGAACAAAGGCAAGATTGTGAAAGAGGGGAGTCTCCATAGCTTGCAGCATGAATTCAGCGGTAACTTACTGTCATTCGAAGTCTATAAGCAGGACCAGCCACTCATGCCAGGCGTGAAACAAAACGGAAAAACCTACGAACTGGCGTATGAAGATCTTGGCAAGGCGCTGAAAGACATCTCTGCCTACTACGGTACTAACCTGAAGACGGTTCAGAACCAGCGGGTCTCACTCGAACAAATCTTCCTTGAACTCACGCGCTAACACTTATGTTCTCTACGTACGCTTGGGCGCTCTACGCGCGTGAAACGAAACGGTTCCGCAAACTTTGGAAGGACACGGTTTTCAATCCGATTGTCTCGGTTGGACTCTATTTGCTCGTCTTTGGCGTTTTGATCGGAAAGCAGCAGATTGGAAATACGAATGCCCTGGCGTTCGTGTATACGGGGTTATTGGGCATGGTACTGGTAAACGGCGCCTTCTCTAATCCGGGCTTCGCGCTCGTGATTGCGCGTAACCTTGGAACGATGCCTGACTTACAGCTTGCCCCAATTCGACCATGGGCGATTGGGTTGTCGTATGCGTTGGCCGCAATGACGCGCGCCGTCGTCACTCTTCTTATCGCCGTCGTCTTAACGGCCTGGTGGGTTCCAGGGCTACACCTCGCGCATCCGTTTTTACTCTTACCAATTATTCTGGTGAACGGACTCCTCTTCGGTTTTATCGGTGTCATTTTCGGCATGAAAGCGCGCGGCTTTGAGTCACTTCAGATTGTGACCACATTCGTTCTACAGCCGATGATTTTCTTGGCCGGTGTATTCTATCCAATTTCACGGTTACCAGCGCCTTGGGATAAGATTAGCGAGTTCAATCCGTTGCACCATACGATTAACCTAGTACGCTACGCTATTCTTGGCTATCAAGATGTGAATCCATGGATTTCAGCTGCGGTTGTTGGTGTTTTGTTCATCATTACTGGAGCTGTGATGAGCTCGATTGTTGCCAAAGAGCTGAAACGGTAGCTTAAGAGGAGAATAATAGAAGATTTTAGCTAGACCTTGATTTTTCTTGGTTTATATTGTAATACAACGGGGCGTTTCTCACATTCGGCGCGCTTTTGCGCCACCCACACAAAGGAGGAAGCGCTGATGTCCACTCGATCGGGTTCCCCTGGTTTCTTGACTGGTGCCCTGGCGCCTCGCGCCAGGCCCGCGGCGCCGGGAATCGTCCCGGTGTCGGAAGACGAGGCGCTCCTCATGGGGCGTCAGCGCGCCGACATCCTGCGCAGCATGGGCATCGAGGACCCCTCGGTCCTCGCCCTGGTGCGGGATCTCGAGCTCATCCTCGACCCGCCGCCCCCGCTGCCGGACAACACGGCCGACGCCCCGGACGCCCGCGAGCGCGAGCTCGACCGGCGCCGGCAGGTCGTGATGGCGAAGGTTGGTCAGGCGGCGGCCAAGCGCTACCTGGCCGACCTCGGCTCCACCCACCTCCTGGAGGACGCGCGTCGCCTCCGGGTCGACCCCTGCTTCCCTGAGACCGTCCCCACGGACGAAGGGCAGCGCGCGATCGAGCTCGGCCGGTGGATGGAGGCCTTCACGGCCGCCATCTACGAGGCCGACGAGCGTCGCAAGTTCATTGAGCGGGCGCAGGCGCCGTGGTGGCAGCTCATCCCCTGGTGGGCGTGGCTCGTCCTCGTCCTCCTGCTCGTCCTGAGCAACCTCTGGGCTCGCTACGGCCGCTGACGGCGGTTCCACGGCTCAACTCGCACGGTGCGGAGAAGCGTAGATAGGGGGTCCCTGCTGCTCCGCAGGGGCCCCCGCTACCGTTTTTAAGGAGTGTTTGCTACCATCGCTTTCAATACACATTTCCCTCTATGAAGCGCTTTCTGGCATATCTTGGCTGTATCGTGTTGGGTGGCGGTCTCGTTGCACTCGGCATGTATTTTTATGAGGGGTATCAATCTCCTGCGCCATCCGTGAAAGCGGATACGTGTCTTTTGGAGGAGTGTTTGGATGGGTCCGTAACCTATCCCATCGATCAATTGGAGGAGCAGGAACGTATTACGCTCATCGAGCTTGGCTTAGAGCAGCTACGCTTAGAAAAGGTTACGGGTGCCATGGTTGAACGCTTCGGTCAGACGATGCAGCCGTTTGCAGGTGTCTGGCGTGTTCAGCAGCGTCAGTCGGCGGAGCTCCACGGATTATTTGATAAATACGGCATCGCTGTACCGAAGGTTCCAGAAACTGGTTTTGGAGAAATTACGGCAAGCTCCACTCGCGCTGGGTGTACGCAGGGGCTCGATCAAGTGCGTCACTTCGAAGAACGCATTTACAATGAGCGCAACAGCTTCGTCACGCGTCCTGATATCCGACGCTTCATGCAAAGTGCGGCACGTATGTCACGCGATACGCTAAAGCCAGCGTTCGAGCGCTGCGCCAAGCAAGAATAATGCCATGCGTCTTCATCGCTTTTTTGTTGACCAACCACTTACCGACTCGTTGATTCGTATCTCTGACAAAGAGCTGTTGCATCAATGGAGCCGTGTCTTGCGGTATAGCGAAGGTGTTCAAGTGGTTTTGCTGGATGGAAAGGGAAGTGAGGTAACGGGGACGCTGATCGAGCTCTCTTCAAAACAGGCGCTGGTTGAAGTTGTCTCAAGACGAGAGCAGGCAGCCTCTTCCGAGTCAGTACTGACACTCTACTTCTCTCCATTGAAACGTGAGCTCACGGAACTAGTCTTTCAGAAAGGAACAGAGCTCGGCGTCTCGGTTTTCCAGCCGATTCTCTGTGATCGCACCGTCAGAGATGGCTTCAACCCAGAGCGAACGGCGCGCATCTTGAGAGAGGCGGCGGAACAGTCTGGTCGTCTTTGGTTGCCGGAGTTTCGAGCGCCGATTTCATTTGAAGAAGCGTTGAAAACCAATCAAAGCGGTTGTACATATTTTGCGACGCTAGATAAGGAAGTGAGCCACGTATCTCATAAGAAGCCTGATGTAACAGGATCAATCGCCTTGTTTGTTGGTCCAGAAGGTGGCTGGACAGAGGAAGAGGAGTCGCTCGCTCGAACGGCCGGGTACCAACCGTTCCACTTTTCCTCGAACATTCTCCGTGCCGAAACTGCTTGTATCGCTGGCGTCGCCTTGCTCTTAGCTGTGTAATCGCTCAAACGAAGCTCATTCGCTATACTACAACCCATGCTCACTCTCCTTACGTTTTTGGTTGTTTTGTCGGTCTTGGTGCTGATCCATGAACTGGGTCATTTTTTGGCCGCCCGCTTCTTTGGCGTCAAAGCGGAAGAGTTCGGTGTTGGTTTTCCTCCGCGAGCGATTGGGTTTGTAAAAGACAAAGGCAAGTGGAAACGCGTCGGGGCCAACGATACAAAGGAGTACGCGAACACCATCTGGTCGATTAACTGGTTACCACTCGGTGGATTCGTGCGTATGAAGGGGGAAGAGGGGACGGCGATGGAGCAAGACTCGTTTAATGCGAAGTCAAAACGAGCGCGAGGCGTGATTCTGGCGGCGGGAGTCATCATGAACTGGTTGCTCGCCTGTGTGATTCTGACCGCTGGACTCATTGTTGGGATCCGCGGAGACCTGTCAGGCCTTCCGCCACAAGCCCAGGTGAGAGATCGTGCCGTTGAGTTTGTGAACGTCTTGCCAGAGTCGGCGGCCGCGGAGGCAGATATTCGTTTGGGTGATCACTTGCTCCGTGTCGATGGACGTGAGATCACGAACGTGGAACAGGCGCAGATGGTGATCAAAGAGCAGACCGAGCAGAACGAGCAGCTACAAGTCGAAATTCGTCGTAAAGAAGAAGTGAAGACCGTTCAGGTGACGCCAAAAACGATCGAGAGCCTTGGTCGCAAAGGGATTGGTGTCGCGATGGCCGATACGGGAAAGATCAGTTTCCCTTGGTATCGGGCGATCCCAGAAGGTGTGATGCTCACCGCTCGCTATACCTGGATGATCGTAGTTGGGTTCTTTGACCTCGTTCGAAATATCGTCGTTGGGAAGTCGGTGGGAGCGGATGTGTCTGGGCCGGTTGGGATTGCGGTAATGACAGGAAAAATCGCTGAACAGGGATTCTGGCCACTTCTGAGTTTCGCAGCGCTTCTCTCCTTAAACCTGGCCGTGATCAACTTTTTGCCAATTCCAGCCTTGGATGGAGGGCGTTTCCTCTTCCTTGCCATTGAGGCGATCCGAGGCCGCAAGGCGTCGCTCAAATTAGAGGCGGCGATTCACCGCGTCGGGTTCCTGTTTTTGATCGGATTGGTCTTGCTTGTCACCCTGCGTGATCTCCGTCAGTATGGGGGAGTTATCCTGAATGGAATCAAGAATTTACTCTAGTCTATGACCTGGAACGATCGAATGACCGAGCTCCTGCAAAACACACAGCAGGAACTGGAGAAGATTGGCGCAACCAAGGCGCTTGAGGACCTTGAAGTGGCCGTACTAGGCCGCAAGGGTCGCTTAGCGGACCTCATGAAAGAGTTGAAGGACGTAGCCGCAGAGGAGCGTCCAAAACTTGGCGTTCTGGCGAACGAAGTAAAAGAGAAGATCGAGGCAGCCTTCGTGAAGACGCGCACAACCCTCGAAACACAAGATATTCAGGAGCGCCTCGCGAACGAAGCGGTTGATATTACAGAACCAGGCATTCTTCCTCCGAGCGGCCATCTACATTTGACGACGCAAGCAATTCGCGAGATTCGTGCGGTCTTTGAAAAGGCGGGCTTCTCTACGGTTCGCTATCCTGAAATTGACTGGGACTGGTACGCCTTCGAATCGTTGAATATGCCAAAGGATCACCCGGCACGTGATGATTGGGAGACGTTCTTTGTGGATGTTCCAGCGAGTGAGAAAGAAGAAGAGGGGAAGATGGTGCTTGTCCCACACGTGTCCAACTGGCAGGCGCGTGTTATGAAGCGCGCGGTGGCGAAGGGCGAATTCCCAGTTCGTCTCATCAACATTTCTAAGTGTTATCGTCGTCAGAGCGATGCAACGCACGTCCCAATGTTCCATCAGTTCGAAGGGATGTTTATAGACAAAGAGGTGTCGATTACGCATCTCACCGGCGTGATGGATTATTTCGTGAAGTCCTTCTTTGGACCCGAGCGTCGTGCACGTTTGCGTCCGCATCATTTCCGCTTCACGGAGCCATCGTTTGAAATCGACATCT
>CAYQAL010000042.1:0-5514 GCA_964415465.1 uncultured Gammaproteobacteria bacterium
GGTCTGTCACCAGACGGAACGCTTGTCGAAGTTGTCGAGTTTAAAAACCATCCATTTTTTGTCGCCTGTCAGTTTCATCCAGAATTTTTGTCGCGTCCCTTTACGCCGCATCCATTGTTTAAGGGATTTGTAGATGCGGCGAGCAAACGAAAGAAATAGGGCGTATTCTTAAACGTCAGCACCCCACCTGGGTAGGCAGAGTTGCTGCGCCCTGGTGGGGTGATTTCAAGTGGCGGTCAGGAAGCCGTGCAGCTTCTTCGCCAGGCGGTTGGTCAGCGTGATGAGCGGATGATCCACTCGTCGCTCAGGCTGACCAGGTTCGGTGATCCGGGCGTCGTAGAGGAAGAACTGCCCCTCTCGGTCCGTGTTGAGGAACACTGTCTGCACGTTGCAAACGAGCTCCTTGTATGGAGCGTAGCCCGTACGGACCACTTCGCCACCCGCGGAGCGCTCGCGGAGCGTGAGCTCAACGCGGCTGCTGGGCGCTTGCGCCAGCATTTTCACGGTCAGTTGGAACATGCCGTCGATGAAGACGGCATCGCGCGGAGAATCTCCTTCCTGTAAGGAGGATTGAAGCGGCTTAACGACCATCGCTGCTTCCGTGCTGCCTCTTCGTCTACTCATTAGGTCCTCCTGATTTCTTGGTCTCGTGATCGCACGGCAAGGACCTTACTCTGGGGCAGAAAAAATTTCTAGAGAGATACAAAACACCTCCCTACGTAGGGAGGTGTTTTGTATCTAGCTTATTTCTTACTGGAGCGCTTGCCAGCTGCTTCGGCATTAGCGCGCTTGATCAACTTGTTGTTGGAAACTTTCTTTGGGGTCTTGGCTTCTTTCACTTCTGGTTTCTGGCCCTCTACTGGCATGACGTGAACGAACTTTGCATCTTTGAATTCACCTGTGTAACGGCGGATGCGCTTGTTGGTGAACTTCACGATCCCAGCAGCGTTGGCGAAGAGGGTGTCATCGGAACCCTTCATGACGTTCAAGCCGGCACGAATGGCTGTGCCACGCTGGCGAACCAAAATGTTGCCAGTCTTGGCGAATTCACCTGCGTACTTTTTGACACCGAGACGCTGACCGTGGGAATCACGGCCATACGCGGTAGAACCACCAGCTTTTTTATGGGCCATAAGAGGTTAAAGAATGACGATAGAATGCGCAAAATAATAGGTCGGAACGGGAAACTTGTCAAGCGCCCTGAGAAAGGCGTAGGATCGCTCTCGTATGCCAAAAACTGTTGAAGAGGTCCGAGAGGACGTAGAACGCGTTCTCGGCGTGCTCCGTGAGAGCTTGGCCATGCACGGGGGGAATGTTGAGCTCGTTCGTATCGACCTTGAGACAGGGGTGGCCTTTGTTCGCCTGCAGGGGGCGTGTGTTGGCTGCCCGATGTCTGAGCTCACGCTCAAAGCTGGTATCGAAGAAACAGTCTGTCAGATGGTTCCAGAAATCAAAGAAGTCGTGCGCGTAGAAGACGAATCATCCACATAGACGCAAGCGCTGCGCTCGCATACCATAGGGGAGTGCCATGGAGCGCTTGGCGATTATCTGCACGACTTGCTTCAAGTTCGTGGATTTATCGTATTTTGACGCTCTGGAACATTCTCTGTCTGGTGGTGGGGATCGGTTGGTATACGGCTCAGCTCACGGGGATCGATGTCTCACAAAAGTCATTCGTGTTTCATTACACCGTTTACCTCGGTATTGATGACGTACGACCGCTGGTTTGGGTGATGGCCTGGCCGTTGGTCTGGCTCGTCACGAACCTTGTGTTCTTGGCCTGCGCCTATGGATCGTACCGCCGTGATCCGCATGCGGGTGTCGCCTGGCTGGTTCTGGCTTCATTCTCCGCGTTGCCGTGGATGTTGGCTCTTCATTATCTCGCTGTGATCAATCGTTAACTCTATGGATGAGATTGTTGCCGTTGCTCGGCCGGTGGGGGATGTATTTTCCGTGGCACGCCCGATGGGCTTTGTTGCGATTTCATTTTTGTTGTCTGCCCTTGCGATGCCGGCGCTTATTCGCTGGTTAAGGCGACTGGGGATGGGGAAGCAGATTCGTGATGCGAGTGCAGCGCCTATCATGGCCGAGATGCACAAGGCGAAAGCGGGAACGCCAACCATGGGCGGCATTGTGATTTGGGGAACGGTCTTAGCCATGATTCTCTTGGTTGCGGCTGGTTGCGCCCTCTCTTCTTCGCCAGTGTCGATCGCGTGTCGTGTGAATTTTTTAACGCGCGCCCAAACCTGGCTTCCGTTGGGTCTTATGATGGCGGCGGCCTTGGTTGGACTTGTGGATGACTATTTGAATGTAAAGAAAATTGGTTCGAAAGGGGGTGGCCTGCAGGTGCGCTATCGCTTCATTTCCTATGGGATTATCGCGGCGATTGGTGCCTGGTGGTTCTACAGTAAGCTTGGCTGGACCCATGTTCATATTCCATTTGTTGGAAGTCATGAGATTGGCTGGTTGTCGATTCCGTTTTTCTTGCTTGTCATTGCGTCTACGTCGCACTCAGTGAATGAAACGGATGGGTTGGACGGATTGGCGGGCGGAGCTCTCCTGGCATCGTTTGGTGCGTATGGAGCAATTGCTTGGGCACAGGGGCAAACGGATTTGGCGGCTTTGTGTGCGGTGATCATTGGTGCGCTTATGGGCTTCCTGTGGTTCAATGTAAACCCAGCGCAGGTGTTCATGGGGGATACGGGAGCAATGTCCTTGGGTACGGCGCTCGGGGTGATCGCTCTTCTCACCGATCAGCCGCTCCTGCTGCTTATTATCGGATTCCCGTTTGTCATAGAAACGCTGTCCGTCATCATCCAAATTGCGAGTAAAAAAATCCTAAAACGCAAACTGTTGAAAAGTGCGCCCTTGCACCATCATCTCCAAGCCAGTGGTTGGAGTGAGCCAAAGATTGTCATGCGCTTCTGGATGATCTCACTCGCTCTCTCGGGCGTCGGTGTAGCTATTGCACTCGTTGACCGCTTCTAATCCTTCCCATGTCTGTTCTTGATCGCCTTCGCTCTTTAGATCCGATGATCGTCGGTCTCACCGCCACGCTCTTAGTTGTGGGAGTGCTGATGTTATTTTCGGCGACGGTGGCGATCGGCGTTCAGCGAACAGGAGATAGTTTGTACTTTGTAAAGAACCAACTGTTCAAGGGAGTAATTCCAGGGCTTTGTGCGTTCGCGCTGGCGGCGCTCATCGACTATCGTACGTGGCGCACCTGGGCGTTGGGAGCATTGGTTGTTTCCATCGTGCTCCTCCTCCTCGTCTATATTCCAGGAGTGGGCATTGTGCTGAATGGAGCACGTGGATGGATTCGTATTGTGGGCTTCCAATTTCAACCGTCAGAGTTGGTAAAACTCAGTTTTATCCTGTATCTCGCTGCTTGGTTGGCTAGTCGTAAGGCGGATGAAGCGCACAAGTTGGAAACGGGCTTAATTCCGTTCTTGGGGGCGCTCGGATCAGTCATGTTGCTATTGATTTTGCAACCGGATACCGGGTCAATGATGGTGATCGTAGGCACGTCGCTCGTCATGTATTTCTTGTCCGGGGCGCCGATTTCCTGGTTTATTGTGTTGTCAGCCTTGGGTTCAGGATTGTTAGCGCTGCTCATCAAAATGTCTCCTTACCGTGCCGCCCGTTTCATGGTGTTCTTACGCCCTGAGTTGGATCCGAAAGGGATCGGCTACCATATCAACCAGGCGGTACTCGCGATTGGCTCTGGAGGGTGGCTCGGCTTAGGATTTGGTCAGTCGCGTCAAAAATACCTGTACTTGCCGACGGTAGAGTCCGATTCGATTGTGGCAGTGATGGCAGAAGAGTTGGGGTTCGTTGCGATTTGTATTTTGATTCTGCTGTTTGGTGCGTTGATTTGGCGTTGTCTCTCGATCGCGCGTGAATCGAAAGATCCATTTGGAAGTTATTTGGCAGCTGGGATTGGCATGATGTTGGCTATTCAAGTGGTGATGAATATCGGATCGATGACGGGTCTCTTGCCGATCACGGGTGTTACATTGCCATTTATTTCTCATGGGGGAACCGCGATGGTGGTGATTCTGAGTGCGATGGGATTGGTGGCGGGTATTCCTGGTCGTCAATCAGTACGCGGTTCTCTTCGTACACGTCTATGAACATTGTCTTTACCGGAGGTGGATCGCTTGGCCCTGTGACGCCGTTGATTGCGACGGCGCGTGCTTTACAGCGCCTTGAACCAAGCGCGCAGTGTGCGTGGATTGGAACGCCAACTGGACCAGAGCAAGCGCTGGCAGAAGCGGAAGGGATACGTTTTTCGAGTTTGCCGGTAGTGAAGCTCCCACGCTATCCATCGCTCAAGTGGTTGACTTTGCCGTTTGATTGGGTGCGCGTACGTCATCTGGCTCGCGTTGAACTCGATCGGTTGAAGCCAGATGTCGTGGTGTCGGTTGGTGGATTCACGGCAACCCCAGTTTTTATTGAAGCAGCGAAGCGTGGCATTCCCTGTGTCATGCACCAATTAGATTTGCGACCAGGGTTATCAAATCGTCGGGTGGCTCGGCTGTGTTCGAGCGTGACGACCTCGTTTGAATATGAGCGTCCGCCGTTTGGCCAGTGGGTTGCGGATGAACGCATTGCGTCACCTGTACGGTTTCAGCGATCATTGCTCCCAACGCGAAACGCGGCAGCTAAGCATTTTGGATTGGACGCAAAACAACCCGTGACATTGATCGTGGGTGGAGGAACGGGTGCGCAGGCCTTAAATGAGCATGTAAAGCGTACCTTGCCCAAGTGGCTTCAGATCACGCAGGTGCTGCATCTGACGGGTCGTGGCAAAGGCCAAGGGCTCAAAGAGCAAGATGGCTACGTGGTCCGAGAGTTGCTGGTTGACGATATGGACCATGCCTATGCGTTAGCTGACCTCGCTGTCTCGCGTGCAGGGTTTGCGAGTTTAGCTGAGATGACGGCAGGACTTCAGATTCCAACGATTGCGATTCCACTCCCTGGAACGGAACAAGAAGAGAATGCGCGTGCCTTTGAAGAACAGAGCGCACTGGTGGTGGTACAACAATCCCATCCAACCTTCGATGACGAAGTGCTATCAGCCGCAAGACTCATCTTAAGTGACACTGATATTCAGCGTGAGATGGGGGAATGTGCGCATGACTTCTTGCCTACCGACGATGGAACGGCGCTTGCGAAACGCGTACTGAAAGTCTTGAAGAAAAAGAAGTAACAGCTTAGTGCAATACATGATCAGCCGAGCGCGGATAAGGAGAGGCTCTTCAGTCGCTCCGCAAGCGCTTCGCTAACACCATTGCTCACTCCTTCAGAGCCTCTCCTTATCCGCTTTTTCGGAGCGTAAGTAATAGCTAGACAGCTCTAATCACTCCTGTTCGGAAACCTCCGCTTCCTCTTTTTTCGAAGACTTTTTTGCCCGTGTACGTTTCGCTGGAGCGTTCGCTTGGCGTTCTTCGATGAGCTTTACGGCTTCTTCGATCGTGATTTTTTCTGGGTCAATCGTTTTTGGGATGGTTG
>CAYQAL010000043.1:0-5383 GCA_964415465.1 uncultured Gammaproteobacteria bacterium
GCTTTGTCTACCCATCGTCGGAAATCTACGGTGGTTTTTCGGCTGTCTACGACTTTGGTCCCTATGGCGTAGAGCTCAAAAACAACATCGCCGAGGCTTGGCGCCGCGCCATGATCCAGCAGCGTTCGGATATGGTGGGGTTGGACAGTGCGATCTTCATGCATCCCAAGACCTGGAAAGCCTCGGGCCATGTGGATAGCTTCAACGATCCGCAAATTGATTGCCGTGACTGCAAGAATCGCATGCGCGCCGATCATTTGCTTGAGAAATACGACATCGATGCGGACAAGATGCCGGTGGATCAGATTAACGCCGTGCTTGATGAGTTGCGTGCAAAGGGTACGAAGGTGACGTGTGATAAATGTGGTAAGACCAACCTCACGCCAGCTCGTCAGTTCTCGATGATGGTCAAATCCAATCTTGGCTCACCTACAGATGAGCTGTCGGAAGAGAATGTGGTCTACCTCCGTGCCGAAACTTGTCAGGGTATTTATTTGAACTACAAAAACGTCATCGACACGATCCATCCGAAGCTTCCATTTGGAATTGCTCAGGTTGGAAAAGCCTTCCGCAACGAAATCGTAGCGCGTCAGTTCGTTTTCCGTACCCGCGAACTTGAGCAGATGGAGATGCAGTACTTCATCCATCCGGACATGACCGATCAGGTCTACGAAATGTGGCGTGATGTTCGTTGGAAGTGGTTGTTGGAATACGGCATTAAAGAAGAAAATTTGAAGTGGTACAAGCACGTGAAACTCGCGCACTACGCGAAGAACGCATTCGACATTCTCTATAACTTCACCGCGTTCGGTGGGTTCAAGGAGCTGGAAGGTATCCATGCGCGAGGGGATTGGGACTTATCACAACATGCCAAGTTCTCGGGCGAACGTCTCGATTACTTCAACGAAGCCACGAGCGAGCGTTTTGTGCCGCATATCATTGAAACGGCCATCGGTCTTGGGCGTGCCTTTATGGCCTTTATGCACGATGCATATACTGAAGAAGTGTTAGAAAACGGCGAAACACGCATCGTCTTGAAGTTTGACCCACGTTTGGCCCCGATTAAAGCAGCTGTTCTTCCTCTCCAGAAAAAAGATGGCCTTGCTGATCTCGCCTCTGACTTTACGATGCAGCTTCGCAAGACGGGTCTTATGATCGAATACGATGATTCTGGTTCGATCGGAAAACGCTATCGCCGACAAGATGAAATCGGGACGCCTTGGTGCATCACGCTCGACTACCAAACCAAGGAAGACAAGACGGTCACGATTCGTCACCGCGATTCTATGAAACAGGAGCGTGTACCGATGGACGGCCTCGCGGCTTGGCTTGAAAAAGAAACACGTTGGGTTCGTTAATCTCTCCAAATTATGAAGCACAGCTTGCACCATCGCACTCTCTCGAATGGGATTCCGCTCTTTGTGATTCCACGCACCGATGTTCCATCCGCGACGATCATGGTTTCGGTGAATGTTGGTTCACGCTACGAGTCTGACGATATCGCCGGAGCCTCACATTTCATTGAACACTTGATGTTCAAAGGAACGAAGCGTCGTCCGACGAGTGTTGATATTAGCCGCGAATTAGACCGCTTTGGTGCCGAGTACAATGCGTACACATCAAAAGATACGACCACGTACTACGTGAAGATCGACGCGGCGGAACTTCCACGCGCGATCGACTTGTTGAACGACATGCTCGCGCACTCGAAGTTCGAGCAGGAAGAATTGGATCGCGAGCGCAACGTGATCATTGAAGAGATCAACATGTATGACGATAACCCTGCTTCCAAGATGGAAGACTTGTTGGAAGGGGTTACGTTTGCCGGGAGTACGCTTGGTCGCCCAATTGCTGGTCCGCGCGAAGTGATTCGTTCGGTGTCGCGTGAAGCGTTGATGGAATACCATGCAGCGCATTACACCCCTTCACGCATGTCGATTGCCATCGCGGGCAACATTTCAAAAGAAGCCGAAGCGAAAATTGAGACGACGTTTGAGAAGTGGAAGAAGCCAAAGAAGGAAGTCACCCGCTCGTTCCAAGCGTTCACTCCACTCCCGATGAAAAAGAACGGCTGGATCGCGTTCCATTCCAAGAAAACCGAGCAGACACAGCTTGGTCTCTCGTTCCACGGACTGTCGGCGCGTTCAGCTGATCTTCCTGCGGTGAAGTTGCTCGCCCATATTCTGGGCGGTTCCATGTCTTCACGCTTGTTCGTTGAAGTCCGTGAGAAGCGGGGACTGTGCTACTTCGTTGGCGCTGGTCATGTCTCATTTGAAGATACGGGCGCCTTCACGATTACCTCCGGTCTCGATCCAAAACGGGTCGAAGAAGCGGTGCATGTTATCTGGCAAGAGCTACAAAAGGTCACCGAAGAAGGGGTCACAGCCTCTGAGCTTCGTCATGCCAAGGATCATATCCGTGGCAAAATGATGCTCTACTTCGAAGATACCTCCAACCAAGCGAGTTGGTATCTGCGCCAGTGGCAGACCTTTGGGAAGCCACGCGAGCCGGAAGCTGCTTTGGCGGACCTTGAAGCCGTGACCCAAGCTCAAGTCAAAGTCGCTGCTAAGTGCTTGTTTCAGCCAAATAATCTCTACGCCTCCCTCGTTGGGCCCTTTAAGGCCGCTCCCATTGCCCTTTTTGCCGGAATACGGTAAGCATGGGTGGTCTATGCGAAAATGGATCATCGCAAACTGGAAAATGAACTATGGCCCGATGAAGGCCGGGGCCTGGGTTCGGGCCTTCCGTCGGGAACGATTACCGAAAGATCTAGATATTGGCGTCGCTGTGCCAGCGGTGTCGTTGCCAGCGGCTCGGGCCTCGCTTGGCCGAGCTGGTGTCCCAACGCTTGGTGCGCAAAACGTCTTTTGGGCCGATGAGGGAGCATTTACCGGCGAAACCTCGCCAAGCATGCTGAAAGAGTTTGCTCTGTCCTTCTGCTTGGTTGGACACAGCGAACGTCGTACGCATCTTGGAGAAACAGATGAGATGGTCGCCAAAAAGGCCGAAGCTCTCCGTAAAAAGGGGATTCAGCCGGTGATTTGTATTGGTGAAACGGACGCGCAAAAGAAAAAGGGAGAAACATTGAAAGTTGTCCGTAAGCAAGTTACGGATGCGCTGAAAGAATGGGACATGAAGGATGAAGACATTCTTCCCGCCTTTGCGTACGAGCCAATTTGGGCCATTGGAACGGGCAAGGCTTGCACCGCGCAGGAAGCTCGAGTTGTCCACGAAGCACTCCGCACAACGCTCACAAAACTCTTTGGTGATCGTGCAAAAGACATTCACATTTTGTATGGAGGTTCCGTAGATATGCGGAACGTGGCAGAATACCTCTCAACCACCGAGATCGACGGAGTACTGGTTGGATCGGCCTCTCTCGACCCGCGCGCCTTTGGCTTGCTGTGTCGCTCGGCGGTTCCAGCTTAAGCATGTTGCTCTCCATTTTACCGTTTTTAGGTGCCGTCATTTGTCTTGGCGTGGCTTTTTCGATCGTCAGAAAACACTGGTCCGAGATTCGATTACTTGATCCAGATTCTGTCAAAGAAGAACGTCAGCGTCGCAAGCGCATGGAGATGATTCATCGCCGGTTTGATCGTATTCGTACGGAACAATTGCTTCCGTTTCGTCGGTTGGGTCGTGCGATTACCCTGGGAGCGAGCGCCTTCCAGAAGCGTTTGCAGGAGCGTGTGCATGCCTTTGAAGCTACGTATCGCTCGGTAAAAAACCCATTTGCGGCGATTGCTCCCACCACTCGTGAGCGCATCAAGACACTCTTATCCGAAGGGCGTTCACTAGCACGTGATCTAAAGTTCGCTGATGCCGAGCGTCGCTATCTTGAGATTTTGTCTTTGGATACACGGCATGTCGATGCTTACAAAGGATTGGGGACGATTTACTTGAAGCAAAAGCTCTATCCGCAGGCTCGCGAGACGTTCGAATTTTTATTGAAGCTCAAGAAGACGGATGATGCCGTTTATGCGGGATTAGCAGAGATCGCAGAGGCGGAAGGGGATTTGATAAGAGCTGAATCACATCGCGAAAAAGCGGTGGAGTTGGGTGCGCGTCAGCCGCAGCGTGCGGCTGAATTGGCTGAGTTTTTGCTTCGCCAGAATCGCTCAGCGGAGGCATTAGTTCATGCCGAAAAGGCAGTGGCTCGTGAGCCAGGAAGTTCACGCTATATTGAGCTGGCGCTTGAGGCGGCGTTAGCGGCTAAGGATCTAACGCGTGCTCGCCACTGGTATGATCGCTATCGCTTAACGGCGGAAGACCAGCAACGATTCCAGGTTTTGCGTGAAAAAGTAGAAAAGCTCGAATTACAAGAGAAAAAGGGCTAGGTCGCTCCCCTTGACGCTCCGTGCCAAAAAAGGAACAATGCAGCGGCAACAGTGGGGTCGCCGTAGTATCTTCGCCGTTGTAGCTCAGTTGGTAGAGCACGTCCATGGTAAGGACGAGGTCACCAGTTCAATCCTGGTCAACGGCTCCAGAAAAATACCCCGCTTGAAGCGGGGTATTTTGTAAGATACTATTTGCCCATGACACAGGCTTTTTATACAGAAGATGCCGAAGCGTTTGCTCGCGAGGCGATGAAAAAGCTTGGAATCGGAAAACAGTCGGTCGTGTTGAACCTGGCATGTGAAGAGAAGCGTGTGCCAGATGCACTCAAAGGAATTGTGCGTTCGGAGAACGTCTACGGGGTAGATATTGATGAGGATGTAATCGCCAAAGATCCAAAGATCGTGTTTGCGAATGTTGATACGGATTCACTGCCATTTAAAAAAGGGATGTTTGACGTTGTGGTTTCAGTTTGGGGGATGGAGCACTTTCAGACGCCAAACATTTTTCACGAAGTCGAGCGTGTCTTGAAGCCAGGTGGACGGTTCATTTTTCTAACACCAAACCTGGTGAACCCGATTTTCTTTGGGGCGAAGTTGTTAGGCGTATCGTTTGCTGATTTTTACTACCAGCGCATCTTGAAGCTGCCATACCATCCTCATGCGACCTACTACCGGTTCAATCGAGCCGGAAGTGTGAAGTCGGTTGTGAAGTCTACGAACGGGTTGCATATAGAAGAGTTGTCGTTCTTGGGTCCGGCTCAGGCGCTCTGGTACGCACGTTTCAGTAAGTTTGTTCAGAACATGATGCGGGTCGTGGATCGTGTGTGTACAGTACCGATCCTACGTCACTTCAAGCCTTATTTGTTTGTGAGTATCCAGAAGCGCGCCTGAGATTGACGAGTGGAAAGCGATCGCGTACTCTTTTGCCACATTCCCATGTCCATGGGTGGTTACCGAAGCGGTCAAACGGGGCAGACTGTAAATCTGCTGGCCCAGCCTTCCTAGGTTCGAATCCTAGACCACCCACCAAAAACACCTCGCGTAAG
>CAYQAL010000044.1:0-4951 GCA_964415465.1 uncultured Gammaproteobacteria bacterium
AGAATAACCGCTAAGGCCAAGCTTCCAGACAAGACCAGCGCTAAGACAGACTCTCCAAAGAGCTTTTTTCGCGTACGCAACTCTTCCATTCCAACGGCTGCGACAGAGGATGTGAGAAATGCACCGATCATTGGATGAATTCCAAATAATGCACTCAGCGCCACCCCCACGAGCGACACGTGCGACAGCGTATCCGCCAACAACGAGTAGCGCTTCACCAACAAAAACGTTCCGATGGTTGGCGCTAAAACGGCAATCATAAGCCCAGCGAGCCAGGCACGGAGCATAAAATCGTACTGGAAGATCTCAAGCATAGCTTAGGCGTGACGATGAATATGCATAATCTTCTTGCCGTAGACCGTATCGATGATGTGTGGTTCATGGAGCAACGAAGGCGATCCAGAGCACAACAATCCGCGATTCAAACACAGAATCGATTTCACTTCTTCGGCAATCGCGTCGATATCGTGCGAGACGAACAAAATGGTGAGCCCACGCTCTGTGTTCAGCTTCTTTAGGAACGCGTAGAACTCTTGCTGGGTTTTGACATCAACCCCAACGAACGGCTCATCTAAAATCAGAAGCTTCGGCTCACTTGCCAAGGCGCGCGCAACATACACGCGCTGACGCTGACCACCGGATAACTCACTCACCAAACGATCGCGTAGATCGGTGATACCGGCGATCTGTAGAGCGCGTTCAATCGCTTCACGATCTGTCTTTCCTATTCGGCGAAAGAGGCCACAGCGAACGGTTCGTCCACTTTCAACAAGCTCATACACGGTTGCCGGGAATGCTGCCTGATCTTGAGACACGCGTTGCGGCACATAGCCAATCATGGCTTGTCCAGCACGATCCGTAGGCACAGCTCCAGCAATTTTGACCGTACCCGACGTCGGTTCAAGTAGTCCAACCAAGATCTTCAATAACGTCGTCTTTCCTCCTCCGTTTGGCCCCACAATGCCAACGTATTCCCCTGCTTCAATCGAAAACGACACCGCTTCCAGGACGGTGTTATTCTCATAGGAAAAATGTAGATCATCAACTTCGATCAACGCCATAGTCATTAGGAGCACTCCAGTGCTGCACGCAAGTGTACCAAGTTCTCTTCCATGAGCTGAAGATAGTCTTTACCTGCTCGCTGCTCTTCTTCCGTTATCCCTTCAATGGGATTCAAGACAGCTGTTTGGGCACCTGTCTCCGTTGCAATCGTCTGGGCTGTTTTTGGACTCACCAGACTTTCTGTAAAAACGGTCGTGATCCCTTTCTGCGTTACGAGGTTGGTAATCTCGGCCATGGTTTGTGGTGATGGATCTTCGGTTGGCGAGAATCCAGAAATTGGATGCTGAACTAGCTGATAGCGCTTGGCGAGATAACTAAACGCATCGTGTGTTGTGACAAAGTCACGGCGCTTACACCGAGCAAGTCCGCGCGAGTACCGCTCATCCAGTGCATCAAGTTTCGCCTGCATGGTTCGTACACCTTCTTCGACGGGAACAGGAACCCGTAGACTCTTCAATGGGCGGCCAATCATCTCTACCGCGTGCTTCGCCAAAACCGGATCCAACCAGAAATGCGGGTCAGACGAACCAATTGCGGCGATCTCATCACTCATACGCATCGTACGCACCCCTTGTTTCCGAAGATCATCGACGAGCTTATCCGCCCAAGGGTCAACGCCATTTCCATTCACCAAGACCACATCCGCGCGATACAGATCTACGACATCTTGTGGCGTCGGTTCGTAGTCATGCGGTTCGACCCCGGCCGGAACGATCGTTCTCACCTCTAGCGCGTCGCCACCGATCTGCTTTGCAAAATCAGCCAACGGGTAAATGGTTGCTGCCACGCGAAGCTTTGCAGAAGAATTGGGTTGTTGCTGCCCAGACTTCAATCGAGAAAAAACACTCACTCCCACGATAAGCAGAGCAGCCAGCACGAGCGCTCCTATCAAAATTCCTCTTTTTGGCAGCGTATTCATAGAAAATGCCTCCCAAAAGCTTATTGCAAGTCACTTGCAATGTCAATATTTCGCTCAAGTATTGACTTTTTTTGAATTTCTGCTATACTTCCTAGTTGAATACTCTATCTTCTCTCTGAGAAGAGCAGCAAAGTCGCAGATTTTCGCCGCCGTAGCATCACGCAGTAGACTATTTACACATTCATTCTTTTCTTTTTTTCACTATGAAAAAGGGTATTATCAAGAAGTTGACCGACCGTGGCTTTGGCTTTATCGGTGAGGTCGACCAGAACGGTCAGCCAATGGCCGATAAAAAGGATTTGTTCTTCCACAGCAAGTCGGTCGTCGGTACCATGTACGACGGACTTCGCGAAGGACAGTTGGTCTCCTACGAAGAGGAGAACTCTCCAAAGGGTTTGAGCGCCGTAAACGTTCAGCTCGTTCAGGCCTAACCAGCCAACACACTCCTCCCCTGTTTCTCACGAAACGGGGGAGGTTTGTTTTTGACGACTCGTTGCAATCGTTCTATCTTTGTTCTATATGGCTACGTTGTTTGATGCCGACACAGCCGAACGTCGAAAGAAAGCCGCTCCCCTCGCCGATCGACTTCGACCCCAAACCTTCGACGAAGTCGTTGGCCAAACTGAGTTGGTAAAACCAGGCGCCGTTCTTCGTAATCTGATTGAATCAGGTCATGTGCCTTCGATGGTTCTCTGGGGGCCACCGGGTTCAGGCAAAACAACGTTAGCGAAACTGATCGCCGGCCTTGGAGGCTACACATTTGTTGAGCTCTCAGCGGTAACGTCCGGCTTAGCTGACGTTCGTCAGGTCTTAAAAGAAGCCGAGGCTCGTCTTGATTTTCACGAGAAGCGTACCGTCTTGTTTATCGACGAAATCCATCGTTTCAATAAATCACAACAAGATGCGTTTTTACCGCACGTCGAAAACGGAACGGTTACCCTGATTGGTGCCACGACGGAAAATCCGAGCTTTGAGGTAAATGCTGCTCTCTTGTCTCGCTGTCGCGTCTTCGTCCTCCATAAACTTGAACCAGAAGCTATTCGCGGACTTATCCTTCGTGCATTGAAAGACAAGGAACGTGGATTGGGAGAAAAAGATATCCAGCTCCCTGAAGATGTTTTGGAAGGAATCGTTGTTGTGGCCGATGGCGATGCACGCACCGCGTTGAATACACTCGAATACCTCGCCCAAGCTTCACCCGCTACCCAAGATCCAAAAACAAAGCAATGGGAGCTCAGACCAACTCTAAAAGATCTTCAATCGCTGTTGCAACGCACACACGTTCTCTACGACAAAAGCGGTGAAGAGCACTACAACATTATTTCTGCGCTCCATAAGTCGCTGCGTGGCTCGGACGTGAACGCCTCACTCTATTGGTTGGGTCGTATGCTAGAAAGCGGTGATGATCCTCTCTATGTCGCTCGTCGTTTGGTCCGGTTTGCATCGGAGGATATTGGATTAGCCGATCCTCAAGCGTTGGTGCAAGCGGTGGCTGGGTATCAAGCCGCTCACTTTCTTGGGATGCCAGAGTGTAACGTGCACTTAGCGCAAGTCGTGGCCTATTTAGCACAAGCACCGAAATCGAACGCCCTCTACGAAGCCTACGCGGCAGTGAAGGAAGACATTCAGACCTTACCGAATGAACCTGTGCCTCTCCATATCCGGAATGCTCCAACCAAGCTCATGAAACAGCTCGACTATGGAAAAGGGTACAAATACAATCCGGAATATGCCGAACCGGTCGATCAGACCTATTTGCCTGACAAATTAAAAGATCGTATTTACCTAAAAAAGCGCTAGTTCATTCGTTCTAAAACGCTTTTTTCGGTTGACAAAAAGCAAATATTGTGTTATTATTCGAAGTTAGTTTCTTGTACTTCCTAGAGTAGTTTTGTGAAGCCTGTTTTCGCTTCACTGAAGTACTGTAGGACCTACACCACGACAGACTCGCCGTGCTCACCCCTACACTCAGAGGTACATCATGACGCTGCGTTCATTCGCTCTCCTGCCCTGTCTCGTGTTCGCCGCCTGCGTCTCCACCATCGACGCGGAGGGTCCGCAGAACAACTTCACCGTCGTCCTCCAGTTCGAAGGCAATGGACGCATGGCGCTCGCCGTGGCAGACCCGGTGGGCCGTCTCGGCGAACACATGTGTCGGATCGAAGCCGACGCGTTCGGCTCGGAGGCGATCTGTACGGTCAACTGGCGAGAGCCGGGCGATCCCGGAGTACTCGTCTTCGACATCATCGCCTCGGACAACTCGAGGCGTTGCGAGACCCATCTGCGTACGGGCACACCACCCACGAACGTCAGGGTCACGCTGCCCGACGGCCGTGAGCTCCACATCTCGGCGCCCATGGCGACGAGCCTGGGTGGACGGTGCGGCTACGTGGTCAACACCGCCAATCTACTCTGAACTGCTACAACAACACCCGCCAGCGACGACCCCGTATCTCGGAGCCACGCAGCGGGTGTTCGTCGTTTTAGGAACCTCTCTTTTTCTTGGCTCGCCTAGAAAATACGCGACAAGATCCACACGATAATCAGCACACCGACGGGAACACCTAAAATCCAGGCAATAATATATTTCATATTCGGTTCATGAAAGGAATGAATACACGACAGCCTCAAGAAAAGCGTACGCTTACGCGTTAGATGGGTCAAAGCTGTTTTGGTGGAAAAAAGCACGTTCGATGGATACACTTACTAAATGGAACACAACCATCGTTCTCACGTCTGGTTTATGGCGGGTGGGTTCGCCTTGTTCTTGATCTTGTTTGTCCTTTTTCAGGATCAGAAGCCGAGCTCTCGTGAAGAGAGTCATGTCGTTCCTTCAACAACAAGCACCCCTGTCTCAGCATCCTCTACAACACCCTCTCACCCGCTCTCGTTATCAACCCTTTTCACAAAAACGTACAACGGATCTGATTTCACCATTGGTCGTGTCTTAGAAAAGAATGCTGCGTACAC
>CAYQAL010000045.1:0-4091 GCA_964415465.1 uncultured Gammaproteobacteria bacterium
TTCGCTCGCCCCAAACGCCTTATTTCTTCGCAACGAAGTCGAGCTTGAGCGTCGTATCTTGGTCAACGTTGGCCAAGAAAGAGAGGTTTGGAACCGTTACGCCGAAGTCTGGATAATGAACCTTGGTTTGAGCCGTTCCTTTGATCTCATCAGCTGAGGTGAAAGTGGCTGTACCGTCGAACGTCACCTCTTTGGTCACGCCAGACACTTTGAGGTCACCCGTTGCCTTGAAGGTGAAAGACTGACCGATCGTCGCGCTGGCTGGGGCACCGGTCACGCTCTTTGGGGTGAATTCGATGAACTCGTTGGCATCGTTCTCCGTTTTCAAGATCATGCGGCGAATCGCATTGTTGCGCTGCTCGCTATCTGTTACGAAGGTGCGGGCATTAATGCGAATCGTGCCGAATTCAGTGGCCGCCAAGTTGGCTGGGTCAGCCTTTACCGCACCTGACACTTGATTAGTGGTCCCAAGCACAGTGATGCGCTTCCCACGAAGATCTTCATCAAGAGAGAAAGAAGCGGTCGTCTGTTCTGAAACAATATGGTAACGACCATCCGCCACTGGAGGCGTCATTGCGCTCCCCGAAGCCGTCATAACACCCGAGCCGTTCATGTTTGCACCTCCCGTCATGGCTTCACCCTGACCAGTTACAACCGTGGAAGGTGGTTTTGTTGGAGACGTGACGTAGGCATAGGCACCGGCTCCACCCAGAATCAAGACAATGACCGCAATTAAGGCGTACTTCGCACCATTAGACATAGAGCAGCTGGAAAAAGGATAAATAACGAATACCAGACACGCCCACTATACGACTACACGAGCAACTTTGGTGCAAGTTATGAGTTTACTTGAGGGAAAACACTGCAATTGATCTTTTTCGCATCCTCTAACGCTGTCCTTAAACTTTCTCGCAGTGGTTGCAGCGCTTCCCAAGTTTCGGTGCTATTCCAAAACGTAAAGCGAACGGTTTTTTCAGACTGATTATCAAAAACGGTTTTCACCTTACGGCAGGTGTTGAGAGCCGCTACGGCATCATCCCAATTTACATACGTCGTACCGATCGCTGGTTTCACAATCTGCTCGTCGGGACCATACACGTGGAGTTTTTGCATCAATACTTTTCCATTCTCCATCACTCCCTCTACCGCTGCGCGCTTTCCACCAAACGCCATATCGTACGTCATACTCATCGCAGCACACGGCAAACCCCAGTTATCTCGGACACAGATTGTCATGAGACCGCTCCCATCGAAGACAATCGGCACGGTCGTAGTGGCATTGTCTGGTCCAGCATATTCAAGCACCGCTTCTCTAATGGTTGGATTCGGTGGCGTTGGGAAACGCAGCGTTCCTACTTCGGCGAAGTCCGTTGGACGGTAGGCCTCCGCGCGCCCTTCAGACAATCTCTGGTCGATGTCTAAAATCATGTCATCTACAGCAGATGGCTGAACGTTCTGATTCAAATGCATCATCTGAAGGCCATAGACAATCAAAGCGACTAGGCCGAATACACAAGCGATTCCAAGAGCGGTAAAAATGTATACAACTGCGGGGGTAGAAGAATGGGAAGGAGAGTCCATATACAGAAAGTATAACAGGACCACAAAAACGACGAATGCCCGAACAGGAGGTGGCAGTCGCCGTCCCGTTCGGGCATCTTTTACGCACGACGAGAAACGTCACGCATTTCAGTCACTTCTGATTCACCCCCCCCCCTCCCCAACCTTGATCACGTAGCGCTTGTTGCTCTCGTACATCTCCTTGCGCGAGTCCTCGCGGAGCTTCCGCGTCGCTATTTCCCAAACCACTGACTGCGCCAGGCCTGCATTTGTTCGATCTCGCGTGTCTGCGCGCTCATGATCTCATTCGCAAACGCTTTGAGCTCAGTTCGATTCGAAGACGTCAGAACCGCCTTGGCCATATCAACCGCTCCTTGGTGGTGGATGATCATCTCATCGAGAAAGGCTTCATCGAAGTCATCACCTGTTTTACCTTGGAGACCCATCATCATTCCATACATCATCCCGGCCATATCCATCGTGGACGAGCTGGTCGGAGCGGCAGCCATTTCCGTTGGCGTCTGATGCATTGAATGATCCATTCCGTTCATGGCGGCTGGCTGACTTGTCGGCATCTGCGGCGACGGCATAGACAGTATTCCACGTCTCGCACCTGCGTAATGCCCGACCCCTAACCCGACCAAAAGAGCGAAAACAGCGACAACGACTAATTGTGCGCGATGGTTCATAGAGGCGTACTACTACTGGGTGAGTTAAAACTTCTGAAACCACTTCTTGGTTCGTTCGAACACGTGATCCTGCATCTTGGGCTCGTCGTCGAAATAGTGAGTTGCGCCCTTCACTATTTCCAAGTCTTTCGGCTCATGCGCTTGCTCGAAATAGACCTTGGAGCCAGGGACTAACACACCTTTTGCCGCGACGATGATCTTCAACGGCACACGAAACTGTTTTGGTAGCTCAGCCCACTTCAGTGTATCTGCTTCTTTCGCCATCTTTTTCCCAATAATCACGTTCGCACCCCAACGCATAAAGTAACCGTTGAGTGATTTTATAAACTTGCCGCCAGGGAAACCATAGCGTTCATGCGCAAATGAAATATCGTACGACGGATCCCACAACACAGCCGCATCAAACTTCTGTTCTTTCGAGAGTAAAATCGACGGTCCACCAAAGCTATGTCCGGCTAAGAAGATTTTCTTTACGCCTTGGCGCTTGAAGTGACGCACGACTGCATCAATATCAGCAGCATGTGTTTTGAGCGTCGAGTCGATTAACTGACGCGCATCCTTCTGCCAGCTATACAGGTTAAAACGGAACGTGGCGTAGCCCTGTTTTGCAAACCAGAAGCAGGCGCGTTCATAAAAGCCTTCGTTGTAGTTTCCAGGCAAGCCATGAATCACGATGAAGAGCGGTTGCTTGAGTGAACCGTTCAAACGGCCATACACAGCAAACTTGTCAGCGACTTTGATACGCAGGGTCTTGTCCATACAATTTTAGCATGTCATAGACGCTTACGCTTGGGAACGTTAGACTGATTCATATGCCTGGCGCCAAAGGTGAATTTTCATGGATCTTCTTTGTTCCGACCATTATTTTGTTGGGGCTCACACTGTTCTTCTTGATCAAGAACATTCGCGTCATGACAACCTACACGCGAACGATGGGAACAATTGTTCGTTTTGAATCTTCGACTCTAAAGAATGGTCAAACGGTGTATCAAACGATTGTGAATTATAAAGCAACCGATGGCGTTGAACGCGAAGCGGGATCGTTTACAAAAGCGAGCTCTGTTTCCAGCAAAGAAGGTGACCGTGTCGCCGTGTACTACAATCCGGTCAATCCAACAGTCGCCCACGTTCACACCTTCCGTGACTCATGGCTGCACATCGTCATTCTTGGGACGATTGGTGGGATTTTATTTCTGTGTTGGTACGGCATTTTGATGGGCACGGCCGTTGGGGCGCCTCCATCATAACCCGTCTTTTACTCAGACCAAACCGCTAACTCGTTTCCGTTTGGATCGGTAAACTGAAACCGGCGCCCGCCTGGAAAAGAAAAAATCTGTTTCGTGATCGTGCCGCCGTTTGCTTCAACCTGCGCTTGCGTTTCTTCGAGCGAAGCCGAATACAAAACAACGAGCGGACTTTTTCCCGAGCTCACCCCAAGTGCGAATCCTCCTTCATGCTCCGCTGTGTCTGTAAACGCTAGATACTCTGGACCGTAATCTGTGAACTTCCAGCCAAACACCGCCGAGTAGAATGATTTAGTCGCCGCTAGATCGGTTGCTCCAAATTCGATGTAGGTAAGAGAATGATGTTTGTTCATAGCTGTTTATAGGTTAGCACGAGCGATTGTTTCTCAGCTCGTGTCAGACGTTTGAGCGCGGCTTCGCGTTTGCGTGCGACAGATTCGGAAGAGGCTGTTTCTCGCCAGACGCAAACAACCGGTAAACGACTTCGCGTGTACTTAGCTCCTGTTCCCGCATTGTGCGACAGGACTCGTTTCGTTACATCCGTTGAGATGCCGGTATACAACGTACCATCCGAGCACCGAAGAATATACACGAACCA
>CAYQAL010000046.1:0-4061 GCA_964415465.1 uncultured Gammaproteobacteria bacterium
GATGGTGATTTCTATTCGCTGCGTGAAGCGGTACCGATGGAGCGCTATCAGCAGCATACGATTGAGCTCGTCGTGGACCGCGTGCCACTTGGGTGGCCGGTTGAAGGGAATAAAACCTTACGTTCTCGTTTAGCTGAAGCGATTGAAATCGCGCTCGATCGCGGAAGCGACACGGTACGCGCTATCTTGGATGACGGAACCGAGCGCTTGATGTCAGCGCGATTCTCGTGTCCTGACGATGGGTTTGCGTTTCCTGAAATCGAGCCGCGGCTTTTTTCCTTCAACTCACCGTACGGCGCCTGTCAGACGTGTAACGGCCTGGGCGTCAAAGAAATTTTCTCGGAAGAGATCTGTGAAGCGTGTCATGGCAAGCGTTTACGTACCGAGGCGCTTCACGTCAGGATCAATAATAAAAGTATCGTCGACTTGTGCAACTTACCGATCGACCATGCGGCAGATTTTGTGGTCGGCCTTGAATTGTCGAAGCAGCATAAGACGATTGCAGAACCTGTCCTGCGTGAGATTATCGGTCGCTTGTCGTTCTTGTTGGATGTTGGCCTTGAATATCTGACACTGAATCGTACCGCCGGCACGTTGTCTGGCGGAGAAGCGCAGCGTATTCGATTAGCGTCACAGATTGGGTCTCGTTTGGTGGGCGCTTTATATGTGCTCGATGAGCCAACCATTGGTCTGCACCAACGCGATAACAAAAAACTGGTCGACACGCTCTTGAAGCTGCGTGATATTGGAAATACGATCATTGTGGTTGAGCATGATGAAGATACGATTCGTGCGTCTGATTATTTGGTCGACATTGGTCCAGGGGCTGGCCGTCACGGAGGAGAAGTAGTCGCGGCTGGCGCAATGCCAACCATCCTTCAGGATGAAAAGAGCACGACCTGTGCCTACTTGCGCGGCGATAAAAAGATCGGTTATCCCGTAAAGCGTCGTGGCGATGGCAAGCAGCATCTGACGGTCGTGAAAGCGACCGAAAATAACTTAAAGAACGTGACGGTGAAGGTTCCGCTCCAGCGGTTTGTGGCGATCACGGGTGTGTCTGGATCGGGAAAATCGACACTCATGATTGATGTTTTGTACCGTGAATTATCTCGCCGTCTGAACCAATCTACGGCCAAGCCTGGAAAGCACGAGGCCATTTTGGGTGTTGAATGGATCGATAAGATCGTGGATGTTGACCAGTCGGCAATCGGTCGCACGCCGCGTTCGAACCCAGCGACGTATACTGACATCTGGAGTCACATTCGTGAACTCTACACGATGACTGCCGAAGCCCGCGTGCGTGGTTACAAACCGGGTCGCTTCTCGTTCAACGTTCCTGGTGGGCGTTGTGAACATTGTGAGGGCAATGGCCAGATCGCGATTGAGATGCATTTTTTGCCAACCGTTTACGTCCCATGTGACGTTTGTAAAGGGAAGCGCTTTAACCGTGAAACCTTGGAAGTAAAATATCGTGATAAAAGCATCGCGGATGTGCTTGCGATGACGGTTGAAGAAGCGAATAAGTTCTTCCATGACCTGCCGCCAGTGCACGATCGAACGAAGATCCTGGAAGAAGTTGGTCTTGGCTATATTCAGCTCGGCCAATCGGCAACGACCTTATCTGGTGGAGAAGCGCAACGTATTAAGCTCGCGACAGAGTTGGCGCGTCGTGACACTGGTCGAACGTTTTATCTCCTGGACGAACCAACCACCGGTCTACACTTCGAGGATATCCAGAAGCTCTTGGTTGTCATGCATCGTCTTGTACAACGTGGTAACACGGTGTGTGTGATCGAGCACAACCTGGACATTATCAAAAATGCTGACTGGATCATCGACCTTGGACCAGAAGGTGGCGACAAGGGCGGCACGATCGTCGCGCAAGGCTCGCCAGAAGACGTTGCCAAGAATCCAAAGAGTTTTACGGGGAAATATTTGAAGGATGTGTTGAAGAAACGGTAAGGCAAAGATTGAAACATTCGTGTCGTCGACGTAGTATTTTGCTATGCAAAAAGAACCACAGGTAGATGCGTCTGATGCAAAAGCACGGTACCTTATTGAGCACTATCAGCCTCAATTTCTTGGAGAAGGTGGAAATCACATTGTTTTTTCAAGCCCAAAACATTCAAGTGTTGTTGTGAAAGTTGACAAAGGTCTTCTAAAGAAAACGGAGGACTATCTCGCGCAGCATCACATCGATGCGCCTGATGCTGAATTATTGCAGCATGCCAAGACGTTCATGGATCAGTATCGATCTCGTGTCGACAAGTTAAAGATCTTTTTCCCGCCACTCTCCATTCTTGGCGAGCGTTTGTTCTTCACCCAGGTCCCAGTGCCCACTCAGAAACAAAAAGATGGAATGCGTACTCTGAAAGAAAAAATGGGCTGGGGAATTGTGCGCGTGCAAGACCGAATTCCGACGGATGCGGATCAGATTGTCTCGCTCGATTCGCCCTATCCAGAGCGAAGAAAGGTTGATCAACGCGATCCAGAACGGTATTGGAAAACAACGAAAGCCCTTCTCAAGGGAGAGGATTGTGATCTGGCAGACAGTTCTTGGATTCAGCCACGATTAGAACGGTATATTGCCCGCGCGAAGAACGATGAGGTGTTTCGTTCAGCGCTTGTAGATTTCATAGAGCGTGCAATTACTTATACAGAGAAAACGGGTCAGCTCTTGGATCTTGTTGGAGGCGAAAATCTTGTGTTTTTACAGAACGCTTCGCAGCGTTCCTGGCGTTTTTTGTTAGTTGATGTGTTACCAACACGCGCGCAAACAGTATCGGAAGTGATTGCGGCACTCGATCGTTTTAAACGAGGTGAGCGAGTCAACCCAGAGATATACTCACAGCTTCTGAATGGACTACACTGGGTACGTTGTATCAACGGTCTTGCATCAGGATTGCATATACCGCACCGCATCCACGCCCTAGAGTCACTCGTCCGCTTATCTGAAGAGCAACGTGCGGCTCTGTATACATTTCTGCATCCCACATGATTCCCTCTTCCATCAAAATCAAAAATGATGCGCTCCCAATCTCGCCGGGAGTCTATTTGATGAAGAATGCCGAAGGCACGGTGATTTATGTTGGAAAGGCAACTAGTTTGAAGCGTCGGGTGCCGAATCACTTCATTCGACCACATTCGCCCCAGATCGCGGAAATGACGACGAAGGTGGCCGAGATAGACTACATTGAGAAGCCAACGGCGCTCGAAGCCCTCATCCTTGAAGCGAATCTGATAAAGTATTATTTTCCGAAATACAACATTCGTGATCGTGATAATAAGAGCTTCTTGTACTTAGTCATTACGAATGAAGCGTTTCCACGGCCACTTTTCGTTCGTGGAACTGACTTGGAAGAAGAGCAGGCAAAAAAGGCAAAAGCCGTTTTTGGGCCATATACATCACCACGTTCACTTCGAGCAGCGTTAGACTACCTCCGCAAGATTTTCCCTTGGACAACCTGCGTTCCTGGTCAGCCACGACCTTGTTTTTATGTTCATTTAGGACTGTGTCCGGGTGTGTGCATCGGAACCGCAGACAAAAAAGCCTACGCCAAAACCATTCGCGATCTAATTGCTTTTTTCGAAGGACGTAAAGAAGAAATCATCAAGCGCTATCAAAAAGACATGAAGCAATTGGCGTCCCAGAATCGTTTTGAAGAAGCGGCGGTGATTCGCAATCGCTTATTCTCACTTGAGCATATTAAAGATATTGCGGTCTTAAAGCGTGAAGACGAAGACGTTGATCGTATTCGTGAAGGCGAGGCGCCAATTGATCTCTACGGTCGCATTGAGGGCTATGACATCTCGAACATCTCAGGCACATCATCTGTTGCCTCGATGGTGGTGTTTGAAAACGGGGCGCCCGCGAAGGCGGAGTATCGAAAGTTTAGGATTAAATCCGTGGTGGGCGCGAACGATGTGGCGTCGATGCAAGAAGTGCTGATGCGTCGGTTCCGAAACGACTGGCGGAAACCCGACCTGCTTCTGATCGATGGGGGAGCGCCTCAGGTGAATGCGGCGCAACAGGTGATTCGACATTTGAACCTAGGAATTCC
>CAYQAL010000047.1:0-3971 GCA_964415465.1 uncultured Gammaproteobacteria bacterium
TTTGGGTGTTTGGTCCGTGACAAGGTTCGTGGAACGGAAGAGTATGTGTCGTTTGTGGCGAAGCGATTGGGTGATGAAAAGCGACTCTGGACGAAGTTCTTAGCTTGGATCAAGACGCTTCCAGAAGACTATGTTGTGTACCATTATTCGATGTTTGAATATGAACGGTTGGAAGTGCTCGCGAAACGGTATCAGACAGAACAGGACGAAGCGCTACAGCGGTTTATGGACTCGATGGTGGATGTAAACGAGTTGGTAAAAGATCATGCGGTGTTTCCACTCTATATCTATAGTTTGAAGAATATCGGCAAGCTGGTTGGAGCGACGTGGAAGGGGGCTGTTTCGCATGGAGCAGACTCTGTTGGTGTGTATGAACGTTGGCTCAAGCAAAAGCAGCCAGCCGATCTAGAGGCGCTCATTCGTTATAACGAAGAAGATACGCGAGCGACGGCGACGTTACTCGATTGGCTCACGGACTATGCCAAGACGGAAACCATCTACCATCGGCCGTTTCCGTGGGAGGCGAAAATCAGTTAAGCTGAATCTATGTCTATGAATCGTTTTTTGGTGTCACTTGCGGTGTCGATTGTGGGCCTCACGTCTCTGGTTGTGGGGAGCGTTCAGGCGCAGACGAGTGCTGTTCCGGATGTGATGGCTACTTCGAGTACGACATCTACGCCGGCTGTTGTGGTGAGCGCGACGAATACAGGCGCTACTGTTGAAACAGGCGAGGGCGGTCGCGACGGTCAATATGAGCGCGCGATTGTGGAGGAGGTGAAACAGGGAGCGCAACCAACGACGAGTGGCGCAACCCAGATAGGGTCGTATACGATACGCTTCCTTTCGGGAGCGCTCGAAGGGCAAACACGTCAGATTACAAACGATGTCGGCTCGAATCCGTATGGCATTCAGCCACGAAAAGGGGATAAGGTGGTTGTGTTGATTCAGTCGTCGGCCGACATGGGGCAACTGTTCTTTATTGAAGGCTATGACCGACGAGCAGCGATGATCTGGTTAGTCGTGTTGTTTGTGCTTGTGCTGGTCTTACTGGCTGGCTGGCAGGGGTTGAAGGTGGCTGGCTCGATCATTATTTCGATTGCGTTGATCGGGTATGTCCTGATCCCAGCGTTTTTGCGAGGAGTAAATCCGATTCCGGTGGCGATCATCCTGAGTGGAATTTTTACCTTAGTATCAGGCGGGTTCTCTCTTGGGTGGAATCGTAAAACCTACGTCACGGCCATTGGAACGATGGGCGGTGCCTTGGTTGCCTATCTTATTTCTTGGATTTTTGCCGATTGGGCTCACTTGAATGGTCTATCAACAGAAGAAGATCGGTTGTTCTTTGATAAAAATCCAGGACTAAATCCACGCGGTCTGTTGTTCGCGGGTATCATTATCGCTTCAGCTGGTGTGGTGGAAGACGTGGCGGTATCGATCGCATCAGGTATTGCTGAGGTAAAGCGAGCGAATCCGCGTTTGTCGTTCCGTCAGCTGTTTCAGGCTGGGATGACGATTGGGAATGACCATATGAGTGCACTCGCGAATACGCTGATCTACGCCTATGTTGGTGGATCGCTCTCGACTCTTCTTTTGTACACGCAGTTCGGTGGTTCGTGGCTCAAATTTGTGAACTTCGACAGTGTTGTTGATGAAGTGATTCGTTCGTTGTCGGGTACGATCGGGCTCGTCTTTACGGTGCCGATCACGGCGCTGCTTACAGCGTGGGCCTTTCAGAAACGGAACGTGACGCAAGAAGAAGTGGGCAGAGGTCATGTGGGCCATACGCACTAGCTGAACCTGTATGGAGTTCACTGATTCAGGAGATATCCTCGCCCTCGCTGTAGCCGAAAAACCACTCTCGGGACGATGGTTGCTGATTCAGCCTGACTCAGCACAGATCGAAATGACGCTCCGAGCACAGGGTGCGGACATCACCGAGTGGAGTTGGATGTGGTCCAACCGAAACGCGCTTACCTGGCCCCCGGCGAATGTGTTTGATGGGGTCATTCTGCGCCTCCCGACGATTCGTGAACTCACAACGCTTGCAATCGAGGTTGCGGCGTCACGGCTTGCGCCAGGTAGTCAGTTCCTTATCTACGGAGCAAATCATGAAGGAATCAAATCTGTACAGGATCATCTAGCGCCTTGGTTTGAAGACGCTGAAACAATCATGTATAAACATCGCGAACGAGTTGTGTCGGCGATTCGGTCGGCTCGGCAAGAAAAGCTTCGTACACAACTAGCAGGTTGGCAGCGTACGTTTGAGGCAGAGATAGCGGGAGAGAAGGTCTCGTTTATTTCCTATCCGGGCATGTTCGCTCATGGAACGCTTGATCAGGGCACAGCATTGCTTTTGGCGCATCTTCCGCCCTGTGCGGAAAGTGCCCAAGTACTCGATATGGGCACGGGAACGGGGGTCCTCGCGTACGCACTCCAAAGGCAAGCGAAGGCTCTTTCTATCGACGCGGTTGATCTGAATGCCTTTGCCGTTGAAGCAACCAAACAAAATGTACCGGGAGTACATGCGTTTTTTGGAGATAGCTGGAATGCGCTGCCACCTGATGCAAAGTACGATCTGATTGTCAGTAATCCACCCGTGCATCAAGGAGCAAAACAGACAACGCAACCGCTGGAATATTTTATTGCACACGCCAAACACCATCTGAAAGCAGATGGGTTGATGACGTTAGTTATTCAGGGAACGATTCCAGTGAAAAAGTATTTTGACCGTGCCGGATTACGTTCGACCTTGATGGCGGAAGATACGACCTACCAGATTTGGCAGGCGCGTTAAGGGGTGGTTGGTTCGTGAAAGAGAACGCTCACTCGAACACGTCCATCGCTCGTGCGTGTTTCTTGAACATCGTCAATCACCAGCTGGCGTTGGCGTTGTGTACGTATGGCGCAAAAATGTGCTTGTCCCGTTTCTAGATTGTTAATAATGCCGCATTGAGCGCCATGATTTGGGTCGTGTTGAGCATCAGCGGCAGCACGAATGCGCTGAAAGTCCGCTTCGATTTCGCCGGCTCCTGGTGGTCGTGCCAGGCGAGCGAGTACGGCATTCAATGCCTGGTTATAGTCTGCGCCTTCGGCTGCCTCTTGGCGAAGAGAGGGTCCTGGGCCACGAGCTACGGTCTCTGGATTCACGCCAAGTGTGGTGCGCTGGGCAATGAGGGCGCCATCTCGATTAGTCGTTGGTATGTTAATAGGTCTTCGATAAATGTCCGTACGTGTGAATTCGTAGCTCAGTGTCACTGGGTGTCCATTGAGTGCTCGCGGTTCAGCTGCAGAGAATGGGATGACAGTGTGGTTCAAATACGTTCCTCCGTTCGGATTTCCTTCCTCTCGTGTATCCCAAATTTTATTCCCGAATCTTGTTCTCGAGGCCTGATCAAGTTGGTCCATGCTGGTGCCAGGACCTCGATAGCCTTCAATACTCAAAATAGCCGATTCAGCCGCTGGGCGACTCGCGCCTTCTGGAGAAACGGGAAGCGTCAATCCGACCACTTCACTGGGTGTTTTACCTCGTGGATCTCGTTCGCGGAGACTTTCATGCGTAAGGGTCTGTGGCTGGTGATCATTCGGTTTTGGGATACGTTCACAGGCAGCGCTTACCAGGGCGGCGAAGGCAGCAGCAGCGAGCAGGCTTTTTTCTTGAGCGGGGCGGGCAGAGGGGCGACCGGATTCGAAGGAAGGCATAAATGAACAGAGAACTACGATTGAATGAGTGATTCACTCTCCTGTCGGGCTAGGGAGACTCGAACTCCCGACCTCTTCGTCCCGAACGAAGCGCGCTACCAACTGCGCTATAGCCCGACGCGAGAGTGAATGTATAAAACTGATTGGAAAACGTGAAAAATCTATCAGCAATGGAAGGCGTGAGCAAGCCAAAAACAAAAAAGACCCCGTAAAACGACAATCGCCCGGGGCTCCAGTCTCGCGTTGATGGGGTGAACCATCGCGGCGGGCGG
>CAYQAL010000048.1:0-3956 GCA_964415465.1 uncultured Gammaproteobacteria bacterium
TGGGGCTTTCCATTTCGCTATACCCGTTCGTTAGCACACGTCTTTCACGAGCCGGCGGATGATTCGTTTACACTGATTCATCATGGGGCAGAGCTGCTCCATCGGTTGTGGTCGTTAAACGAAGAAGTATCTTTCCTCGCGGTGACGTTTTGGGGGCTTGTCACGCCTGGCGATCAACTGCGTTTTGATGGTTCCTCTCTGTTGCAGTCGATCGATACAGGCGCTCCGTGGAAACGCGTATCTCGGGCCATGGATCAAATTTGTAATCGCTACGGCGACGAAGCGATTCGGTTCGGGTCGATGCTGAAGCTAGAGGATGAGGCGCCAGATCGAATCGGCTTCCGTAAGACGGTGGGGGTAGATGTGGCTCAAGAGGACTAGAGGCGATCCTCAGTTGTCTTCGTTCCGTTCTTCCTCCAAACTACAGTCAGTTTCTATGCATCCAGCTCAGCCTCGTGAATTTGTCTTTTCTCGCTATACGCTCGACCAAGCGCGAGGCGAAGTTGTGTTTGAGTACGTCGTTCGGTTTGAAGAGCGGCCAGAAGAGCGATTTCAAGATGTCATGTCGCTGCCAAAAGAAGTGCAGATTTCCGCTGTCCCACCAGCGCTCCTCGAGCGTTGTTTGCAATCGCTTCATTTGATCCTGGGAATCAGTTACTGGAAGATGTATTGCCCAGCGCAGATGTGTTTAGAGGCAGGGTATGGATTGGATACGGAGCAGGCCAAGTTTTGGACGACCGTCTATACCAAGGGACTGGGTGAATTTTTTTACCGACACCAAATTGATTTTCGAGACCTTATCCATTTTCCTGTCAGCGTAGATCGGGCGGAAAAGGCTATTCCATATACACGAAAGAATCGCGTCTTGCTACCTATCGGTGGGGGAAAGGATTCAATGGTTTCTGCAGATCTGCTGACAGAAGCTGGCATTTCGTTTCGCCCGTTTGTGTACGGCGCTTCGAAAGTGCAGGCGGATGTGATGCGGTTTTTTGCTGAGCGAGAATTGAGCGTGCAGACGAAGCTGGATCCGCAGATGATCGCACCGTCCAAGTCCGGAGCAGCCTACAATGGACATGTACCAATTACGACCGTCTGGAGCTTCGGTGCGTTATTCATGGCAGTTCTCTGTGATTACGCGTGGGTCGCATTCTCGAATGAAGCAAGCGCGAGTGAGGGAAATGTGGAATACCTGGGACTTGAGATTAATCATCAATGGTCAAAGTCGACAGAAGCCGAACAGCTCATTCGAAACTACATCCATTGCTATGTGACGCCGGATGTGACGCTATTTTCCTTGCTTCGTCCGTTGTCTGAACTTGCGATCGCAAAACGATTTTCACGTTCCGCGAAGCGGTATCTTGGGCACGTGTCGAGCTGCAACCGCAACTTTGTGGTGAGTAAAACCCAGCCAGAGCGTGCAGGAAAAGCCTACTGGTGTGGTGAGTGTCCTAAATGCGCCTTCGTCTTTGCGTTGCTAGCGGCATTTGTTCCGAAAGATTCGCTGGTTGATGCAATCGGCAAGGATTTGTTTGCGGATAGTAACCTGGAAGAGGTATATCGAGAATTATTAGGAATAAAAGGAATCAAGCCGTTTGAATGTGTTGGGACGCCAGAAGAAACTCGGTTGGCGTTTTATCTGGCAGGAAAAACCGGATCATATGCAGGCGAACCGATTATGGAATTATTCCAGATGGAAGTGGCTCCACTGGTATCTGATTGGTCTGCGCTGGAGGCGCAAGTTCTCACTCCGAATGCGGACACGATTGCTCTGTTGCCAAAGCTGTTTCAGGCTGTGTACACGACGCTATGACCATTCTTGAGTTACAAACAAAACGGAAGATCGTCCTACTTGGATATGGGAAAGAGGGGCAATCGACAGAGCGTTTTCTTCAAGCGCATGCACCGCAGGCCGAGATCGTGATCGCGGATCAAGCGCGTGACGCGGAGTATCTTTCTTTGCAAACAACAGGTGACTTGGTGATTAAGACGCCGGGCATTCCCAAGCATCTCGTGACGGTTCCCTACACAACGGCGACAAACATTTTTTTTGCCAATGTGAAAAAACCCATTGTAGGCGTTACGGGGTCAAAAGGAAAAAGCACAACCTCCTCGCTGATTGCGGCAATGCTTCAGGCGGCTGGAAAACGTGTACGGTTGATTGGAAATATTGGTACACCAGCGCTTGATGTGTTTGATGAGGATGCACTCACCGATGTCTACGTGATGGAGCTCTCAAGCTACCAGCTCGATGATCTTGAGCGTGGTCCGGAGATCGCTGTTTTTACGAGCTTCTTTCCTGAGCACTTGGATTATCACGGTTCGCTCGAGGCGTATCTCGGAGCAAAGGCGAATATTGTGCGAAAAGGGGATAAAGATCAGCTCTTTGTCTACAACGCGCAATATCCTGAGCTTCAGGAACTTGTTGCGGAAGCGCCGGGGAGGGCATTGCCATTTACGGAAGAGGTGCCATTTTCTCTCGAGGCTTTACGTCTTCGAGGTGCGCATAACGTGCAAAACGTGTGTGGAGCCTGGACGGTCGCAGAGCAACTGGGTGTGACGGCAGAGCAGGCGGAAGAAGCGATTCGAAGTTTTGAACCGCTTCCACATCGTCTCACAGAGGTCGGGACGTATCGTGGAATTACCTTTGTGGACGACGCGATTGCAACGGCTCCAGAGGCGACGATTCAAGCACTTCAATCCGTTCCGAAAGTCGAAACGCTGTTCTTAGGTGGAACAGATCGGGGATATGTGTTTGATGAACTCGCAAAGATGATCGATGCGTCGAGTGTGAGAAATATCGTCGTATTTCCAGATACGGGCGAAAAAATAAAAGCCGCGCTGTTGCGGCAGTCGCGTCGGTCATTTGCGTTTTGTGAAACAGAGTCGATGGAAGAAGCGGTGCGATTTGCCTATGCGCATACGTCCGCTGGAATGACGTGTTTACTGTCGACCGCTTCACCAAGTTATCGTTTGTGGAAAAACTTTGAACACAAAGGGGAAGAATTTGTGAAATGGGTGAAAGAGTTGGGAAGGGATGTGGTGGTCGGGTGATGGGTGTTAAAATGACCAATGTCATACCTATGACAAAATTGTTATAGCTATATCATTGCCACTTTTTAGACACGTAGCACCCTACGTCTATTCGGTTGAATTGATGCTTGTGAGGAGCCGCATCGTCGATTCGTAGAATCGGTGATCTGGTTCCTGGGCGCGCGCGTGAGTGCGGCGCGCCCGGCGGACCCGTTTGTTTAGGCTCGGCGGTCCAGCCGAGGTTAAAGGTGCTTCTTCCGGCTCGCACGAGCGTGCTTGATGAGCCGATAGTAGTCGTCCGCTGCCTCCTTGAGGTCGTCGGCGGTGATGGGCTGGTTGCCCCTCTTCGCCTTTGCGATCTCGACGAAGCTGCGCGCTTCGGCTGCCTCAGATTCCCTGTTGTCGATGTCCCGCATCTCGCGGTATCGCCAGACGTTGACGATCGCGAGGACGGGCATCCGCAGCGTCCAGATGACGCCGACTACGAGCCCGAGAAAGAACAAGATCTTGCTGTAGAGCGCGATCGTCTCCCCGAGCTGGCGGAGCTGGTCCATCGTCTGGGGCATGCCATTCAAGGCATCGATCAGACGCTGCAGAGTTTCGAGCATGGTGGTTGCCTTTGGCACCGGTTGGATTGAGCGAAAGTGCTGTTCCGGCCGCCTCTCTAGGGCCAGATAGAGTGGCCGCGGGGAGGCGTCCAGAACAAGACACTATAGCATAAAATAGCCGAAAAGTCAATCTATCAGCTGTTTTTTAAGAGCCGAACTTTATCGCTTAACCATGGTCTTTTTATGGGTTGACGTCCAACAGAAAGTCTCGTATTCTACGCCTGCTTTCGAGCATTTCTGCCGAAGTAGCTCAGCTGGTAGAGCAACGGTTTTGTAAACCGTAGGTCACCGGTTCAAACCCGGTCTTCGGCTCCATCG
>CAYQAL010000049.1:0-3564 GCA_964415465.1 uncultured Gammaproteobacteria bacterium
TCGCACCCGTCGTCGTGTAATCACCTGGACGTTCGATATCTTGGCCGAAGCGGTAGTCCATGTAGAAGGCGTCAGAGATATCATCCACCTGGCGAGCCCAGAATGGACCATAGAGTGAAACAGCGATCGCCTCTGTCTTCACCCAGCGCAAGCGACGATCTGAATCGACGGCATAGACACGTGGGTCAGTCATGAATTTTACAAGCTTGGTGCCTGGGCGGTAGGTCAGGTTCGCGCCCAACGGAATGTCCGCAAGTTCACGCGAGGCCACAATGCGCACACGCGAGAAATCTGGGAACCAGCTAAAGTAGACCTTTGGATTTGGGAATGAGTGACGACGGCCATCTGCGCCGATGTAATACACGGTGGTATCGAACTGCGTATCTGGATTGCCATCATCCTGGAGCTTAATGAGATCGTGGACCTGAACACCCATCAAATCGATGCGGCGGAGGCGATTGGAAAGATCCGGGTCAACGCTCGCCGAGACGACTGGCTGCGAAGGACGAATGTGAATCGTGCGTTCCGCGCGAACTGTGCGGCTGTCCTGATCACGAACCTGAACCGTAAAGATGAAAATGCCGTACTGGTTGGCGTAGCCACCGATCTGACTATTTGGAGAGAAAGACAAACCTGGAGGGATATTTCCCGAGACAACAGTCCATTCAAATGGCGCCTTGCCACCCGTGACTTCCAATGGACGAGATGAGTAGTAGTTACCGATTGTGCCATCTGGATAGCCACCAGTGATCACGAAGGGAACGGTACCTGGATTCGAATCTGGAACTGACGTCTCTTCTTTTGGAAGAATCTGAATCCGGAAGTCAGTGGCGTACCCAACACCTGCCGTGTCTTTCAACGTAACCGAAACCATCTGAAGATCGTAAGTGCCTGCCTGCGTTGGAACGCCCGAGAGCAACCCATCAGCATTTCCTGTCACACCTGGAATCTTGTCCAAATTCTGCCAGACGTAGCGCGCATTGGCTGGGCCACCGGTCGCCGTGAGCTGATACTTGTATTCCACTCCGACGCGACCAGCTGGAAGCTGCGTGTTTGAAGTGATCTTGAGAGGAGGGTCTGTTGGAACTGGATCTGCCATCGCGATCGATAGCGTGTACTTCTGTGTAAGATCAACGGCTTTTCTGTCTTGATCATTTGTCTTTCCACGGAGTGTGAGGAAGAACGTGTACGTACCCGCTTGCGTTGGAACGCCGCTCAATTTTCCATCCACTGGTCCAAAGGTGAGACCCGGGACCTCTGAGCTCATCGACCACTGACGAACCGCCTCATCATCACCTTGAGCCTTGAATTGAACTGAATACGCCTCGCCAACTCGCCCAGCTGGAATCGCATCTGTCACGATTGTTACCTCCCCTCCCGTTGGAGTCGTCGCAGCCGTCACACCTTCTCCTCCGACGACATTCAACGTGAACTGGCTCACTCCACTAAGCTCGTTATTCCCAAATTTGAGACGGAACAATGATGGTCCTGGATTAGTTGCAACGCCGGTGATCTTTCCAAAGGCTTCATCCAAGGTTAATCCGGCCGGCAACGCTCCCTGCTCCAACACCCAGCGTGTATTTGGTCCGGTGCTTGCTTCAAGAATGGTTTGATACGGCATTCCGACAATCGCGTCTGGCAACTTTGGGTCACTGACCAAGGTCACCCCTGCTGGAGGCGTGCTTGGCTCGACCGGTTTGTCATCAACCGGCTTCTGTTCAGCTTGAGGCGCACCCGTTCCCGGCTGCTGGCCAAGTCCTTGCTGGCTCACATTTGGCGTCCCCTGTTGCCAAAGTCGCCAATCGTAATCGTAGTAACCAAGCGCATACGCAGCTAAACCCGTTGCCAAGGCAGCTGCTGAGACCAACAAGACTTTCGTCTGGGTAGAAAGAGAGGTTTGGACCATAGAGGATCCACAAAAGACCAATGAGGAGTGAGGTTTGCCAACAGTATACCAAAGAACGTACTATTGTTGCATATGAATACCTCTCTGAAGTGTTGCGGCTCTGCCCGCGATATCGGGTTGTTGGCCTTGCGTATCGGGATCGGTGTGATCTTTATCATGCACGGATATGGCAAACTCTTCGGTGGCGCTCCTGGCATGGACGCATTTACGGGTATGGTCGGTGGCCTCGGCTTCCCTCTTCCAGCGCTGTTTGCTTACGCAGCCGCGTTGACCGAGTTCGTTGGTGGTATCGCGATCTTGCTCGGCTTGTTCACAAGCGTCGCTGCCGTCTTGGGTGCTGTCGTTATGTTGGTCGCCTTGTTCATCGTGAAGAAATTCAGCTTCCCAGCTGCCGACATCGACTTCATGCTCCTCGCTTCATTGGTGACCTTGTTCTGCCTTGGCGCTGGTCGCTACAGCTTGGCTGCAGCCTTTAACATGAAGGGTGCAAATGGATGCTGTGGAGATGCTGGGTGCTGCGATGCACCAGCGACGGGAAAGAAAGCGTAGTTTGGCAACTAGTAACATAAAACACCCCGCATACCACGGGGTGTTTTGCTACTCGTCACGCTACGCTCGCCACAATAATTTCGGAAATGCGAGATAGTAGAGCGCTTTATTCAACGGCAAATCCCACGTTCCCATCAAATCTACATCTTTTCCTCCCCAGCCTCGCTTGAAACGCGTAATCCCCTCCCAAGATGACTTGTAGTAGATGTTCGATTGTAATCGCGGATTCGCTCCGTACAAATCATAAACAGTCGCACCTTCTTTCTTCGCTGTTTTCATCGCTTCCCAGTGCAAGATGTACGGCGCCATCACCTGACGATCTTGCGAGGAAGAAGAGCCATGAAGATAGGTCACCGTGTCGCCATACGCGATCTCAAAATTCGCAGCCAGACACTTCCCCTGCCACTCGGCAAAACGTAAACGCGCGAAGCCACTCGGCAACAAGGCCTCACAACTCGCTCGCAAATATTCATCTTCGTGCGATACGAATTTATCTCGCTCGGCTGTTTCAGCGGTGAGTCTTAAAAATGTCTTTACATCTTCTTCAGAGGAACCCGAACGCACCATCACTCCATGCCGTTCAGCGACGCGAATGTTATAGCGCGTCTTAGGATGCATCGCGGACAACAGCTCTTCTTCAGTTTGCGTAAGATCGACCAACACCGTAGAAGCCGGTTCAAGCGCATGCGTTCGCTGCATACGGAGCGGCATCATCCCCCGCCCTTCTTCAAGCGTGAGCGGTGGTTCAACCCGGAAAAACAATCCTTTGTGTGGAAATTTCGCTTCGGACAACTGCTCTAAAAATGCACAAAACGTTTCACGAGGTTCCGTGACATGCGCCGCAAACACCGGTCCACGAGGAAACAGCCAATAGCCCGTTCCATAGCGCTTGGGATACCAGATCCCCTGCCCAGCCGCGAGCCAGTGATCGTGTTCATCGACGAGAGCCACGCGTACAACACTTCGTCCACGACTTTTTTGAAACTCGCCCCAGGCCCAGGCCTGAGGAAAGGCATTCCACGCATCGGCTTGCACGAAGCGGTCCCAGACGTGCTTGTCACTTACGGCGATCAAACGAGCCATAGCTTAGGCTAACAGTTTCAATGCTG
>CAYQAL010000050.1:0-2764 GCA_964415465.1 uncultured Gammaproteobacteria bacterium
GCGTTTGGGATGTATCAAGCCAAGGACTGCACCGACATCATCGGCTGTCTTCAGACAGAACGCTGCCATTACTCTCAGCACCTCGTAAACGGGTACGAGGTGCGCTTTTCCTCTTTCTGTACCAGCTGCGTCGACGTTGAATATTCTGAACTTCTCACGGATTGCGAACACTGCTTCGGCTGTATCGGTCTTACAAAAAAGAAGTTCTGCATCTTCAACGTACAATACACGGAGGAAGCGTACTGGCCGCTCGTAGACGCACTCAAAACAGCCATGTTGAAGCGAGGTGAATATGGCGAATTCTTTCCCTATTCCTCTTCACTCGTCGCTTACAACTCTTCAAATGCCGATATTTTCTTTCCGTTGTCGAAAGAAGAGGTGGTGAGACGTGGGGCGCGTTGGTTTGATTTTTCACACCCAAGAGCCACGCAATCAATGGCCGAGACACACACGCTTCCCAACAAGCTTCAAGAAACAACCGATGAGGTACTCACTCAATCATTTGTCTGTGAAGCATCCGGCCGACGCTATCGCATCGTAAAACCCGAGCTTGAGTGGCATCGGAAATTCAACCTCGCCCTTCCTCGACTTCATCCAACGGTCCGCCGGAAACTTCGTTCTACGGAGATGTACCCTCTCACCTTCTCAGAGACGACCTGCGCTGAATGTGCCGCAAAAACACAGACACGCATTCCCCTGTCACGTGGCTATCGCATTCTGTGCGAGCCTTGTTACGTGCGAAAACAGCTTGCGTAGTCTTACGTCCATGAAACCAACTATCACTTCGTCTGAATTCATCCATCAGAACCCTTGGTGGCAACTACGGCATGATGCGCTCATCTGGCCGAATCAGAAACAAGGTGATTATTACGTCGTAGAGCTACGACCAGCGGCACTCATCATCGCAGAAGATACAAACGGCAACCTTCTTATCACGACACAGTATCGTCACCCAGTCGGCCGAGAGCTGATGCAGTTCCCAATGGGATTAGCAGAAGAGGGTGAAGATGCTCTCGCCGCTGCTCAGCGCGAACTAAGAGAGGAGACCGGATGTGTCGCGGACGAGTGGCATACTCTTGGCTGGCTCCATCGCATGCCTGGAATCGCTCAAGGAACGTTGGATGTATTTTTTGCACGAGGCTCACACGAGTCTGTACAAACAGACCTAGAAGCAAGTGAGGCAGGCCTCACGCATCGCTGGATCTCACGTGAAGACTGGGATCTAGCTCTCAAAAACAATCAGGTTACTTGCAGCAGCACGCTAGCCGCTTGGACGCTCTATCTTACGAAAGCTTCCTCTCTATGAAACCCACCATCACCTCAACCGAAATCGCTCACCAGAATCCCTGGTATCGGATCCGCCACGACCAACTCCTCTGGCCGAATGGCAAAACCGGGCAGTATTTCGTGGCCGAAATTCTGGATGGCGCGATGGCAGTCTGTGTAAAAGATAACTACGTTCTCGTAACAAAACAGTATCGCTACACCATCGATCAAGAAACGATTGAATTCCCTTGCGGTGGAATGGATCCAGGCGAAGAACCGCTCGAAGCAACGAAGCGCGAACTACGAGAAGAAACGGGGTATATCGCAAAGCACTGGGAATCACTTGGCTCGAGCTACTGCCAAATCGGTACCGGCCACGATCATGTCTTTCATTTTCTCGCGACGGATGTAGAACAAGTCGAAACCGAGATCACCGATCAAATCGAAATCAACCAAGGGCTTCACTCTTTTTGGATGCCGATTCCGGAGCTTGAACAGGCTATCTTAACCCAAACGAACGTCCCACAAAGCACGATCGTGGCCTGGTTCCGATATCTGCTCCATACTGGAAGAGCTCATTCTCTGGTACAATCAAACGGATAATTCGTCTCAAAGACTCTCTATGTCTTCCTACAAACCCGTTATTTACATCTTCAGCATTCTTGGTGCGCTTGCAGTTGTTGGTTTAGGGGCTACTGCTGTTCAAGGCCTTCGTGCCATTTCCCAGATGGAGGGCGATTCTTCTAACGACTACCGACTCGAGAGCGACGATCTCTTCCTGAACACGGATGGATTCACAACTAGTTCAAGCGCCATGGAAACCGGTGATCGTGTCACGGATGACTCCTATCTTGGAACGAGCGTCTTATACACCAGCCTACAAGACAGCAGCGTCATGATGGAATTAAAATTACCGGACGACATGGACCTCATGCTACGCGCGGTCCTTCAACGTCCTGACACGTCCCTTCAAGAACTCTACCGATCTGAGACCAAACTCGCCCTGAGGATGAACGCCTTGAGTGGCGATATGCAAACAATCTTGGTGCAAGATCTTGCCACTGGCGACATTTACGATACAAAGATCGACGCACGTGCCAACTTCGGATTCGTTGGCGCACAGGTCGTGCACGTTGTCGCTTCCACCAACCGCCCGGATGAATTAACGCAAGTACTCGTCCACAATCTCGAGACCAATCAGACCAGCCGCGGTACAGCTCTGGGAGAAGGCTTCAGCTATACCAAAAAGGTCGATACAACCGGTCCGATCGCTCAGATGGAAGTAAAAAACGGCAAAATCGAGATCCAGGTCTATCCAACCACCACCCCAGCCCGCTTCGACACCGACCGCGCGGCTGTTCGCGCGGAAACCTACCCATCCGGAAGCTAAGCTTGCCTCTTCCGTTCGGATCCGTTAGCATAGCGCCACAATTTGAGGCGCTTGGAGAGGTCGCATAGTGGCCTAGTGCACACGCTTGGAAAGCGTGCATACCGCAAG
>CAYQAL010000051.1:0-2225 GCA_964415465.1 uncultured Gammaproteobacteria bacterium
TCAACAAGTGGTACTCCGACGTCTGTTTGACCAAGCAGTCCTTCATCAAGGATGAGGACAAAACGATCGAGCAGCTCTTGAACGAGAAGATTGCGAAGATCGGCGAAAAGATTGCTCCGACCCGCTTCCATCGCATGCAGATGGCCGCGCCAACTCAAACCAGCTAATCGCTGAAATTTGAAAAGAGCCTTTCCCTGAACGGGAGAGGCTCTTTTCTCTTCGAAAAACCAACCGCAGAGAGTATACTGAGAGGCGTATTCTTCGTCTTAGACCTTTTTCCTGCCCTTATGAAACAACTTCGTCTTGCGATCAATGGCTTCGGTCGAATTGGTCGCCACGCGCTGAAAGCCGCTCGCGCCTACGCGAACATCACAGTGGTCGCGATTAACGATCTCACGGATACGAAAACGCTTGCCCATTTGCTGAAGCATGACACCGTGTACGGCCCGTTTGATGGGACGGTGGAAGCGAAAGAGGGAAAATTGATTGTCGATGGAAAAACAATCGTTGTGACCGCGGAGAAAGAGCCAAAGAATCTGCCATGGAATGTGCTTGATGTGGATGTGGTGCTGGAATGTACGGGTCGCTTTACGACTTATGAAGGGGCTTCGGGCCATGTGGCGGCTGGTGCCAAGCATGTGATTATTTCTGCTCCAGCGAAAGGGGAGAATGTGCCAACCCATGTGATGGGGATGAATCAAAAAACAGCCAAGAAGTCGACGATTATCAATAACGCGAGCTGTACCACGAACTGTATTACCCCGGTGATGGCAGTGCTCGAAGAAACGTTTGGGATTAAGCGCGCCATGATGACAACCGTGCATTCGTACACGGCGTCTCAGGTGTTACAGGATGCGCCGGCGAAAGATTTGCGCGAAGCGCGGGCGGCTGCGGAGAACATTGTGCCAACGACAACGGGAGCGGCGATCGCGACAACCCAAGTCATTCCAGAATTGTCTGGCTTGTTTGATGGATTGTCGGTGCGCGTGCCGACGCCGGTTGTTTCCTTGTCTGATATGACAGTCTTGTTAAAGAAAAAAACGACTGTTGAAGAGTTGAACGCCGTTTTTGTGAAGGCCTCCAAGCAAGCACGCTGGAAAGGGATTCTGGAAACGACAGACGAGCCACTCGTTTCGTCTGATTTTATTGGAAATCCAGCTTCAGCCATTGTTGACCTTGGACTTACGCGTGTTATTCAAGGCGATTTTGTGAAAGTCGTGGCTTGGTATGACAACGAGTGGGGGTATGCCAATCGCTTGGTTCAAATGGCGCTCGAAGTGGGCGCATGATCAACCTGCACGCGCGAGGCTGGCGTCGGCCGCTCTTAGAAATCCTGTTTTGGATCTTTATTGTCTGTGCGCTAGGACTTATAGCGCTTGGTGTTTGGATAGGTTGGTTGGTGGTAAGCGCACTGGGAGCCGTAGCTCTCGGAGTGCTTGTGTATGGTGGATTTATTGAGCCGCGCTGGATTCGGGTAACGAACTACATCGTTGGAGAAGGCGAGAAGCGCGTGAGATTGGTATTTCTTTCCGACTTTCATGCGGGTGTAAAAAAACAACGAGGTTTTTATCAGCGTATTGCTGATCAAGTGAAAGAGTTGCAGCCAGATATTGTGGTGTTAGGTGGCGATTTTGTGGATGAATCAGCGCAAGATTTGGGGCAGCTCGCGCCGATCTTTGAATTACGACCCTCGCTTGGTATGTGGTTCGTATTGGGGAATCATGATTTTTTTGATGATCCAAAGACGCTCACGCAGGGTATGCTGAAGCTTGGTGCAAGATCCCTCACCAACCAGGTGAAGACGTTCCCACTTCCATCTGGGCAGTCGTTTGAGCTCGTTGGGTTAGATGATTCTTTCTCCGGCTCGCCCGATATCCGTTTGGTTGAAAAGTCTAAGAAAGGGGTCCGTGTGATCGTAACGCATGAGCCAGATCTTTTGCTCGATCTTCCAGAAAAGTGTGCAGATGTCGTGTTGCTTGGACATACGCATGGTGGGCAAATTCGGCTGCCGGTCCGAGGGCCGGTGGTAGGGCTGCCGCAGATCGTACCGCAATCGCTGGACGCGGGTGAAAAGTCTTGGCGCGGTATGCGTGTGCTGATCTCTCGAGGGATCGGAGAAGCGCTGGTTCGCGCACGTCTGGGGGTTCGTCCAGAAATTGTTGTGCTCGATATCTTGGCAAAAGACCTCTAATTCGCTAGCCTAAACCCACTATGCAAGGCATCAA